>CALJLK010000252.1 GCA_937982655.1 uncultured Sandaracinus sp.
GGCGCCTGGGGGAACGCTATCGATCGGAAAACCCGGGGTTGCTTCCCGCGAGTCGTCCACGTCGACGGCGACCGCGACTCGGCGGAGACGAACGTCGGCTCGGTGGCGCGTCAGCTCTCCGGCTCGACGTCACATCTCGGGCTCGTCCGGGGGCAGCTCGATGCGGGAGAGTGCTTCGGCGGTGAAGTCGTTCGGGTCCACGCCGAGGCGCTCGGCCTCGCGCGCCCGCTGCTCGGGCGGGAGGTTGCCGAGGAAGGACTCGAGCGGCACGGGCGGGTTGCCGCCCTGGCTCTCGACGCGCTCGAGCTCGGCGATGCGCTCTTCGCGCAGGGGGTCGTCCCACTCCGCGTCGGCGAAGCCCTCGCGCGAGGTGCAGACGTACGCGCCCGGGTAGGCGTCCATCGGCTGCACGGCGGGGCTCTGGCTCTCCGCGTAGCGGAAGCCGCGGAGCTGTTCGAGTCGAAACGGTGGTGACGCGCCGCTGTCGACGAGCGCCTTGCCGAAGAAGCTCAAACGGATCTCCTGCTGGCCCGGCGTGAGATCGCCGCGCCACTTCGTCCACGCGACCGGCGCTTCGCCTTCGCCCCAGAGGTTCGCGTCGACGTTGAAGAATCCCGGCTCCGTGACCTCGACTCCGACGTAGATCGCGAGCGAGCCCGCCTCCACGGCGTCGCGGAAGGTGCCCGTGAAGCGCGCAGGCTGCGCGCCGGGCGGGGCCCAGAGGGCGGAGAGGGCGGCGCGGGCCGGACGTGTGGCGCCTTCGTAGGTGAACTCGATCACGAAGACGAGATCGATCGAACGGCGGGGGACGTTCGGGAACGCCTGCGCGGGGACGAGGTCGTGTACCCAGCGATCGCCGTCGCGGGTGTACTCGAGCCGCACCGGCTGACGTTGCTGCGGCGTGAGCTCCTCGCCGCGTCGCGCGTTCGGAGCGACCCACGCTTGGAGCACCTCCGCCTCCACCGGCTGGTCGTCCCGGCTGACCTGGAGCCAGCTCCGGATCGGGCCCTCGCCCATCACCCACGCGAGGTCCGCCGTGTAGAGGTAGGTCGTGCCCTGCTCGTCGCCTTCGATCGGGTTCGAGCCGTGCTGTTGGCGGTTCCAGTCGATGAGATCGTGGTGGCGCTCCGGCTCGAGGGGGCGCGAGTCGGGCGGGTAGGCGCTCATCGCGCGGTACACGTCGAGCGAGCTCACCATGCGTCCGCTCGGGTAGCGCGGCGTCGGCCCGCTCGTCGGCGCGCCCGAGAGGAGCGCCGCTTCGCGCTCGGCCGAGCTTCGGCCGCGTGACGGTGGCGTCACGTCGCGCCACTCGTTCCCGTCGAAGCGCGTGCGTGGGCGATCTTCCTCCGCGCGGACCTCCACGGAGGCGACTTCTTCGTCCGCCCTCGCGTCCTCGTCGCCTCGATCGCGCAGCGCCCAGAAAAGACCGAGGCCGCCGATCAAGATCGCCATCGCGATCCCGATCCAGCGGCCTCCAGAAAACTTCGTCGTGCCCAAGCCCGTACCCCTACGCTCAAGGGTACCGCACCTCGTTCAAACCTCGCTCAGCATCCCGATTCGAGGCATTGAATGTGCTGGGTCTTCACCTTGAAGTGGTCCTCGTTCACGCCGTCGCAGCGGTAGGCGGTGTAGTGGTTCGTCCATTGAGTCGCCTGACAGCCGTGGTCGTACCCGTTGGTGTTCGTGTAGCTGTAGGCGGAGTGAGGTGCGACGACGCCATCGTCGTTGCCGGGGAGGAACGGATGCGTCGCGCCGAGCCCGCAACCCCAGCAGTAGCCGTCACCGCCGACGTTGTAGACCGCGACCGGCACCGCGTTGTGGTTGAAGCTGGGGCGGCGGTGGACGCCGGGTCCGATCTCGTCCGCCATGTCGCAGCCGCCGAAGAGCTCCGACATCCAGCTCATGTTCGAGATCTCGCTGCCACCCTGGTTGCCCGCGGTGGTGAAGATCCACGCGATCTTCCACTGGTTGCCGTAGACCGAGAGCGTCTCGGTCGTGACCGCGCCGCCGTTCGAGTAGGCCATGACGTAGCACCAGTTGGTGCCCCGGCAGTGCTGGTCGAGGATGCCCTTGAACTGCGCCACCGCCTGCTGGTGGTCGTACCGTTGGTCGACCCACGCGTCGACGTGGGTGTTGATCCACGAGAGGTTCGCCCGTCGGGGCGTCTCACCCTTGCTCGAACCGTCGAGCCAGTTCGTCGACCCGAGGCCGTTCACGTAGATCATCGTCTGCGCGTCGGCGACCGAGGGGAGGAGCACGAAGGCGACCAGGGCGAGGGTGGCGAGCGTCTTCATGCCCCGAGAGTGAGCAGCGTTCGTGCCACGCGGTTTTCTCGGGGATTTTGCGCGATTCTGGAGCTGTGTTCGATTTTTGGACGAATCTGATTGTTCGGAAATCGAACACGGTGTCCGAAAATCGAACGCGATTCACCCAGGGTTCTCGAGGTACTTCGCCAAGTCCTCCGCGCCCCCGATGAGCACCCCACGGTGGAAGACCATCGGGAACGTCGGCCAGCCGCTCCACATCTTCAGCGCGTTGCGTCGGCGCCAGAGCTTCAGGTAGCTGCCGTACTCGAGGTAGTGGAACGCGAGCCCCTTGCCCTCGAGGAGCTTGCGGGCCTTCTTCACCACCGGGTTCTGGGCCATGCCCACGACCACCCACTCGTGCGCGGCGACCGCGGCCTCGACCTCCTCGACGACGTCGCGGTGGTTGTCCGCGATCTTCTGGCGGATGGCGGGGTGGATGCGGGCTTCGGGGAGGACGTGTCGGGTCATCGAGCGCGCATGACGTCCGCCGAGCGCGGCTCGTTACGTCGAGGCCTCGGGCCGCGCGAGACGTGGCGTGCGACCGAGCGCGCTCGGCGCCGATCACACCAGCTCGCGCAGCCGCGCCACCTCGCCGCCTCCGAGCCAGCCCGCGCGATGCTCCTCGCGCAGGCCCGCCAGGCGACGCTGCAAGAACGCGCGCGCGTCGCTCACGTGCTCGGGCGTGCGATCGCATTCGAGCGCGGCGAGCCACACGAGCGCGAGCCCTTCCTCCATCGAGGTGAGCTCGCTGCGCGCCGCGACCGCCGCGCGTGCGGCGTCCACCGCATCGGTGGTGCGCCCTGCTCGGAGGGAGGCGCGCGCTCTTGCCGCCGTGCACAGCACCTTCAACGGCGGTATCGCGGCGACGAGGCGCTCGGCCGCTTCGGCCTCCGCCACCGCGACCGCGGCGTCGCCCGCGAGCAGCGCGATGCGGCTCAGGTAGAAGCGCGCGCCGCCCTCGATCGCAGGCTGCGCGAGGCGTTGTCCGATCGCGAGCGCCCGCAGCTCGTGCTCGCGGGCTTCGGCGAGGTCACCACGCAGCGCGCGCGTCCAGCCGAGGTTCTGCGAGGCGAAGCCCGCCACGAAGTCGAGCCCGAGCCGCTCCGCGCTCGCGAAGGCCACACGCAGCTCGCGCTCCGCGTCCTCCAGCGCGCCGATCTCGATCCAGCCGTAGCCGAGCCGCACGCGTTGGTTGCACGCGTGTCGCTGATCGCCCGCGAGGTCGTACGCACGAAGCGCGGTGACGGTCGCGTCGAGGTAGGCGCTCACTTGTCCTGCGTGCAGCGCGATCGCGGCGCGTGTGGTCTCGACCCAGGCCTCCGCGATCGCGTCGTACGCACGGCGCGATCGCAAGAGCTCCGCGAGATCGAGCATCGCGGCGAAGCGCGCCTCCGCGCCCGCGCGATCGCCGAGCCAGAGGTGCTGATGCCCCGCGCGACAGAGCGCGACCAGCCGTTCGCGCCGCGCGGCGTCGTCGTCGCGGCAGGTTTGTTCTGCGAGCAGCGCGGACCAGCGACGGAGCGCCTCGCGATCGCCCTTCGAGCCCGCGGCGATGAGCAGGCTGCCGAGCGCCTGGTACCACTCCGCGCTCCCACCGGGCAGCGCGCCGAGCGCGTGCTCCGCGTGCGCGGCGGCGTCCTCGCGTTTGCCGCGCCAGCGCATCGCCTCCGCGCGCCAGAGGTGCAGTCGTCCGAGCACGGAGGGCGCGAGCTCGTCCGCGTCGAGACCCCGCGCGGTGCGATCGAGGACCGCGTCGAGATCGTTCGCCTCGAACGCGCGCACCGCGGCTTCCGCGTACCAGCGCGCGGCTTCGCGGGGATCGCCGCCGAGGCGGTAGTGCTCCGCGAGCACGTCGGGCTCGCGTTCGT
>CALJLK010000253.1 GCA_937982655.1 uncultured Sandaracinus sp.
CGGCTGGCGCCTCATCCGCAGCAACGTCGTGATCCCCGCGGGCGCGTCGAGCCTCACCGTCGACGTCCCGACCACGACGTGGCTCGGAAACATCACGGTCGACGGCGCCGCCGCGCCCACCACCGTGCCTTCGAACGCCTACGGGGCCGCGAGCGTGTGGGCGGTCGCGCGCGACACCGGCACGCGTCATCTGGTCGGCGTGCTCCGCTACACGACCACCGTCACCGGCGGCTACCGACGCGACGCGAACGACGACGTGATCGACCTGCGCTTGGTGCCCGGCACCTACGATCTCCTCTTCGATCGCGACACCACCACCAGCTCGTCCGGCAGCGGCGAGAAGTGGGTCGGCGAGACCGCGAGCTCGTCGCCGATCCCGAGCGGTTGGCGCTACCTCCGTCAGTGCGTGCTCGTGGAGTGATCCGCCTCGTGAGCCAGTACGCGCTCGTGGCGTGATCCCCACGTCGCGATCTTCCCGCCTCGCCCGCGCTCTGCGATGCTCCGCCGCCGATCGGGCCCCGTCATGCGGCCCGCTCCGGGAGGGGATCCACATGGCTCGCAGCACGCTCTTCGCTCGCCTTCGTCACCACGCACGTCTCGCGCTCCGCGCCCACGCCCACGGCATCCCGGTCACCGAGCTCGCCGCGCGCGACCGCATGCACCGCCGCGACGTCCTGCGCGGCGCGGGTGTGCTCGCCGCGACGCCGCTGCTGAGCGCGCTCTCGGCGTGCGGCGACGGCAGAGGCGACCCCGCGAACGCTCGCGTCGCGGTGCTCGGCGCGGGCGTGGCGGGCCTGCACGCCGCATATCGGCTCGCGCAGCTCGGGGTGCCAGTCGACGTCTACGAGGCCTCCGACCGTGCGGGCGGTCGCACCTTCACCGCGCGCGGCATGCTCGACGCCGGACAGATCGCGGAGCTCGGTGGAGAGCTCGTCGACTCCGGCCATCTGACGATGCAGGCGCTCGCCGAGGAGTTCGGATTGACCCTCGACGATCTCCAAGAGCCGGAGGGCGTCCGCGCGGAGACCTTCTACTTCGGCGGACGGATCGTCCCCGAAGAAGAAATCCTCGCCGCCTGGGAGCCGGTCGCGCCGCTGCTCGCGGCTGCGTTCGACGCGGCGGAAAACGACGACGACGAGTACGCGCGCCTCGACGCGATCTCGCTGCGCGACTGGCTCGCGGAGAACGTCGCCGACGAGACGCTCCGCTCGCTCCTAGACGTCGCCTACGTCGGCGAGTACGGCCGCGAGACGAACGAGCAGTCCGTGCTCAACATGGTCTACCTCATCGGCTTCGACGACACCGAGCACTTCAAGGTCTTCGGCGTCTCCGACGAGCGCTACCACATCCACGAGGGCAGCTCCGCGGTCGCCGAAGCGCTCGCCGCCGAGCTCGGCGATCGTGTGCGCCTGCGCCACCGCGTGACCGCGATCCGCGAAGGCGCCGCCGTCCGCGTGGTCGCCGAGGGCCCGAGCGGCACCGTCGAAGAAGACTACGATCACGTGATCGTCACCCTCCCCTTCACGGTCTTGCGTGACGTCACGATCGAGGTGCCGATCTCCGCCGACAAACGCGCGATCATCGACGCGCTCGGCTACGGCACCAACGCGAAGCTGATGCTTCAAACGACCTACAAGCCGTGGCGCAACCCGCCCGAGCTGCCGGGCGCGACGGTCGCGGGCGGCGCCGGCTTCGCCGACAACGGCGCGCAGACCTTCTGGGAGACCTCGCGCGGCCAAGCCGGCGAAGAAGGCATCCTCACCCACTACCTCGGCGGCACCGCGGGCGCGGCGGCGAACGAAGGAACTCCCGAGAGCCTCGCGGAGCGTGTGCTGCCGCTGCTCGACGAGGTCTTCCCGGGCACCGAAGACGCGTACAACGGCAACGTGCTGCGCATGCACTGGCCCTCGGTGCCGACCGCGCTCGGGAGCTACGCGTGTTACGCGCCCGGTCAGTGGGCCTACTACGGCGTGGAAGGCGAGCGCGAAGGGCGCCTTCACTTTTGCGGAGAGCACACCTCGCTCGACTTCCAGGGCTACATGGAGGGCGCGGCGGAGACGGGGCTGCGCGCCGCGATGGACGTCGCGAACGCGCTCGACCTCGGCCGCATCACCGCGCCGCTCTCGTCCGCGGTGGCGTCGCTGCCGCGCTCGCGCCGTCTGGCGGCGTTCGCGGAGCGCGCGCGGAGCCTGCGCGCGAAGCGGGCGCTCGTGGGCGGCTGAGTCTCTCGAGTCGAGACGCGATCACGAGATCGCGTCTCGACCTCGCGCCTACAACCCCATCTGCTTGGCGATGATCACCTTCATGATCTCGCTCGTTCCCGCGTAGATGCGCTGCACGCGCGCGTCCATGTACGCGCGCGTCACCGGGTACTCCAGCATGTAGCCGTAGCCGCCGAAGAGCTGCAGGCAGCGATCGACCACGCGCCCGAGCATCTCGGTGTGCCAGAGCTTGCTCATCGAGCACTCCTTCACGAGGTGTTTGCCCGCGACGTGATCGACGAGCAGCCGATCGAGGAACGCTTGGCCGACCTCGACCTCGGTCGCGCAGTCCACGAGCTCGAACTGCGTGTTCTGGAACTTCGCGATCGGCCGCCCGAACGCCTCGCGCTCCTTGCAGTAGCGCACGGTGTCCGCGACCACTTGCGCCGCGCCCGCCTGCGCCGCCACGCCCACCACGAGGCGCTCCTGCGCGAGCTTGCGCATCAGCATGAAGAAGCCGAGCCCCTCTTGGCCGAGCAGGTTCGACGCCGGGATCCGACAATCCTCGAAGAAGAGCTCGGACGTGTCCTGCGAAGCCATGCCCATCTTCGCGAGCTTCTTGCCTTTGACGAAGCCCGGCCGGTCCGCCTCCACCACGAAGAGCGAGATGCTCCGATGCGGATCTTCCCCGCCCGTCTTCGCCGCGACGATGCAGAGATCGCAGAGCGTGCCGTTGCTGATGAAGGTCTTCGCGCCGTCGAGCACGTACTCGTCGCCCTCGCGCCGCGCGGTCGTGCGAAGCGCCGCGAGATCCGAGCCCGTGCTCGGCTCCGTCATCGCGATCGCGGTCACGAGCTCGCCGCTCGCGCAGGCCGGCAGCCACTTCGCCTTCTGCGCCGCGTTCCCGAACTCGTGCAGGTACGGGACGATCACGTCGCTGTGCAGCGTCATCGCGAAGCCCGACTCGTAGACCTTCGCGAGCTCCTCGATCACCACGACGCTGTGCAGGAAGTCGCCTCCCGGCCCGCCGTGCTCCTCTTCGAGCCACGGACAGAGGAACCCCTCCGCTCCCGCCTTCCGCCACACCTCGCGATCGACGCAGCCCTCGTGTCGCCAACGCTCCTGGTGCGGCACGACCTCCTTCTGCACGAACTGCCGAAACGCCTTGCGAAAGCTCTCGTGCTCCTCCCGGAAGATCGTGCGCTCCATCGTCGTCTGCTCCTTCGCCCGCGGCGGTCGAACACCACGCGGGCACTGCCCACTGAATGACGCTTCAGTGTCGCGAAGCACGAGGTCGCCCGCAAGACCGTGGCGTCCCTCGACTCCCGAGCCGCGTCACCCCGACCGCTTTTGCTTGCGACGCCTCGCCCCTCGCCCTAGAACGGCCGGGCTCGCGTTTTGGGCGACTTTCTCGCGTGATCTCGCAGAGATCGCGAAATGAGAGCCCGACGCGGCGCAGCCCGAGGCCGACCATGAACCGACCCCGTCCGCGCATCCTTCGTGGCTTCCTCGTGCTCCTCGCGCTCGCGATGCCGATCACCGCGCACGCGAGCGACGACGCGCACGGACCGGGCGCCGAGGTGTGGCTCACGCTCGCCGCGATCCTGCTCGCCGCGAAAGCGGGCGGCGAGCTCGCGGTGCGCCTCAAGCAGCCTGCCGTGCTCGGCGAGCTCTGCGCGGGCATCCTGCTCGGCAATCTCACGCTGCTCGGTGTCGACACCTTCGCGACCGCGGCGTCGATGCCCTCCGTCGAGTTCCTCGCGAACTTCGGCGTCGTGCTCCTGCTCTTCGAGGTCGGTCTCGAGTCGACGCTGACCGAGATGAAGAAGGTCGCGCCTCAATCGGGGCTCGTCGCGATCATCGGCGTCGTGATGCCGATGGCGCTCGGCTTCGGCGCGTCCTACCTGCTGATCCCCGACGGCGCGACCTCGCTCCACCTCTTCGTCGGCGCCACCCTCTGCGCGACCTCGGTCGGTATCACCGCGCGTGTGCTCCAGGGCCTGAACGCGATGAACCGCGACGAGTCGCGCGTCATCCTCGGCGCCGCGGTCATCGACGACGTGCTCGGCCTCATCGTGCTCGCGGTCGTGGCGGGCCTCGCCGCGAGCGGCGAGATCGACGCCACGCAGCTCGCCGTCATCAGCGGCCTCGCGGCGGGCTTCCTCCTCGGCGCGCTCCTCCTCGGCGCGTTCGTGATGCCGGGTCTCTTCCGCCTGGCCTCGCACCTTCGAAGCGGCGGTGTGCTCGCCGCCGTCGCGATCGGCCTCTGCCTCTTGCTGGCGGGCGTGAGCGCCGCCGCGGGTCTGGCACCGATCGTCGGCGCGTTCGCGGCGGGGCTCATCTTGGACGAGGTCCACGTCAAACCGTTCGGCAAGCACAGCAAGCACGACCTCGCGCCTCTCGTCGCGCCGATCGTCGCGTTCATGGCGCCCATCTTCTTCGTACGGACCGGCATGCTCGTGGATCTCTCGGGCGTGTCCGCGCAGCCCTTGATCCTCGCGCTCGCGCTGATCGTGGTCGCCGTGATCGGCAAGCTCTTCGCGGGGCTCGGGGTGCGCGGCAAGGTCGACAAGATGACCGTCGGAATCGGCATGGTTCCGCGCGGCGAGGTGGGCCTGATCTTCGCGGACGTCGGACGCGGGATCCGCGTGGACGGTCACCCGCTGATCGAGCCCGACGTGTACATGGCCGTCGTCTTGATGGTCATGGGCACCACCGTGATCGCGCCGCCCTGGCTGGCGTGGCAGCTCAAGCGTGTGCTCGCGCGCGAGGGCGGACCGTCCAAACCGTCCGCGCCTACCCCGGTGCCCAACGAGCGCGAAGGCGAGGAACCCGGCCACGGCCCGCGCGCAGACGGAGAGACCGCGGCGCACTGAGCGTGTGGAGCGCTTCGACGTCCAGCGCTCGAGTCTCGTGCTCGAATGGTGTCGTTCACGACCACGGACCGCGCACGATCACCCGCCGCGACGTCGCGTCGACGTCTCACGCTCGCGGTGCCGTCAGCGTTCGTAGCCGAACGCCTCGTAGACCTCGGGGATCTGCTCGTAGACCCAGTCGCGGCTCAGCCCGAACTGCTCGAGCGAATACTCGTGCGCGCTCTGGTAGCCGCGCTGCTTCTCCGAGAACGCCTGCAGCTTCGCGCGGTACGACTCGCTCAGCGGCAAGCCCATCCACGCGTAGAGCCCCTCCACCACCGGGCGCGCGTCTCGGACCAGCTCCTCGTATCGCACGAGGTGGAAGCGCTCGCTCGGCAGCTCGTTCCGGATCGCGAGCACGTAGCGGTAGTAGGCGAAGCACATCTCCGCGAGCTCGCGGGCCTGCGGCGAGTCGTGCGGCAGCTCCGGCGAGTGCGTGATCCACTTCTCGTAGAACATGTTGAGCCAGCTCGGCAGCGCCTCCGCCGGATGCCGCACGAGATAGACGAAGCGCGCGTCGGGGAAACGCTCGAGGAAGGTCTTGAGGCGGGGCGCGGTGAAGACGTTCTTGTTCAGGAAGTGCTTGTCACCGCCGACCGCGAAGAGGTGCTTCTTCAGCGCCGCCTCGTAGTCGTCCATGAAGGCGCGGCGTCGCTCCGGGCGCTCCGCGTCGAGCCACCCCATTCGCTGGTAGTTCTCCTGGAACGGGTTGAGCAGCGACACCGTCGGCGACTCGAGCGCCATCACGAAGAGCGCTTCGTCTTCCTCTTCCTTGTCGATGCCGAGCTCGTGGATGCCCTCCCAGCCGGAGAAGAACGTCTCGTTGATGGCGTCGACCGCCTTGCGTCCGAGCGATCCGACCCACGGCGTGTGCCCGATCTTCTCGAACAGACGCTGCCAGCTCACCGCGCTGAAGATCGATTGATAGAGCTTGTACGACGCGAAGTGCTCTTCGTCCCAGGAGAGCAGCCGATGAAGCATCGTGGTGCCGCTCCGGCCGTTGGCGAATATGAACACCGGCTCGCGCACCGGCTGCTCGCGCCACTCGGGGAAGAACCGATCGTCGAGGCGACGCCCGACTCGAACCATCGTCCGCAAGCCCATCCACGCCGCCGAGAAGCCCGTCCACGTGCGCGCCCGACGCGCGTTCAGGTGAGCGGCCGCGCTCTGTCCGAGGGCCTTCATCGTGTCGCGGTTCACGTACATCGCGGCGGAGCATGTCCGCTGCCCCCGGTCGCGCAACCCCGCGGGATTCCTGGCGTGAGCTGTCTCTTTGTGTCAGTTTGGTGACAGAGTTCACACGCGGGCAGGACCGCGCGGCCTCCGCGGAGGCAGGACTCGTTACCTGAGTCGGCGGGGTCAGCCGCCGACTCGTTACCTGAGTCGGCGGGGTCAGCCGCCGACTTCACGGAGGCTCGGAAGCGGCGTTGGCAAAGCACGGTGGCATGGCGAGAGACCTGCGTACGTCGGATCCGCCCAAGAAGCGTGTCGCGAAGCCACGCCTCCAAGCCGCCACGGACGAGCTCGACACCGAGTCGACGGGGCGTTTCTCCGCGCCGGGCGAGTGGGCGACCCTCCTCGGCGATCTCAGCCCCGGCGATCGCTCGCCCGAGTGGCGCGTTCACGATCGTACCCACCTCGAGCTCGCCGTCGACTACCCGACGGGAGCGACCGCCGACGCCGATCACGTCTGGGAAGCCTACTTCTTCGTGCCCAAGAGCCTCCGGCTCAGCCGTGAGAGCTACTCGAAGGAGGACATCTACCGCGACTTCCAGAGCTGGGTGCGCTTCGCGGTGACGCGTCGACCGCTCGGCGAGCTCGCGCGTGACGGCGTCCCGAAGCTCGCGGAGGCGCTGACCCGCGACGAGGCGACGGCGGTGCGCGAGCTGCGCGTGTTCGCGTCGGAGGTCCGCACCGCGCTGCTCTCGGCGCGGCGTCGCATCGAGGAGGTGCGCGCCGCGAACGAGCCCGACGCGGTCGAGGCGCTCACGCGCACGCTTTTGGTCCGCGTGCGCGAGCTGCTCGACGCGACCCGCGAGATCTTGCCGCGCGCGAAGACCGAGGGCGCGAAGGTCGCGGCGGAGTGGATCGACGAGGACCTCTCGCTCGTGGCGGAGACGCTGCTCGCGAGCCTCTCGCTGGATCTCGGCCGAAAGCACCACGAGCTCGCGGCGCTGGTCGCGGCAGGCGCGGTCCACGAGGCGCGGTACCGCCGTGATCACGGCCTCGAGGGCGTGGGCCACGCGAAGGTCGGCAAGCGCGAGATCGAGCACCTCGAGTTTCGGCGTCACGTGCTCAAGCGCTTCACCGCTTCGGCGCTTCAAGCCGAAAAAGACGTCAGCGAGGCAGGTCGTTTCACGCTGCAAGTGCTCTACGCCGTCGCGGCCTCCATCGCGATGAGCTTCGCCGTCGTGGCAGCCGCCTATCACGGAACCCACGCGAACGCGTCGGCCTTTCAGAGCCCGTGGATGTGGGCGGCGGTGGTGATCCTCGCCTACGCGGGCAAAGATCGCATCAAGGCCACGCTCCAGAACGTCTTCGCGAGCTGGGTGGCCAAGCACCTGCCGGATCGGCTCTGGAAGCTGCGCTCCGCGGGCAGCGACCGCGTGCTCGGTACCATCAAGGAGCGCTCGGCCTTCGTGGGCAAGAGCGAGATCCCGAAGCCCGTCCTCGCGACGCGCAACAGCACGCGCCAGCACGAGCTCGAAGAGCACGCGCGCCCCGAAGAGGTGCTCTGGCATCAGAAAGTCTGCCGCGTCGACGCGGACGCGATGCGCGCGACCGACGGACGCTACGCCGCGCTGACGGAGGTCTTTCGTCTCGATCTGCGCCGCTGGCTCGCGCACACGGACGATCCGAAGCAGCGCATCGTCTTCGCGGATCCCGACGACGCGCACGTCTACGCCGCCAACGCGCCGCGCGTGTACAACCTCGCGATCGTGTACCGCCTGCGCCGCGCGGGCGACGAGAGCCCGCCCTGGAAGCGCATCCGCGTGATCGTGAGCCGCAAGGGCATCCAGCGGATCGAGCACGTGAGCTGAGATCGTCGTTCCGTGGTCGGAACGGCGCGGTCGTC
>CALJLK010000254.1 GCA_937982655.1 uncultured Sandaracinus sp.
CATCGGAGATCCCACGAAGTGCTTCCCGTGTGTCCCGGTCGGCGGCGAGGACGGCGAGAACTCCTGCTACAACCCCTGCGGTCGTTGCGAGCTCTGCCTCGGCCGCGACCCCGCGACGATCCCCGAGGACTGCTTCCCGCCCCCGCCCCCGGTCGACGCCGGCACCCTGCCGGACGGCGGCGCAATCGACGGCGGCACCCCTCCGCTGCCGACCTGCGACGACGGTCGTCAAGCCTGCGGCATCGAAGGCCTCGCGCCCTGCCCGCCCGACCTCTACTGCCTCACCGGCTGCTGCACCGAGTTCTTCTGATCTCGACGTCGCCGTACCCGTCACGTCGCACGCGAGCTCGTCTGTCGGGCTCGCAGTGGACCTGAAACCATCCCAACCGCACGTCTGCCGTGTCGCTCACCTCGCTCGCGCTGGCCATGGCCGTCGCTCGGCCCCAGGTCGGTCGCGTCGGTGCGCAGGGCCGCGCGGCTTCGCCACGACTTCGAGGAGAAACGATGAAACGCTTCGTCCTTCCCGCTTTGCTCGTCGCCTCGGTCCTCTTGGTGGCTCCCGCTCCGGCTGCCGCCGGTCCAGGGCCCAAGATCTGGAACCAAGACTCTTCCGACCACGGCTTCCATCTCGATCTCCACGCGGGTTTCTCGTGGTGGGGCCGCGGCTTCGCGGGCGGTGTCCGCTTCAACATCCCGCTCGCGAAGAAGGGGTTTCTCTCCGGCCACAACGACGCGTTCTACCTCAGCTTCGGGGTCGACACCTACGTGGTGCGCTGGCGTGACTACGACGGAGACTGCGGACGCGGCTATTGTTGGGACTACGGCCTCGGCCTCGGTTTCCCGGTCGTCGCACACTGGGAGTTCTACCTCTTCCAGAAGTTCAGCGTCTTCGCGGAGGCGGGCGCCAACATCTTCTTGCACCCCGGCGTCCTGCGCGGCCGACGCGGCGACGACTTCATCGAAGATCGTGGCCATTGGGTGGTCGCCGCAGCCGGCGTGCGCTGGAAGTTCGGCCGCACCGCGAGCTTCATCGCGCGCCTCGGCCTGCCCTACGCCGCGGTTGGGATCAGCTTCGAGTTCTGAGCTGCGGGGTTCGACGCGGCACGCTCAAGCCTGCGGGACGATCCGCGAGGTCACGCGCCCCGGATCGATCCCGAGGCTCTCGAGCGCGATCCGCCAGCGGTCCGCGATCGGCAGCTCGAAGATCAGCGCCGGATCCAGATCGATCGGGATCCACGATCCCTCGCGCATCTCGTCTTCGAGCTGCCCCGGTGACCAGCCCGAATAGCCGAGCGTGAGCAGCGCGCGCTCCGGCACCTCGCCGCTCGCCATCGCGTGCAGCATGTCGACCGACGCCGTGAGCGCGAGCCCTCCGGACACGCGCAGCACGTCCTTGGGCACCTTCGGCGCGCCATCCGGATCGAAGACGATCCAGCCCGTCTCCGGCGACACCGGCCCGCCGCGCAGCACCGGCACATCGAACACACGATCGTTCTCGACCGCGAGCCCGAGCTCCTCGGCGACGCCACGAAAGTCGAGCGGCGCCTCCTTGTTCAGCACGAAGCCGAACGAGCCGTCGTCGCCGTGATCGATGAGCAACACGACGGTGTGATGGAAGAAGGGACACCGAAGGCTCGGCGCAGCCGCGAGCAATCCGGGGGCGAGCTCCCTCATCACGTGGGAAGCGTGCCACAGGCTCGCGGCTCGGGTCACCCCCACGGTCGCGTCCTCCCTCACCTCGCACGCGACCCTGCTACAACCCTCGCGATGGCCCAACCGCCGCGTCCTCGTGCCCGCGACGTCCGCCCGCGCGACGTCCGCGCCGCGCTGCGCGCCGCACGCTTCGGCGCCGAAGCCTCGCTGCAGCTCGCGCGCTACGAGCTCACCCTGCGCCGCTTGCCCGAGCACGAGCGCCGCACCCTCCTCGCGCGCGCCCGCAAACGAGTCGCCACGCGACTGCTCGATTCGCTCGCGGTCCGCGTGCACGCGGCCGGCGAGCCCGCGACGAACCGCCCGATGCTCGTGGTCGCGAACCACCGCGCCGCGCTCGACGTCGGCGTGCTCCTCACGCGCCTCGACGCGGCCTTCCTCAGCCGCGCGGATCTCGCGGAGTGGCCCGTGCTCGGCCGCATGGCGCGGCACGCGAACACCGTCTTCGTCGATCGCGCCTCCGAGACGAGCGGCGCCAACGCGATCCGCGCGATCCGTCGCCACCTCGCGGCGGGCGAGAGCGTCGTGGTCTTCCCCGAAGGCGCGACCTTCCGCGGCGACGAGGTGCAGCCTTTCAAGATGGGCGCCTTCGCGGCCGCCCGTGGGCTCGACGTCGACGTCGTCCCGGTCGGCCTCGCGTACCCCGACGGCGTCGAGTACGTCGGCATCGACTTCGTCACGCACCTGCGCAACGTCGCCTCGCGCCCTCGCACCGACGTCGCGCTCGAGGTCGGGCCCGCGTTCTCGGCGAAGTCCGCCAAGACCCAAGAGCTCGCCGAGCGCGCCCAAGCCGAGGTCTCGGCGCTGGTGTCGAACGCACGCAAGCGGTGGAGCGCGCTCGGATGATCTTCACGAGATCTCACAGAAGTTCCCCCGCCCCCATCGAATCGTTCGCGTTCGCGCTTCGTCCACAGACCCGTCGCTCGTCCGCATCGCGGACCGACGATCGCCCCCTCGGCGCACCTCGGGAGACAGCCATGCTTCGAGCCCTACCCTTCGCCCTCGTCCTCGCGCTCGGCAGCGGATGCGTGATCCACACGACCGGGCACTCCACCGTGCACGTGCAGGATCACTACGTGGCGCCGAGCTACGTGATGGTCTCCGCGCCACCTCCTCCCCTGGTCGCGGCCGTCTCGCCCGGCCTCAAGCCGAGCCCGGACTCGATCTGGATCGAGGGCTACTGGGATTGGCAGGGCAGCGGCTGGGTCTGGATCGAAGGTCATTGGGAGACCGATCGCCCCGGGTACGAGTGGGAGCACGGCGTGTGCGTGGTCGTCGAAGGCGGCGGCTACCAGTACCACCCGGGTCATTGGCGCCCGCGTGACGTCGCGCCCCCGCCCGTCTACCGCGCGGAAGGCACCGTGCAGGTCCACGTCGGCCCGAGCCGCGTGCGCCGGGTGCCGCCCTCGGAGATCCACCACACCACGGTCGTCGTCGCGCCGGGCGCGCACCGCGGACCGAGCGCGAACGTGACGGTGCGCCCGCGCCCCGCCACCGTCGTGGTGCAGCCGAGCCAGCCCACGGTCGTGGTGCAGCCGAGCCAGCCCGTCGTCGTGCAGCCGAACCGTCCGACCACGGTCACGGTTCAGCCGAGCCAGCCGACGGTCACCGTCCAGCCGAGCCGCCCGACCACCACCGTCACCGTGCAGCCCGAGCCGCGCCCGACGGTGGTCCAGCCCAGCCGCCCGACGACCCCCGTCACCGTGCAGCCCGCGCAGCCGGTTCGACCGTCGACCACCGTCACGGTGCAGCCGGAGCCGCGTCCGACGATCCCCGCGCAGCCCGCGCAGCCGCCGACGGTGCAAGCGCGTCCCGCCACCGTCGCGCCCAACACCACCGTGCGGCC
>CALJLK010000255.1 GCA_937982655.1 uncultured Sandaracinus sp.
CCGAGCACGAGCTCCATGACCATGAAGGGCACGCCCGCGTCGGTGCGACCGAGGGCGAAGGTGTGCACGACGTGGGGGCTCTGGACGTTCGCGGCGAGACGCGCTTCGTCGAGGAACATCGTGACGAACTCGGGCTCTCCGACGAGCTCGGGGCGAATCGACTTGATCGCGACCGGCCGACTGAAACCCGCTTCTCCGACGAGCTCTCCCGCAAAGACCTCTGCCATTCCACCTTTGGCGACGGGAGCGATCACGCGGTAGGCGCGGACATGACGTCGAGCAGGGCCCAAGGTACACGTGCGAGTGCTCGGGATCCAATGAGCGTCGTCGACCGCGTTCACGCTCCGGCCGCGCCGAATTCCTTCATCAGCGCGACCACGGCGGGCGCCAACGGACGGTCGCGCACGCTCAGCACCGCTGGCTCGCTCGGTGGGCTCGGATACGCGATGGGCAGCACCACGAGACGCCCCGCGCGTTCGTAGCGACGCAGCATCGAGATCGGCCCGAGCACGAGCGTGTCGCTCTCCTCCGCGACCGCCACCAGCACCTCGTAGTTGTCGCACGTGAGCGACTGACGCAGCTCGTCGCCGCCCGGTTGCGTGCGCAGCCACTGACGGATGCGCGGTGGCGCGGTGGCGGAGCCTCGCGGGAACCGCAACACGTCGGCGAGCCCTGGCGTCGAGGCGCCGCAGAGCGGATGCCCCGGACGCGCAGCAACGCCGATGGGGTCGGCCCCCAACGAGCGCACCTGCAGCTCGGGGTGCGCCTCGAGGGCCTCGTAGTCCGCCACGACGAAGTGCAGCTCGCCCGCGAGGAGCCGTGGCACGAGGCTCTCCGTGGACCCGCTGCGCACCACCACACCGACCAGAGGAAATCGTGGGCAGAACGCCGCCAACACCTGCGGCAGGCTGCCGAGCGCCACCACGGGTCCGACCCCGAGCACGACCTCTCCGAACGCGCCCGCCGCGAACGAGTCCGCCTCGCGTTGGACGTCGTCGGCCACCCGCAGCACCCGCTGGGCGCGCGTGAGCACGTGCCGCCCGAGGGGCGTGAGGAGGAGGCGCCGACCGCTGCGGTCGAAGAGCTCGGCCCCGAGGCTCTCTTCGAACTTTTGCAGCGACTTCGTGAGCGCCGACTGGCTCAAATGCAGGTGTTCCGCGGCCGCCTGGAGGGTCCCGTGCTCGTGCACCGCGACCAGGTGCCGCAGGTGCCGCAGGTCGTACCTCGCGGGCGAATCATTCCCTTCGCGCATGTTTCGATGAAAACATACCACTTTTCATCATTCAACGCGGCTCTCACCCTGGAGCCCATGGACACACGCCTCGCGATCTTCGCCGTGTACACGGGATTCCTGGTCGCCGAGCTCGCCGCGGGGCACTGGCGCAGCCGCGACATTCGCCGAGGCGATTGGCTGCTGGACGTCTTCTCCACGGTGGCCGTCGCGCTCACGGGCCCGACCGTCGTCGTCGTGTCGGCGACGCTGCTCGGCGCCGTGGCGCCGCGCTCCGAAGGCGCCCTCGCGGAGCTGCCGTGGTGGGCGATGGTCGGCCTGCTCCTGATCGGCGATGATCTCGTGCAGTACGCCTGGCACCGCACGTCACACAACGTGCCCGTGCTCTACGCCCTGCACCGCGCCCATCACTCGGCCCGCTACATGAGCGTCCAGATGATGTACCGCAACAACGTCTTCTACTATGCGCTCATGCCGAGCTTGTGGATCAGCGGCGCCCTGGTGCACCTCGGGCTCGGCTCGGTGTACGTGGGGTATGCCGTGCTGAAGCTGTGCATCATCGCGGGTGCCCACTCGAGCGTGCGCTGGGATGCGCGGCTCTACGAAGTGCGCGCGCTTCGGCCATTGATGTGGGTCTTGGAGCGGGTCGTCTCCACGCCGTCTACCCACAACATGCATCACGGCCGACATGCGGACGACGGCGTCACGTTCTACAAAGGGAACTACGGCAACATGCTGTTCTTGTGGGACGTGCTCTTCGGCACGGCGCGCATCACGCGGAAGTATCCGCCCAGCTTCGGGATCGAGAACCTCGACGATCGGCCCTGGCAGGTCGAGCTGATGTGGCCACTCGTTCGGGCGGATTCCGAGTCGACCTTGGAGCCACGGCAGAGCGAGAGAGTGGACGCATGACACGATCGCGGCACGCTGCCATTTCGAGCGTCTCCACCCACGAGTGGGGCATGTCGCTCGTGCGGGCCGTGCGATCGCAGCTCGCCCCCGACGGCGCGCGAACGGAGCAGGGGAACGAGCAAGGGAAAGATCGAGGGAACGAGCCGCACCGCACGGGCGAGGTCTTCGGTCGCTACGAGATCCTCTTCCCGATCGCGTCCGGCGGGATGGCGACCGTCTACGCGGCGCGGCTGGTGGGCGACGAAGGTTTTCAAAAGCCGATCGCGATCAAGCTGATGCTCCCGCATCTGTCGCAGGACGAGCGCTTCGTCTCGATGTTCCTCGACGAGGCGACGCTCGCCGCGAACGTCGAGAGTTCGAACGTGGTCGGCGTGCGCGACCTCGGTCGCGAGGGCGACACGCTCTACATGGCGATGGACCTCGTGATCGGCGCGAACCTGCAGGAGCTCCTGCGCGCGGGTGCGCTGCCGCCCGCGATGGCGGCCTCGGTGATCGTGCAGACGGCGCGTGGTCTGCACGACGCGCACGAGGCGCGCAGCGCGACGGGCGAGCCGCTCGAGCTCGTGCACCGCGACGTATCGCCGCACAACGTGCTGATCGGCGTCGATGGGCGCGTTCGGCTGAGCGACTTCGGCGTCGCGCGCGCGATGCATCGTCGTACCCACACCGAGACCGGCGAGCTGAAGGGCAAGCTGGCGTACTTCTCGCCCGAACAGCTCGAGGCGCGCGACGTGCTCGACCGCCGCAGCGACGTGTTCGCGTTGGGCGTCGTCGCGTGGGAGGCCTTCCGTGGCAAGCGGCTCTTCGCGGCGCCCAACCCGCTCGCGCTCGCGAAGCTGATCGCGAGCCACCCGATCCCGCGGCTCGACGACGTGGCGGGGATCCCGACGGCGATCGCGGACGTGATCGCGAAGGCGCTCGAGCGCGACGTCGCGCGGCGCTTCCGCACCGCCGAAGAGATGGCGAACGCGCTCGAACGCGCGGCGCGTGCTTCGGTCGGTTGGGCGTCGGCGGCGGCGTTGGGCGAGGTCGTGCGCACGCGAGGCGGCTCGCGCGTGCACGAGCTCGAGTCGCGCATCCGGCAGGTGATGAGCGGCGTCTCCGGTCCGCAGCCGACCGCGGCGCTCTTCGACGAAGCGGACGAGGCTCCCACCGAACCCCGGCACACCCCGCGGCGCGTGTCGCGCTGGCTCGCCATCTCCAGCTTCGCGGTGATCGCGATCGCGGTCGGCGTCGCGCTCGGGCTGCGCTCGCCGGACGTCGCGCCCCCGATCGAGCGCGCGTCGCCCGTCGCGCCCGCGACGGTCCTCGAAGCCCCACGAGCGTCGGAAGCGCCGGCGCTCGGGCACGACGAGCTGGCGACCTCGGCGGCGGATCCGCCGCGCGCCGACACCGAGCGTGTGGGTCGGGATCTCGGATCGGAGCTCGCGGGCTCGACGCTCGCGGACCGCGATTCGGCGCGATCGGAGCTCGCAGGATCGGCGCTCGCGGAGCGCGATTCGGCGGAATCGGAGCTCACAGGATCGGCGCTCGCAGGATCGGAGCTCGCGCCCGCGACGGAGAGTCCTCGGCGATCGCAGCGACGCGCGACGCGTCGTCGTGCGTCCGACCGATCGTCGGCCGCGAGCACGGAGGAGAGCTCGGAGCGCGGCGCCCCGGCCGATCGGGCCGACTCGGACATGACGACGCGGTCGGTGCTCCGGGTCGATCTCGAGCGCTTCGAGAGGTCCCTGCAGAATGGCGAGTGAGCGGAGCCGACGAACGATCCTCGGGCTGCTCGCGTGCCTCGCGTGGGCGTGCTCCAGCGAGCCCACCGTGCGTCTGGACGTGCTCCTTCAAACCGACTACCGGCCCGGCACCGACTTCGTCGAGGTGCGCACCGAGCTCGTCGACGAACCGGGAAACGTCGAGTCGCTGCGCGTGACGGAGCCGGACGACGCGCTCCTCGCCCCGCACGACGTCGCGCGTTATCCCGCGCTCCGAAGGTCCGAGCGTCGCGCGGTCGCGATCCAGTTGATCGACGCGAGCGGCGCCGTGATCGGCTCGCGCGTCGCGCGGTTCGCCCACGAGCGCGATCGACAGCAGCGCGTGACGATCTGCGCGGCGTGCGCCGAGTTCGCGTGCCCGCTCGGGCAGACCTGCGACTGCGGTGTCACGCCGGTCTGCGTTCCCGAAGACTGCGCGGGCGAGGCCTGCGTCGACGAATGCAGCACCGACGTCGACTGCTCCGGCGAGGTCGCGTGCGCGCGCGGCGTCTGCCGCAACGGCATGTGTCTGCGCGCGGCCGACGACGCGCTCTGCGGCCCGGCCGAGGTCTGCGACGTGCGCGAGGGCTGCGTGCCGAGCATGCCGACGCTCGATGCGGGCATGGACGCGGCTCTTCCCGACGCCGCGCTGCCCGACGTGCTGCCACCACGTCTGATCGCACCTTCGAGCTCCAGCGTCGTGACGAGCCAACGCCCGACCCTGCGTTGGGAGCTCACCGCGGGAAGCGATGGAGCCTCGGTGGAGCTCTGCCGCGATCGGGCGATGACGATCGGCTGCTTGCCGCCGATCGCGGTGACGGGCGATCGCGCGCGGCCTCCGTCGGCGCTCGCGGCGGGCGTCTGGTTCTGGCGCGCGCGCGGACGCCTCGACGGACGTGACGGTGAGATCCCGAGCGCGGTGTGGCAGCTCTGGGTCGGCGCCCGAAGCGCGAGCGCTGACGTCGACACGACGTCGGGCACGATCACCGACTTCGACGGCGACGGTCGGGTCGACGTCGCGATCGGCGCGCCGTTGACCACGGTCGCAGGTCGCGTCGACGCGGGCACTGTGAGCGTGCACCTCGGCACCGCCAGCGGGCTCGCGGCCACGCCTTCGGTGGTGCTCGAAGGTGCCGAAGCCGGTGTGTATTTCGGTTGGTCGGTCGCGAACGCGGGCGACGTCGACGGCGACGGCTTCGTGGATCTCTTGGTCGGCGTGGTGCGCGCGCAGCCGGGTGGCGTCGCGCAAGCGGGTGCAGCCCACGTCTTCCTCGGCGGCCCCGGCGGCCCGTCGAGCACGCCCGCCTGGACCGTCGAAGGAAACGTGAACCGCGGCGAGGTCGGACACGCGGTGGCGGGCGCGGGCGACGTGAACGGCGATGGCTTCGCCGACGTGTTGGTCGGCGCGCCGGGCGAGCGCGTGGTGCGCGTGTACTACGGCTCCGCGACCGGCCTCGGCACCACGCCGCTGGTGCTTCGCGAGCGCGTCGCGGGTGACCGTGTGGGTGCCGCCGTCGCGGGCGTGGGCGACGTGAACGGCGACGGCTTCGCCGACGTGTCGATCGGAGCGAACCGCGCGTCACCAGGTGGACGCGCGCTCGCGGGAGAGGTCGGCGTGCACCTCGGATCGGCCGCTGGGCTGACGCCTACGCCCGACGTGGTGCTCGAGGGCGACGCGGCCGACGAAGGGTTGGGCGAGCTCGTGGCCGGAGTAGGCGACGTCGATGGCGACGGCTACGCCGACGTGCTCGCGAGCGCCTACCTCGCCTCGCCCGGAGGACGCGCGGAAGCGGGCGTCGTGCGTCTGCATCGCGGCTCCGCGAGCGGCGTGTCGACCACGCATTCG
>CALJLK010000256.1 GCA_937982655.1 uncultured Sandaracinus sp.
AGGCGGTCCGCTGCTTCGGCATCCACGACGTCGCGCGTGACGGCGCGCTGATCGCGGCGTTCTACGTCGACCTCTACCCGCGCGAGAACAAGCGCGGCGGCGCGTGGATGAGCCCGCTCTTGAGCGGCGCGACGACCGAGCCGATGGGCCCGCACCTCGGGCTCTTCTGCGCGAACGTGACGCGCGCGGTGGGCGGCAAGCCCGCGCTGCTCACGCACGCGGAGGTCGAGACGCTCTTCCACGAGTTCGGGCACCTGCTCCATCACGCCTTCTCGGAGGTGCCGATCGAGAGCCTCGGCGGCACCAACGTCGCGTGGGATTTCGTCGAGCTCCCCTCGCAGATCATGGAGAACTTCTGCTGGGAGCGCGTCTCGCTCGATCTCTTCGCGCGTCACTACGAGACGGGCGCGCCGATCCCGGAGGCGCTCTTCCAGAAGATGGTCGGCGCGCGCACCTACCGCGCGGCGAGCGCGCAGATGCGGCAGCTCGGCTTCGCGACGATGGATCTCCGGATGCACCGCGAGCTCGATCCGAAGACGCTCGGCGAGGACGCGATGCTCGCGTTCGCGCGCGACGTGCTCGAAGCGCACTCCGCCACGAAGCTGCCGAGCGACTACGGCATGGTCTGCGGCTTCACGCACCTCTTCGCGTCGCCCACCGCGTACGCGGCGGGGTACTACAGCTACAAATGGGCGGAGGTGCTCGACGCGGACGCGTTCACGCGCTTCGCGGAGCACGGCGTGCTGAGCGAAGAGGTCGGGCGCAGCTTCCGCCAGCACGTGCTCGCGAAGGGCGAC
This sequence comes from uncultured Sandaracinus sp., assembly GCA_937982655.1. Lineage (GTDB taxonomy): Bacteria > Myxococcota_A > Polyangia > Polyangiales > Houyiibacteriaceae > JACKEH01. The sequence continues at coordinate 798 of CALJLK010000256.1, forward strand.
AGCGAGGAGCCGGACGCGCTCTACCGCGCGTTCATGGGGCGCGACCCGGAGCTCGACGCGCTCTTGGTGCGGGCGGGGTTGAAGGCCGCGGCGTGAGCGAGGCGTGACTGCGGGACGCGTGCGCTTCGGCATCCTCCCCGTCGCTCGGCACTCGGCACTCGTCGCTCGGCACGCGTCACTCGTCGACGTCGCCGTTCACGTCCACGTCCACGACAACGACAACGAACGACGATCCGCGATCAACGACGCGGCCCGGAGCTTTCGCTTCGGGCCGCGTTCGTCTCGCACGGTCGTTCGATCGTGACGTCACTCCGGGTTTCGGGTTTGACCCGGGACGAGGAAGACGTCGACGAGCTGACCGATGAAGAACAGGCCGCCGGTGAAGAACCAGAGCAGACCCGTCCAGATGCGGCCGGTGTAGAAGCGGTGGAGCCCGCAGAGGCCGACGAATCCGAGGGCCCAGAACAGATAGCCCGCGAACATGCTGCGTCGGGTGGTCATGATTCTCTCCGTGATCTTCGCGCGAAAGGAGCGCGATCAAAACGCGTTGGGGGCCGGGGTGCGGAAGGGACCTTCCGGGATCGGCGCGGGGCCCGTGAGCTCGTCCGCGAGCTCGTTCAGGTCCTCTTGAAGGATCGCGGTGACCGCGAGCCACGAGAGGCCGGTCGCGAAGGTCGCGAGGCCGAAGACGAGCACCGGGAGCGAGCGATCGCGGTGCGTGACGCCGCGCGAGCTGAGCTCGTCGTGCACGATCTCCGCGTTACGGAAGCACGCCCACACGCCCCACGCGCCGAGGGTGACGACCGAGAGGCCCACGTCGAGCGCGGGGTGGAGCTTGCGCCCCGTCGCGTCCGCGAGCTCGCGGGTGGTCTGGTAGAGCCACACGAGCCCGTACACGCCGAGCGTGATCGCGACGAGCAGGACGGTGGTGAAGGTGTTGCGGCGTTCCATCGTTCGAGCCTTCTCCGACGGGGGCTGTCTCCGTCGTCGGGGGGCTCTACGCGAGGTGCGCGGTCCGTATTTCAGCGCGTGGACGCTGCGATGGCGCCGAGGTCGGTCGGTGTCGCTCGCATCGCTCGCGTTCGTGTGCGCGGGTGAAGCGCGCGACGCGGATGGTCACGCGTGCTGCACGACGTCGAGCGCAACGCGATCGACGTGCGCGCGCTGCACACGCATCTGCCAGTCGACGCCGAGGATCTCGCCCGGCTCGAGCGGCACCCACACGTTCTCCCCCTGGAGCGGCTCGCTCGACACGATCCAGTGGTTCACGAAGCCGGTGCGCGTCGGGGCTTCGCACTCCGGCGCGAGGCTCGGGCAGGTGTCGCGATCGCCGCATCGTTGCTTGTGCGTCGACCAGTGCAGCTCCTTGCCGCCCTGCACGGCCGCCATCGTCGTTCCATCCGTGACGAGCAGCGTGAGCAACGACTCGGGCTGGAGCGCGCGCACGAAGCGCACGGTCTGGCGGAGCGAAGGCACCACGGCGTCGAGCCCGAGCCGCGAGCCGAGCGGGCCGTGCTGCTGCAGGTAGCTCAGGAACAGGAAGAAGATCACTTCGCTGTCCGTGTCGCCGAGAACGTAGCGACGCAGCCGCGGCGCGACCTCCGCGAGCATCGCCGCGCGATGCGTCGCGAAGTCGGGCACGTCGCCATTGTGCGCGAGCACCCACTTGCCGTGCTGAAAGGGATGGCAGTTGAGCACCGAGAGGTCGCCCTGCGTGGCCTTTCGCACGTGGGCGACCACGGTCTCCGAAGCGACGACGCCGCTCACGCGATGGAAGAGCTGATCGCCGAGCGCGGTGCGTGGGCTGCGCGTGACGTGCGGCGCGCCGTCGACGTAGTACGCGACGCCCCAACCGTCGGGGTGCCGATCACTCTGCACGCCGAGCGCGTTGTCGGCGACGACGAGCGAGCGGTGGACCTGGCTCGGGATCACGCTGCGGAAGCCGAAGAGGCGGCACATGCGCGCGATCGTAGCACCGAGGTGGCGGAGGCTCGCGTCGGGGTTCGGCCGCACTCGCACGGTGGGTCGCACTCGTACGGTGCGTCGCGACTGCGGCCATCGCACGACGGCGGTGTGCGACCGCGGTTCGGAGAGCGGCGCCGTAACGTCGTGCCGCTCTCGCGTGCAGGAGCGGACGTTCGCATGCGGAAGGATCGCTGCGTCGAAGATCGCTCTGCTTCGCTACGTCAGCAGCCGCAGCCGGAGCACGTCGCGCACTGATCGCTCCACTGACACGAGCTCAAGCAGAACTGCCACTGGCTCGTGCCGCAGCATCGGAAGCGCCCACCCGCGACGCCCGAGGCGCTCACGTAGTCGCATTGGGCGCCCGCGACGAGACCACACGCGCCCCAGGTGCAGCTTGCGCTGCAGACCTGCTGGGTACACGAGCTCGTGCGCCCGTCGCAGGGCCGCGTCGCGCCGGGAGCGCACGTTCCGCCGCCCGAACACGTCCCGAAGTCGCTCCACGCGCCCCACGTGCATTCCGCGGTGCAGCTCCGCGTGCGGGTCTGACGTCCGAGGTTGCAGTTGCCGCAGCCGCGCTCTTCGGTCTGCACCTCGCCTGCCGTGCACTCCGAGCCGCCCGTGGCGCTGCATGCGCCGAACGCACCCCACTCACCCCACGAGCAGCTCGCGCTGCAGCTTCGGGTCCGCTCGCGCATCCCGCGTCCGCATGCCCCGCAGCTCTCGGTCTCCCGCTCGATCGCGCCTGGCATGCAGACGCCTGCGCCCGAGCACGTGCCCGCGTTGGTCCACGTGCCGTCCTCGCAGAGCTGCTGCTGCGTGCCGCACATCCCACAGCTCACGTCGCGTGGTGGGCTGCCGGGAGTGCAGTCGCAGGTCTCGGGGGCGGAGCAGGTCGACCAGATTCCGGCCACGCAGCTCTCCGTGCCCGTGCCACAAGCGCTCACGCACTCACGCGAACCGTCGGTGCCGATCGAGGGATCGCCGTCGTCACAGTCGAGCTCCGCGACGACCCCGTCGTCGTCGAGATCGACGCCCGGCGTCAGGCATCGTCCGTCGATGCACTCCGCGCCCGGGGCGCACGCGGGCGCGCATTCTCCCGACGGGGACGAGCCATCGCGCTCGGGAGGCACCGACCCGTCGCGACGCCGCATCGGGTCGACCTCCGAGCCGCTCGCGCACGCGAGGACGAACGAGACGAGGACTCCGAAGAACTGCTGGGGTCGAAAAGCCATGCCGAACGTCGCTCCGAGCGTACCAAGCAGCGACCGTGCCTGCCCAACCGGGAGTTGGCGCGTGTGGCGCCGCCCGCCGTCGGGAAAGCTCGGCTGGGCGTCCGTGACGAGCCGTGATAGCGTGCGTCCGTTGGGAGGAGTGGCCGAGCGGTCGAAGGCGGCGGTCTTGAAAACCGCAGGCTCCGCGAGGGGTCCAGGGGTTCGAATCCCTTCTCCTCCGCCAACGGGGGGACCGACATGAGCACGCAGACCGAGCCGAAGGATCAGCATCGGAGCTGTCCGCGCTGTCGCGCGGAAGTGGTCGCAGAACGCCACGACGTGGGGACCGTGCGTACCTACCTCTGGCGCTGTGTGGGTGGACCCGCGCGATCTCCGAGTCCGGCGTCGTCGTCCGGCGGGGCTTGCTCGCCGAGGTCGAAGCCGCGCGGAAGCGCCGACCGACGCAGCCCTGAACGTCGGCTGCGATCCCGATCCGTGCCGGGGGGCACGAGGTCGCGGGTCGAGCGACAGCGGTCGCGGGTCCCCTCGGCGGCGGGGCTATCGTTGCGCGTGAGCCTCGGTTGCGAGGACCGAACCATCGAAATGGACCGCGTCCGAAACGCGGATGCGCGGTGCGGGGACCCACACACCACGATTCCGGCTCGACGAGAGCCACACGGCGAAACGAAAAGCATTTCGCCTTCTTGCGTGAGCGACGTCGAAGGTGACTCTCGTGTGAGTTACGGTTGGCTTGGGAAGCGTCCTGGGGTATAGCGGCGCTCGAACGGAGGTCGCGGGGACGCGACCGGCGGGGGCGCGACGCTCTCGCGACAGGAGGATCGGATGAGCACCGCGGTCGAGCGCATTCTCCAGAACTACGCGGGCGAGACGCCCGGCGTGATCGGCAACCTTCGCCGCCTGATGATGACCGGCCGCCTCAGCGGCACGGGCAAGATGGTCATCCTGCCGGTCGACCAGGGCTTCGAGCACGGCCCAGCTCGCAGCTTCCAGCCGAACCCGGCGGGCTACGATCCGCGCTACCACGCGCAGCTCGCGGTGGAGAGCGGCTGCAGCGGTTACGCGGCGCCCCTCGGGTTCATCGAGGCGATCGCGCACGAGTACGCGGGCGTGATGCCGCTGATCCTGAAGGTGAACAACAGCGACGTGCTCGGCGGAAGCAACGACGCGCCGATCTCGGCCGTCACCTCCGCGGTCGACGACGCGCTGCGCCTCGGCTGCTCGGCGCTCGGGTACACGATCTACCCGGGCAGCCCGGAGCGAAATCGGATGTACGAGGACCTGCGCGACCTGATCCGCGAGGGGCGCAAGGTCGGTCTGCCGACGATCGTGTGGGCGTACGCCCGCGGCAACATGCCGAAGGAGCACGAGCAGTCGGTGGACGTCATCGCGTACGCGGCGCAGATCGCCTGCCAGCTCGGCGCGCACGTCGTGAAGGTCAAGCCGCCGACGGAAGGCGTCTTCGTGAAGGAAGCGAAGAAGGCCTACGAGAGCATCCCGCACGCGACCCTCGAGCAGCGCATCCGCCACGTCGTGCAGAGCGCCTTCGATGGCAAGCGCATCGTGATCTTCTCGGGCGGCGCCGCGAAGGGCACGCAAGAGGTGCTCGACGAGGTGCGTGAGATCGCGGCCGGTGGCGGCTTCGGATCGATCATGGGCCGCAACGCCTTCCAGCGTCCGAAGGCCGAGTCGATCAAGCTGCTCCAGGACGTGATGGACATCTTCGCCGCCGCGAAGTGAGCGCAGTCGTCGACGCGCATCGCACATCGACGTCGACATCGAGGAGGTCGGACCGCATACCGCGAGGATGCGGCTCGGCCTCTTTGCTTTGGTGCTGCTCGGCTGCTCGCGGGATGCGACCCCTCCCGCTCCGGTCCGTGCTCCCGTTCCCTACCTCGCGGACGCACCGTTCGGACCCGCCGAGGCTGGATGCCTGGTGGCGTTTCTCCCCGGCGCCGGTGACGACGCGCGTTCGTACGTCGAGCACGGATTCGTCGAGCGGCTCCGCGAGTCGAACGCGAAGGTCGACGCGTGGTCGGTCGACGCGACGCTCGAGTACTACCGCGGGCGCGAGATCGAGACGCGCGTTCGCGAGGACGTGCTGCTGCCCGCGACCGAGCTCGGGTATCGGCGCATCTGGCTCGTCGGGATCTCGATGGGAGGTGGCGGCGCGCTCCGCGTGGCGGCGACGAGCGAAGAGCTCGTGCACGGCGTCGTGGTGCTCGCGCCCTTCCTCGGCAGCCCGTTCCTCGCGCGCGAAGTGCGCGCCGCTGGCGGTCCCGCGGTGTGGCAGCCGAGCGCCGAGCTCCTCGCGCAGAACGATCCCTACGTCGACGCGTGGCGCTGGGTTGGACGTCGGGGCGACACCCCGCTCGTCGTGGGTTGGGGTGAGGACGACACGATCGCGATGATGAGCGAGGCGCTCGCGACGGGGCTTCCGCCGAGTCACGTGCTGCACGCGGCGGGCGACCACGAGTGGGTGGTGTGGGAGCAGCTCTGGCGGGCGTTCGTCGCGAGTGGGTTCTTGCAGCGCGCGTGCGGGGTCGTGGGTGCCGAGACGGAGACTGCGTCCGAGACGGAGACTGCGTCGGAGACTGCGTCCGAGACGGAGACTGCGTCCGAGACGGAGACTGCGTCCGAGACGGAGACTGGCGCGCAGTCCGCGACTCCGTGAGAGGGAACGCCGAGACCACGACACCTACGTGGAGCCGGTTCGACCGTTCGGTGTCGCCGGTCGATCAGAGCCGTCGACGGCGGAGCATCACGAGCGCGAAGGCCGCAGGAAACAGCGCGGTGAGAGTCGGCGCGCCGCTCGCCGCGCAGCTCGCGCATCCGCCACGCGCCGGGGGCTCGTCGGTCGTCGACGTCGGCTCTTCGTCGACGTCGACCGGCACCTCGCCGGTGCCGAGCGCTTCGAGATCTTCGCTCGCGTCGGCGACGCGCGCGGTGCGATCGCAGAGGCCGGTCGAGAGGGTGCCCGCTTCGTCCTCGGCGCTCGCGTAGACCACGTAGTCTTGACCGACCTCGAACGCGAAGCCGCACGCCGCGCTGTCGCGTGCGGTGCGCACGACGACCTCCTCGGTGTCGACGCCTTTCCAACGACGGGTGACGGACAAGCGGACGGCGAAGCCCGTGACCTCGACGCTCTCGGTGGTCTCGGAGAGGCTCTCGCGACACGCTTCGTCGAGGCATCCGCCCTCCAGAGTCACGTCGCGGCGTTCCTCGAAAGGGGTCACCTCCAGCACGCGACCTTCGAAGACCGCGGTGGATCGCTCGAGCGCCTCGGCGGGCGTGGAGCGCATGCAGGAGCACGCGAGCGCGACTGCGGTCGGGGCGAGGGTGAGGAGGGCGATGACGAGCAGGGCACGCTTCATTCGCACGAGCGTGACGCGAGCGCCGTGGGAGCGCGAGGTCTCGGCGCTGCGTCGCGTCTTGCGCCACCGCGCGGTGGTGTGCGGGCGACCCTCACACGCGAGAAACGCCACGTGGCGCAGGGGCGCACGTCTGCCACGACCGGCCATGCGCTCGGGAATGGGTCGTTCCCGGCGATGCCATCCGCACGGCATGAGGACTCGCCGTTCGTCCGCGTACGTCACACGTCCCGAGCTTTGCGGCGCGGACTGCATCCCCGCGCTTGACGCTTCGGGACGCGTTCGCTAATACCCGCGTCCCGCTCCGGCGGGCCGAGGGGTCGGTGACGACCGCTCGAGAAGCTGACAATCGAGACGTGGGAGAGGTGGCCGAGTGGTCGAAGGCAACCGCTTGCTAAGCGGTCGTGGGGTCAAAAGCTCCACCGCGGGTTCAAATCCCGCCCTCTCCGCCCCGCAACGGGGGCGAGCGACGATTTCGAAAGCTCGTCCTTGACGCGACGGAGGCGCGAGGTCATCTTCCGCGTCCTCCCGGACCCGTAGCTCAATGGATAGAGCACTGGTCTACGGAACCAGGGGTTAGAGGTTCGAGTCCTCTCGGGTCCGCCGTAGAAACGAAGAAGGGTCTCCCAGTTCGGGGGGCCCTTTTTCGTTTGTTCTCTTCGTCGTTTCGTCGCGGCGTCGCTCCTCGAATCGCGACGAAACGTGTTTGTTCGAGGTGACCATGAGCGTGTCCGACGACGAGCGCTTCATGCGCGAGGCCCTGGCGGAGGCGGCGCGGGCGGGCGCACGAGGCGAGGTCCCCGTCGGCGCCGTGGTCGTGGTCGGTGGGGAGATCGTCGGACGAGGCTACAACCTGCGCGAGACCGCCCAGGACCCGCTCGCGCACGCGGAGCTCATCGCGGTGCGCGCAGCGTCGGCCCGGCTCGCGACCTGGCGCCTCGTCGACGCTACGGTCTTCGTGACCCTCGAGCCGTGCCCGATGTGCGCTGGAATGCTCGTGAACGCTCGGGTTCCACGGGTGGTTTGGGGGGCGGACGATCCGAAGGCGGGGGCCTGCCGCACGCTCTATCGGCTGGGCGAGGACCCGCGACTGAACCACCGCTTCGAGAGCGTGCCCGGGGTGCTGGCGGACGAGTGTGGCGCGGTCCTCAAGACGTTCTTCGAGCGGCTCCGAACCAAGCGTCGTGGCTGATCACGCGACGGACGGTGAGGGGCGGTGGAGAACGAGCCCGTGACCTCGACGGAACCCGCACGACACGGTTGACAGGGGGTGTCGTGCTGCTAGTTTCGCCCGCGGAGAGCTGGCCGAGCGGTCGAAGGCGTTTGATTCGAAATCAAAAGTAGGGGTGACTCTACCGTGGGTTCAAATCCCACGCTCTCCGCCAAGGTTCCCCGAACCACTGTTCTTCGAGACTGTTCTTTCCACGCAGAATCGACAGGGTTTTTCGTCGCTCCTCGCTCGGCCTCGGCCGGTCGAGCGAGCGTCGGGGACCGAGAGGATGGACTCGAGCGTCGTCGTGAGGCTCGACCCAACTCGATCGCTCGTGCGTCGAGGTCGAGGCCGTGGAGACCCCACCGGCCGACGCGTCGACCGCGTGCGAAGGTCCGAGACCGGACCGGAGGGGTGACCGAGTGGTCGAAGGTGCACGACTGGAAATCGTGTGTACCGAAAGGTACCGAGGGTTCGAATCCCTCCTCCTCCGCCGCGGATTTCGAGACTTCGTGCGAGCTTCTCGCCACGTCTCGTGAGACGCTGCTTCGTGGTCCTGCCAACGCTGGCCCGTGAACCCCGCCAGGCCCGGAAGGGAGCAACGGTAGCGGTCACCAGCGTGTGGCGGGACCTTTCTAATTGACGTTTTTGGAGCCGGCCGCCAGGCCGAGCGACCCGCGCTCTGCTGGCTTCACTTCACACACGAACTCGTGAGGTGGCGCGCGACGTGGGTGGATGCGACGGGGGCACACGTGCTAATCGCAGCGCGATGCGTCGAGCACTTCTCTTCCTCCTCCTCGCGGCCTGCGCGAGCTCGCCCGGTCCTTCGCCCGACCCGGCGCCCACCGTCGCCGAGGCTCCGGCACCTGCCGAGCAGACGTTCGGCGCGGCGCTGAGCGATCGACCGATCACGCCGCTCACCGAGATCGCCGCGAGCCCGGACCGCTTCGCGGGTCAGGTCGTGAAGACCGAAGGACAGATCGTCTCGGTCTGCCAGCGCATGGGCTGCTGGATGGAGATGCAGGCCGAGGGCGTGTCGCCGGTGCGCGTGCCGATGGCCGGTCACTCGTTCTTCCTCCCGCGCGACGTCGCGGGGCGGCACGCGGTCGTCGAAGGCCAGCTCGCGCTGCGCGAGCTCCCCGAAGGCGAGCGTCAGCACCTCGAGGAGGAGGGCGCGACCGCGACCGGAAACGCGATGGAGATCGTCGCGACCGGCGTGATCGTTCGCTGAACGGTGGGCGGGTCGGCTTCGCCGACTTCTGAGCTCCCTTCCTTGGCGACCGCGCTTCGTTCCGGTCGACTTCGGTCCTCCGGCGGCGAGGGGTTCGCCCCCTTCGAACCCCTCGTTGGCGCGACCCGTCGCGGAACTCCGCTAGTTTCCCGTCTTCTCGCGGCGGAAGGTGGCGGCTTCGGCTTGGCGCATCAGGTCGCGCGCGCCCGCGTCGACGAGCTCTTGGGCGACGGCGCGACCGAGCGCTCGCGCTTCTTCGATGCGGCCTTCGCGGTCTCGGGACTTCGTCCAGACGTCGCTGCTCGCGCGCAGCGTACGTTCGCCTTCGCCGTCGCCGACGAGACCGACCATCGAGAGCTGACCTCCCTCGGAGAGCCGCGCGTGTCCCGCGATCGGCACGCGGCAGCTCCCCTCGAGCGTGCGCAGGAACGCGCGCTCGGCTTCGGTCACGACGCGCGTGTCCGGGTCTTCGAGCGGCGCGAGGAGCTCGGCGAGCGTGGCGTCGTCGAGACGGCCTTCGAGCGCGAGCGTGCCTTGACCGACCGCGGGCAAGCAGAGCTCCGGAGCCATCAGGACGTGCTTGCGACCTTCGAGCAACCCGAGGCGACGCAGCCCCGCCGCTGCGAGCACGATCGCGTCGAAGTCCCCCTCGTCGAGGCGACGCAGGCGGGTCTCGACGTTTCCACGCAGCGTGTCGAACGCGAGATCCGGACGTTGGGCGCGGAGCTGCGTCACGCGACGCAGCGAGGTCGTTCCCACGCGCGCGCCAGCCCGCAGATCCATCAGCTCTTCGCCGTCGCGCGTGAGCAGCACGTCGTGGGGATCTTCGCGCTTCGGGAAACAGAGCAGTCCGAGTCCGGGCGCCGGGTCCACGTCGCCCGGCACGTCTTTGAGCGAGTGCACCGCGAGCTCGGCTTCGCCGCGCGCGACGTACGCCTCGACCTCGCTCACGAAGAGGCCTTTGCCGCCGATCTGGTAGAGCGGCTTGTCGGTGACGCGATCGCCTTCGGTCACCACGTGGATCTCTTCGACCTCGAGGCCGGGACGAAAGCGGCGGAGCTCGCTCGCGACCCAACGGGTCTGGGTGAGCGCGAGCTGGGAGCGTCGGGTCGCGATGCGGATCTTCACGGTCGGGTGCATAGCACGTCGCTTTCTGGAGGGGCGTTCCGGCGCCCCTCCCCCCTGAGGTTCCCTCGGTCTCGTTGACACGCACCGGAGGCTCGGATGCGTGCTCA
>CALJLK010000257.1 GCA_937982655.1 uncultured Sandaracinus sp.
CCCCCAAAACACGCGGCTCCGTTGAAGAACGAGGTTCTTCAACGGGCTGCTAGGGATCCGCGCGTGCGTACGAGCGCTCCGACGGACGAAGTGGGGCCGCCGCACACCGCTCCGCCTCGCGCGATCGTCGTGGCGCTGGGCGTCGCGCTCTTCTTCTGGACCTTCGCGATCGAGCTCTTCCCGTTCACCGCGATGCAGATGTACTCGCACAAGCGCGACACCGGCGTCGTCGACTACCACCGCCTCGTCGCCATCCACGACGACGGGGCTCGACGGCAGGAGCGGCCCGAGGCGCTCTTCCCAGCGCTACGCGACGGACGCTACCGCCGGGTCCTCCGCACCTGCGCCGACGACGCGCAGCACGCCGCGTGTCGCGACTTCCTCGCCCTGCTGCTCGAGCACGGCGCGCGCGACGGAGTCGTGGCGTACGAGGTCGAGCACCGACGCTGGGACTTCGTCGCGGAGCCCGACGCGCGTGAGGGCGACGTCGTCGCCGTCGTCCGCTTCCCGCACGAGCCGCTCGTCGAGCAGGCGAGCGCGTCACCGATCGACCGGTAGACCTCTCGACCGGTAGTACGTCACTCCGCGAAGCGAACCTGCACGCGCCAGACGCGCTCGCCGGCGGGCAAGCTCACCGAGGCGAGCGCCGCGAGCACACACTCGCCGACCGCGTCGCTCGCGAGATCCGTCAGCGAGAAGCCCTTCTCGATCGTGCGCCCTGCCGCGTCGGTGCGGAGCCGAGCGACCGCCATCGCGTCGCCGCGCGGCTCCCGCGCGTAGCAGACCCCCAGCGCCTGCGTGACGGCGCGCGCGCGCAGCGCGTCGTCGGGCGCCGTCGCTCCCCGCTCCACCGCGATCGCGACGACGGCCGCCCGCGGTCCTTCGCCCGGCAGGGTGTCCTGCTCTTCGTCGTCGAGCCACGCGCGCAATCGATCCATGTCCTCGCGCGCCACCACCCGTCCGTCGGCGTCGACGAGCTCCGCGAACGCGAGCTCCGCCCGCACGAGCGTCACGCCCACCGCGGCGCGCACCACACAGGGTTGCCCCTCGCCGTCGAATCCCAAGAAGAACCCGAGGCGCAACGCGCGCCCGCGACGCCGCAGCTCGCGCGCGCGCTCCGGCGACGCCACGAACGCGACGTCCTCCAGGTCCTTGGGTAGCACTTCGACCGCCCCCCGCAGCGCGCGAAGGTTGCGGCGCGTGTCGACGAGCAAGCGTCCGCCCTCGCGGTCGTAGCCGTCGAAACGAAAGCTCGGGACCTCGAGCACGTGCAGCACGCGCCGCCCCGGCTCTTCGCTTCGCCGACAGGCCTCATGGACGCTCGGCAGATCCTCGAGCACGTGCTCGTCCGCCGCTGCACGCGAGGCACCGAGGGCGACCCAGCAGACCAGCAGCGCGAGCACGCCGCGACGAGCGGAGGCGAGAACCATCCGAACATCATCCGGGGTTCCGGCGAAGCGTCAACGTTCCGACCAAGCCTCGCCTCGACACGGGGCGACGATCGATCCTCGAGCCCACGGGGTTTCCCGCGAGGCGGGCCGTCGCGCGCGCTGCTATCGTCTCGCGGTGCGTCGCGCTGCGGCCTCCTCCTTCGTCGTGCTCGCGACTCTCGCGTCCCTCGGCGCGCTCGCGGCGATCGCCATCCCCGGCTGCTCCGGTGCCAAACCCACGTGCGAGGATCGCGACGTCGACGGATTCGGCGTCGGCTGCGAAGCCGGCCCCGACTGCGACGACACGAACCCGCTGCGCAACGTCGACTGCGACCGGGTCCCCGCCCCCGACTGCGCCGCGACGCCGTTCGCCACCGGCTGCCCCTGCTTACCCGGCGCGCTCGCCTGCTACGCCGCGCCCCCCGAGACCGAAGGCGTCGGCGTGTGCGTCGGCGGCAGCGCGCTCTGCATCGGTGGTCATTGGGGCATCTGCCGCGGCGCGCAGCTTCCAGGCCCGGAGGGATGCAACGAACGCGACGACGACTGCGACGGCCGCGTCGACGAAGGCGTCACGAGCCCCTGCGGAGGCTGCACGCCGGGCTGCGCGGGCGAAGCGTGGGGCGAGCCCTTCGAGCCCACCGACGACCTCGAGATCACGAGCTCGGGCGAGCTCACGCTGCGCCGCGAAGAGGTCCTCTCCGGCGACGTGTGGATCGCCAACAGCGCCGAAGGAACGCTCAGCCGCATCGACGCGGAGACCGCGGTGGAGATCGGCCGCTACGTCACGGGCGGTCTCGAGCCGAGCCGCATCGCGGTCGACTGGCGTGGTGACGCCTGGGTGGCCAACCGCGAGTTCGACGGCATCGGCTCGATGCGACGCGTGGCGACCGATCCGAGCCGCTGCTTCGACGTGGACGGCGACGGCCTCGAGACGTCCACCGACGCGCGCGTGGTCGAGGACGACGAGTGCGCGGGCCCGGTGATCACGATCGGCGCCGATCGCGAGATCCCGCGCGCCCTCGCGATCGACGGCAACGTCGGCCCCGACGGCGGCGGACCCGGCGACCTCTGGGTCGGTCTGCACGACGGCGAAGCGGTCCTCCACGTCGACGGCGAGTCGGGCGCGATCCGCGCGCGCCACGAGCTGCCGGGCTTCTCGCCCTACGCCGCGACGTTCGATCCGTGGGGCACCCTCTGGATGATCTCGCGCGACGGCTACCTCGCGAGCGTGCGCCCCTCGGGCACCGAGGTGATCACCGCGGTCCGCGAGGTGCCCCTTCCCTGCTACTTGCTCTACGGCCTCGACGTCGATCGCGAGGGCCGCGTGCTGGTCACCGGCTTCGCGTGCGACGTGGTCTCCACCTTCGATCCCGCGAGCGCACGTTGGAGCACCGTGAGCACGCCGCCGAGCGTGCGCGGCGCGGTGATCGACGACGCGAGCGGTCGCGCCTTCGTCGCGCACAGCGACGGACGCCTCTCGCGCCTGCTGGTCGCGCCGCTGCGCCTCGAGTCGACCTGGAACCTCGAAGAGCTCGGCCTCCTCCCGCGCGATTCGATCGGCGTCGGCCTCGACGCGTTCGGTCGCGTGTGGGTGGCGTCCGGCAACGGCGCACCGGGCGTGGGTGTCGCGACGCGTTTCGACCCGGAGTCCGAGTCGGTGACCGCGCAGGTCCCCGTCGGACGCGCCCCCCACACGCAAGGTGACCTCACGGGCGCCAAGCGCGCGGAGCGTTTCCTGCCGCGCGGCAACACGACGCGGGTGTTCGACGGTTGCCCGACGATCGGCGACGGCCCCTCGCCCGACACCGAGTGGCTGCGTCTGCACGCGATCCTCGATCCGGGCGCGAACGGGCGCGTGATCGTCGAAGGTCGCCACGCTGCGACGCGCGCGGCGCTCGCGTCGGCGACGTTCGTGGAGCTCGCGCGTTTCCCCGGCGCGACCAGCCCGATCGCGCTCGACCTCCCGCGAGGCGGCGTGGTGGAGCTGCGGCTCACGCTGGAGGTCGACGGAGCGATCGGCGCGCCCCGCGTGCGTCGCCTCGGGATCGAGCAGAGCTGCCCCGGCCCCGAGTGACGCACGCGGTCGCGGCGCGCGATTCACTCGGGGCCGAAGGCGATCCGAGGGTGCGCGAGCTCGCGCGTGCCTCGAGCCTCGACTTCACCCGCAGACGAGCGTCGTCCGTCGACGCGGTCGCCGAACGGCGCGCTTCACGCGGCTTTCGCTTCGGACTCCTTCGCCTTGGCGATTTTCGCGTTCGACTTCGCGTCGAGCTTCACGTCCTTCGCATCCTTCGTGTCGAGCTCTCCGCCTTCGTCCCCCGCCGTGCTCGCGCGCTGGCTCGCGCGGCTCGGCGTCGGCACCGCCCACCCGAGCTTCTCCGCCACGCTCGCACGCAACGTCGCGTCGTCGACGAGAAGCTGCCGCGCCTTCTCGCGCCCTTGCCCGAGGCTCTGCCCCGCGAACTTGAAGAACGAGCCGTTCTTCTCCACGACCTCGGCCGCGATCGCGCAGTCGAGCAGGTCGCCGATCGCGTCGACGCCTTCCCCGAAGCGGATGTCGAACTCCACCTGCTGGAAGGGCGGCGCGAGCTTGTTCTTCACGACCTTCACCTTCGTTCGGTTGCCGATCGCGGCCTCGCCGTTCTTCACGCTCCCGATGCGCCGCACGTCGACCCGCACCGACGCGTAGTACTTGAGCGCGTTGCCGCCGGTCGTGGTCTCCGGCGATCCGAAGGTCACGCCGATCTTCATGCGGAGCTGGTTGATGAAGAAGAGCGTGGTGTCGGTGCGGTGCGCGATGCCGGTGAGCTTGCGGAGCGCCTGACTCATCAGCCGCGCCTGCAGGCCCATGTGCTGATCGCCCATCTCGCCGTCGATCTCGGCCTGCGGCACCAGCGCCGCGACGGAGTCGATCACCACGAGATCCACCGCACCGCTGCGCACGAGCGTCTCCGCGATCTCGAGCGCCTGCTCGCCGGTGTCCGGCTGGCTCACGAGCAACGACTGCGCGTCGACCCCGAGCGCCTGCGCGTACTGCACGTCGAGCGCGTGCTCCGCGTCGATGAACGCCGCCACGCCGCCCGCGCGCTGACACTCCGCGATCGCGTGCAGCGTGAGCGTCGTCTTGCCGCTCGACTCCGGCCCGAAGATCTCCACCACGCGACCGCGCGGGTAGCCGCCGATCCCGAGCGCGCGATCGAGCGACGGACACCCGCTCGGGATCACGGGCACCCGCTCCACCTTGCGCTCCCCGAGCCGCATGATGCTGCCCTTGCCGAACTGCTTCTCGATGGCGCGCAGCGCTTCGTCCATCGCCTTGAGCTTCTCTTTGATCATTCGTCTGCCTCCTGCGTCGCGGCGAAGGCCGCGCGTGCGCCGGACCCATCGCAACGCGCGTACCGGAGGCGCGCTCAACGATTTCGCGAGCTTGGCGGAGGGGTGGCGGCGGAATGGCGGCGGCGAGGGGGCGGCCGCCCCCGCGGACGGAGCCGCGCCGATCGGTTCGTGACCGCGTCCGCGCTCGCCCCGAACGGGTGCGTCACGCGACCCGCGCGCGGTCGACGCGGTCGAGATGCACGCGGCTCACGCGCGCGTTGCGACCGCCGCTCGCGCCTGACAGCCTCGCGGCATGCGCGTGCTCGTCACCGGCGCCACCGGCTTCGTCGGCGGCGCGATCGTCCGACGGCTCCTCGACGAAGGCGCCACCGTCCACGCGTTCGTGCGCGACGCCGCGCGCGCCACCGCGCAGCACGAATCGAAGTCGAAGCACGACGTGCGCTTCTTCGAAGGCGACCTCGGCGACCCGAACGCGATCGCGCGCGCCGCCGAGGGCTGCGACGTGGTCGTGAACGCCGCGGGACGCCACGACGATCGCGCGTCGCTCCAAGAGCTCGGCACGCTGCACGTCGCGGGCACCGAGAACGTGGTGCGCGCGGCGCGGCACGCGGGCGTGAAGCGGCTCGTGCACGTGAGCTCGTCCGACGCGACGCTGCACCGCGGCCCACGCGTCGGCTGGAGCGAAGATCGCGCGCTCTCGCATCTGCCGCTCGGCGTGGTCGGTCGCACCAAGCTCGAGTCCGAAGAGGTCGCGATCGGCGCCGCGAGCGATCGTCGCAGGTCCGCGGGGTCAGCCGCGGACGATCGACGCCTCGAGGTCTTGGTGCTCCGCCCCGGTCGTGTGTGGGGTGCCCGCGATCGCTCGCGCCTGCCCGCGCTCGCGGCCGAAGGTCTGCGCGGCGGCATCGCGCTCTTCGGCCCCGGCACCAACCTCGTCGCGACCACCCACGTCGACAACCTCGCGCACGCCGCCGCGCTCGCCGCGCAGGCCGAAGCGAGCGGTGCGATCGTCTACGTGCTCGACGCAGAGCTGAACCTCGCGGGCGACTTCTTCGGTGCGCTCAGCACCGCGCTCGATCTCCCCGCACCGAAGAAGAGCGCGCTGGGGGTACGCGGCCACCTCGCCCTCTCGTGGACGAAGTCGGTCCCCGCGGAAGAGATCGTCCGCCGCGCGCAGAGCAGCTCGTTCGATCCGCGGCGCGCGAAGGAGCTGCTCGGCTACGAGCCGCGCGTGTCGCTCGGCGAAGGCATGCGCGAGCTCGCGACGTGGGCCCGCGAGCTCGGAGGAGCCCGCGCGGTGGCGGAGAAGAAGTCGAGCTGAGCTCGACTCCCGCGTTCAGAACCGGCGTTTGGAACCGGCGTTTCGAACCGGCGTTTCGAACCGGCGTTTAGAACCGGCGGCTCAGACCCAGCAGCGCGCCCTCGCGCGAGACCGACGCCGACAGCTCCGGGCCGTCCCAGTCGGTCGCGAGGATCGCGATCAGCGTCGTCCCGATCGCCGCGAGCCCCGTCCCGAGACCGAGCCCGATCGTCTGACGCCGCTGCCGCTCGAGCGCGCGCTCGTGCGCGTCGCTCGGCGCCGCGTCCTGCATGCGGCGCGCGTCGGAGAGCTTCGAGAACGACCACACCATCGAGGTGCCGAGCACCGCGGTCGCCGCCACGCCCGCCCACGTGACCCACGTCGGCAGCGAGAGGCGCGACTCGTGCTCGAGGTGCACCGGCGGGCGCGGGAACGCGTCGTCCGAGGGGTGCCGAGGGTCCGCGTGCGCGACCGAGCCCAGCGAGCTCACGAGCGCGGTGCAAAGCGCGATCACGACCAAGTTCGTTCGTCGAGCCATGTGCCCACCCCCTCCGCTTTCGAGCGGCTTGCCGCTTTCGACCCCCGGACTCGGTCCTCTCGGACGTCCGGAGATACCCGACGAGTATGAAACGTGTTCTAGACGTGTACCAGTCGGTTTCTTCGCGAAAACCGCGAACATGGCTCACATCGGGTCTCGCGTCGTGGCGTTCGACCCACACGTGCAGAGACGCGGGAGCCGCGATCGCGTGACGTGCGGGGGCTTTTGGGCGCAGACGGGTCGCGCTGCGCTCGGACCCGACCTCCAGCCGAGCGACCTCGCAGCGGCTGCGTCCACCACGCAGCCGAACCTCGAATCGTCCACCGCCCCCTTGCTCTTCGCCGCGCGCGGGAGGACAAGCGCGGCCATGGCGAACATCACCCTCAAGGGGAACCCCATCCACACGAGCGGCGAGCTGCCGAAGGTCGGCACCAAGGCGCCGGCGTTCACGCTCGTCGACAAGACCCTCGCGGAGAAGACGCTCGCGGACTTCGCCGGCAAGAAGAAGGTCCTCACCATCAACCCGAGCTACGACACCGCGGTGTGTCAGGCCGCCGGGCGCGCGTTCAACGCGAAGGCCGGCGACTCGAACGCGGTCGTGTTGCTCATCAGCGGCGACCTGCCGTTCGCGCAGAAGCGTTTCTGCGAGGCGGAAGGTCTCTCGCACGTGGTCCCGCTCTCGAGCTTCCGCTCGAGCTTCGGGCAGGACTACGGCATCGCGCTCGTCGACGGTCCGCTCAAGGGCCTCACGGGTCGCGCGGTCGTCGTGCTCGACGAGAACGACGTCGTCCTGCACACCGAGCTCGTGCCCGAGATCGCGCAGGAGCCGAGCTACGACGCCGCGCTCGCCGCGCTGAAGTGATCGAAGATCGCGCGCTCGACACGAAGAGCGCGCGAAACGAAGGAGCCCCGTCGGTCTCGGCGGGGCTCTTTCGTTTCGCGCTCACGAACCGGCGACGTCCGCGGCGATCACTTCCGGAGCTCGATCTCCGGCGGCGCCTTGAAGAACGCGTTGCGCTCGGGATCGTTGTAGGTCCGGTAGTCGATGTCCCACGGCACGATCGTCTGCGCGCCGTCCTTCCAGGAGAGCGTCATCGCCTTCGGCGTCACGCCGCGGTAGCTCGAGTCCGCCGGTAGATCCTCGTTGTCGGATCCGCCGCACGAGAAGATCGTGATGAGCGTGACCTGCTCGTCGTCGTAGGTGCGCGCGAAGCCGGAGTCGACCTTCTCGTGACCGCGCACGAGCGTGTGGCAGCCCATGCGCTGCAGGAACGCCGCCGCCTGGAGCCGTCCGAACGGGAAACGCGCCGACTGCTCCTGCAGCTTGGCCGGGATCACGTCGGTCGAGCTCGGATCGGACCACATCATCTGGAAGCGCGCGTCCGGATCGTTGAGGAAAGACATGTCCTTCCAGCGCTCCTTCACCAGCAGGTCGCGCGGAATGCCCGCGTGCACGAAGAGCGTCCGATCGAAGATCAGCGCGCTCGGCATCGCCTCGAAGAGCCGCATGTAATCGCGGAACACCTCGATCGGCAGATGCGGCTTGAGCGTGTTGATCGCCTCGGCGGGCTTCACACCACCGAAGATCTGCCCCTTGTACTCGATGTAATATTCGTGATTCCCGCGCAGCACGTACACGTGATCGGGCGCGGTCACGAACATCTGCAGCGCGGTGCGGAGCACACCGTTCAGGCTGAAGAGGCCACGATCGATGTAGTCGCCGAGCAGCACCAGGATGGGCTTGGGATGGTTCTCCGGGTCGCGCTTGAACGCGGCGACCTTGTCGAAGAACTCGGCCTGCATGACCGCGCCCTTGAGGCAGGAGTAGCAGCCGTGCAGGTCACCGAGGACCGTGAGCTCGTAGCCGGCCGGGTGCGTGGCGGGGCAGTAGTACACGTGACTGTCGAGGAAGGGCTCGCTCCCGAGCTCGTCGACCTTCTGCTTGCCGGCGAGCTTGCCCTGCCCCTTCTCGCGTTGAGCATCGAGCGTCTCGCGCACCTTCACGAGCAGACGACGGTCCGCGTCGACCTGCTGCATGATCTTTTCTTTGTCGGCCGAGTAGTGGAACTCGAACTGACCGAAGAACGGATGATCCGGCTTCGAGACCCGCTTCTGCACCGGATCGACGATCGTGGTGCGCGGCGCCTCCGCGTCCGGCTCGAGCTCGACCCCGAGGTCCGAGTGGAAGAGCTCGACCAGCTCCGCACGGAACTTCGCCTCCGCGGGGTGCACCTGCCCGTCCGCGTGGATGAGCTCGTCGACCGCCTCCATGAGGACCTCTTGGTTCTCGCGGTCGAAGCCCTGGAAGAGCTCGAAGCACTTGAGCTTGAGCTTCGCGTGGATGAACGCGTCTTGGTTCTCGTTCTGCGCCACGGCCTCCGTGAACAGGTCACGCACGTAGGCGTCGATGTTCTCGAACACCTCGAGGAAGTGGGTGGTGAAGCGCTGGACGAGCTCCGCCTTCAGCTTCGCGTCGGCGTCCGGCATCCCGGTCTCGACGCGCTGGACGACGAGCTTGCGCACGTACTCGCGCACGTACTCCTTCTCGCTGTCGTCGAAGTCGCCGTCGATGTACCCGAACGTCGTCAGGTAGAACAGGATCGCGTGCATCTGCTGCTCGGCGACCTGCGGCTTGGTCGAGAACCGGATCATGCGCGGGAGAGTACAAGCTCCGCGCGAAAGAGAAGACACCCCTTCGTGGGGGACCTCCCGGCGCGCTCCCGGCGCTCTAGCGCTCAGCCCGTGAGGGAGGGCAGCTTCACCACCAGCGCGATCTCGCCGTCGTCGCACTCGATCGCGCGCAGCTCGAGCAGCTCGAGGATCATCGCCGAAGGTCCCTTGCCCTGCGCACGTCGCACCGCAGGCACGGTGCGCAGGTCCACCCGCACGAGGTCCGCGCCGTCCCGATCGACGATCGCACCCGAAGCGTCGTCGCCCTCGCGCACGCCGAGAGCGACGCTCCAGAGGGTGTGCGCGATGGCCCCCGCGAGAGCCCCCGCGACCTCGCGCGTGCGCGCGCTGCGCAACGCCTCGACCGGCTCCACCCGAAACACGAGCTCCTTGGCGCCCCGCGGCGCGAAGCGCGCGCTCTCCGGCACGAACCGGCAGGCCACCGTTTCCCCGTCGCGAAAGGCCACGTCGACGAGCAGCGCGCCGTGGCGCGCGGTCACCGTCGCGGCGCGCACGTCCGGCGCGTGAGCGACGACGTTGGTGAGCGCGCGCTCGTGGATCACGAGGCGCTGGCGGCGGAGCTCCGAGACCACGCGCTGCACGGTGGCGAGCGGCGCGACGTCGCCGATTCGGTCGCGCGCGCGGTCCGCGCCCGCACGCAGGAGGCTTCGCAGCAGATCGAGGCGCGCCATGGGGTCCGATGTAGCAGCGCCCCGCGCGCGCGTCGCGCGGAAGTGATCCGCCCCGCCGCACGACGCCGCACGCATCGCGCACGGCACTCCGAATCGACGTGCGCGCGTCACGCAAAGCCGACGTGCACGCTCGCGCCGAACGCTGTGCCGTCCGGCGCCGTACGCTCAGCGAATCTCGGTCTTCCAACGCCGCGCGAGCGCGACCTCCGCGCGGTACGCGTCGCACATCGCGCGCTGGGTGCGCTCGTCCCAGCCCAGGCGGCGCGCCAGCTCGTGCGCGACCGCGTCGAGACAACCAAGCCCCTGATCGACGTCGCGGTAGAAGAGCTGGGTTCGGCGCACCATCACGTCGGTCACGCTCGCCGCCAGCTCGTCCGTGGCCGCGTACGTCACCTGCGCGAGGATCTCCGGGCGTCCCGCGACGAGCCGATGCGCGAGGCCGGGATCCTCCTTCACGAGCTTCGCGATCGCCATCGCGCGCATGCCGTAGTTGTCCGCGAGGTGGCGCGCGACGTCCGGCTCGAGCCGATCCTCGCTCGCCGCGCGCACGCGCTTGGCGACCGCGTCGTGATCGTCGTCCTCCGGCCAACCTTGCCCACCCGGCAGCGGGCTCTCGTCGGTGCGCGAAGGCTTGAGTCCCTTGGCGCCGCCCTGCATGCGCAGCAGCTTCACCGCGGTGTCCACCACCTCGGCCGACATCCGCCGGTAGGTCGTGAGCTTGCCGCCGGCGATCGTGATGAGCCCGTCGCGCCCCACGAGGATCTCGTGCTCACGGCTGACGTCGCTCTCGCTCATCCCCGCCGTCTTCTCCGGAGGCGCCACGAGCGGACGCAGGCCCGCCCACGTCGCGATCACGTCCTCGCGCGCGATCTTGTGATTCGGGAAGTACGCGTTCGAGGCGTCGATCAGATAGTCGACGTCCTCGAGCGTGGCGGCGACGTCCTTCGGGTCGCCCTCGAAGTCGGTGTCGGTGGTGCCGACGTACGTGCGATCGCCCCAGGGCAACGCGAAGAGAACCCGCTCGTCGGTCGGGTGGAAGCACACCACCGCGTGCTTCACGGGCAGCTTCGCCGCGTCGACCACGATGTGGATGCCCTTGGTCGGTCGGAGCACCTTCTTGTGCTCTTGCCCCGGGATCGAGCTGAGCGCGCGCGTCGCGTCGGTCCACGGACCGGTCGCGTTGATCACGACCTTCGCGCGCACCTCCTTGGTGCCGCCGCCGTGCAGCGTGTCCTCGACGAGCGCGCCGCGGATGCGTCCGTCCTCGCCCTTGAGGAAACGTTTCACCTTCGCGCCCGTGCACACGATCGCGCCCTGATCCGCGGCGTCGATCGCGGTCTCGAGCGTCAGGCGCGCGTCGTCGGTGGAGCAGTCGTAGTAGAGCGGCGCGCCCTTCAGACCCTTCTGGTCGAGCGCCGGCTCGAGCTCCGCGACGTCCTTGGGCTTGAGGTTCTTGTGGATCTTCGGCGAGCGGAAGAGCGAGAGCCCGTCGTAGAGCCACATGCCCGTGTTGATCACGAAGAGGTTGTGCCGCGAGCCCTTGTAGACCGGGAACAAGAAGCCGAGCGGGTTCACGAGGTGCGGCGCGAGATCCATCAGGATGCGCCGCTCGCTCACCGACTCGAAGACCATCGCGAGCTCGCCCTGCTCGAGGTAACGAAGTCCACCGTGCACGAGCTTGCTGCTGCGCGAGCTGGTGCCGTAGGCGAGGTCGTTCATCTCGACGAGCGCGACCGAGAGGCCGCGCCGCACCGCGTCCCGCGCGATCCCCGAGCCGGTGATCCCACCGCCCACCACGAGGACGTCGACGTCCCCACCCAAGCGCTCCCACATCTCGCGTCGCGTCGGCATCGGGCGAAGGTCTAGCTTTGACGCGCCGCGTCGGCCAGGGCGCGAGGGGGATTCTCCGGGACGTCGGGCCCGATTCGGAGCGCAAAGCCACCCGAGCGATCCGCGGCGACGAACCCGAACGCTGCCGAGCCGCTACGGCGCGACGGCGCGACGAGAACGCTGAACGGGGATTCACTCGCGCGCGAGACGACGCTATGGTCCCGCGCCATGGATCTGTCGTTCAGCCCCGAAGAAGAGGCGTTCCGCCAAGAAGTCCGCGCGTGGATCGCGCAGAACATGCCGCCGCACCTGAAGGCGAAGGCCGAGCAGGCCGCGCACTTCGAGATGCCGGAGGTGATGGAGTGGCACAAGCTCCTCTACGCCAAGGGCTGGGTCGCGCCGCACTGGCCCAAGGAGTTCGGCGGTCCCGGCTTCTCCGCCACGCAGCGCTTCATCCTCGGGGAAGAGATGGAGCTCGCGGGCACGCCACCGCTCTCGCCCTTCGGCCTCGTGATGGTCGCGCCGCTCATCATGCGCTTCGGCAGCGACGCGCAACGCCAACGTTTCTTGCCGAAGATCCTCAGCGGCGAAGAGGTCTGGTGCCAGGGCTACTCGGAGCCGAACGCGGGCTCCGACCTCGCGTCGCTCCGCACGATGGCGGTCGACGCGGGCGACCATTTCGTGGTGACCGGGCAGAAGACCTGGACCACCTACGCGCAGTATGCCGACTGGATCTTCTGCCTCGTTCGGACCAGCACCGAAGGCAAGAAGCAGCAGGGCATCTCGTTCTTGCTCATCGACATGAAGACGCCCGGCGTCGAGGTGAAGCCGATGCAGACGCTCGGTGACACCCCGGCCTTCTGCGACACCTTCTTCGACAACGCGAAGGTCCCCAAGGAGAACCTGCTCGGGCCGCTCAACGGCGGGTGGAACCTCGCCAAGGCGCTGCTCGGTCACGAGCGCACCCTCGTCGCCGCCGTGGGCCAGACGCGACGGAACCTGCGCCTCGCCAAGCGCCTCGCCGCGCACCACCTCGGGGCGAACGGCAAGCCGCTGCTGGAGGATCCGCACTTCCGCAGCAAGCTCGCGCGCCTCGAAATGCGCCTGCGCGCGCACCAGATGACGAACTACCGCGCGCTCGCCGAGCAGCAGAAGGGGCACCACCCCGGACCCGAGTCGTCGATCCTCAAGCTGGTCGGCTCGATGCTCGTCCAAGAGGCCGACGAGCTCTGCATGGAGCTCATGGGTCAGAGCTCGCTCGCCTGGCACGACGACGAGGCGGTCGAGCCCTTCGAGCGCTGGGTTCCGCCGACCTTCTGCTACGACCGCGCGACCACGATCTACGCGGGATCCAACGAGATTCAAAAGAACATCATCGCGAAGCTCATCCTCGGGATGCCGGGCGCCTGAGATCCGAGTCGAAGAACCACCAGGAAGACGACACCATGAACTTCGATCTCACCGACGATCAGAAGATGCTCGCGAAGACCGTGGCCGACTTCGGCAAGAAGGAGTCGACGGTCGAACGTTTCCGGAAGCTCCGCGACGCCGACGGCCTCGGCTTCGAGAAGGCGACCTGGAAGAAGATGGGCGAGCTCGGTTGGCTCGCGATCCCCTTCCCCGAAGAGGTCGGCGGCCTCGGCGGGAGCTTCGTCGACGCGGGCATCGTGCTCGAGCAGCTCGGCAAGACGCTCGTGCCCGAGCCGTACCTGTCGAGCGTGGTGCTCGGCGGCCACGCGCTCTGGCTCGGCGGGTCGTCCACGCAGCACGAGAAGTTCCTCGCGCCGATGATGGAGGGCGACACCATCCTCGCGCTCGCGTTCGCCGAGCGAAACGTGCGCTTCGACCCGCGCTGCTGCGCGACCACCGCGCGCCGCGAAGGCGACGCGTGGGTGATCTCGGGGGAGAAGGCGTTCGTGCTCGACGGGCACGCGGCCGATCACCTCGTGGTCGCCGCGATGAGCGATCAGGGCATGCAGCTCTTCGTGGTCGACGCTGCGGCGTGCGAGCGCAAGACGGTGCGGCTGATGGACGGGCACCGCGCCGCGCACGTGAAGCTCGTCGACGTGAAGGTCGGCGAGGACCGTCGCCTCGCGGCGCGTCCCGCCGTCGAGGTGCTCGAGCGCGTGCTCGACTACGGCGCGGCCGGGACCGTCGCGGAGGGCCTCGGCGTCGCGTTCGCGATGCTCTGGACCACCGTCGAGTACCTGAAGACGCGCGTGCAGTTCGACGTGAAGATCGGCACCTTCCAGGCGCTGCAACACCGCACGGTCGACATGTTCGTGGAGGTGGAGCTGCTCAAGTCGATCCACACCGAGAGCGTCGTGCGCGCGAGCGAAGAAGGGACGGAGCGCACACGCGCGGTCTCGGCCGCGAAGCTCCAGCTCGCGCAGGGCGGGCAGCTCGTGAGCCGTCAGGCGATTCAGCTCCACGGCGGCGTGGGCGTCACCGACGAGCACGACATCGGCTTGTGGTTCAAGCGCATGCACACGCTCGTGACGATCTGCGGCGACGAGTCCGCGCACGTGGCGCGCTACGCGGCGACGATGGACGCGAGCTGAGCTTCGGCGACGCTCGTTCGAGCCCGATCGGTGCCAGCCGGTCGGGCTCGTGACGTCCGTCGTTCGCACCTCCGCGACAGCGCCCCGCAGGAAGCGGTAGAGTGCCGGCCATGAAGGTTCACGCGCTCGTCGTGACGGTGCTCCTCGGATCGCTCGCGTTCGGTTGCGAGCCCAACGTCCGCAACTCGCGCAGCCAAGCCTCGCTCGACTTCGGATGCCCGAAGGACGAGCTCGAGGTGCGCAAGCGAAGCCGCGACACGTACCTCGTCACCGGCTGCGACCGCACGGGCGTCTACCAATGCCCCGAAGCGCCCGGCGTCACGCAGCGCTTCTGCGTGAACCTCTCGCTCCTGGCGCGCCAACGCGGCGAGCGCGAGTTCCGCTGCGAGATCGACCAGGTCACGATCGACGAGCTCAGCCCGTTCGTGTTCCGCGCGTCCGGCTGCGGGCACGAGGCGGTCTATCACTGCGAGGCGAGCGACGGACGGCCGCGCTGCCTGCTCGAGCGCACCGAGGACACCCACGCACCGACGGCGACTCCCGCCGAGCCCACCGCGCCCGCCGAAGGATGAAACGCCCTCGACGCGCGCGAGGGCCGACGAGCTCGAACGCCGTGAGCGCGAGGGATCGACGTGAGCGCGAGGGATCGACGTGAGCGCGAGGGATCGACGTGAGCGCGAGGGATCGACGTGAGCGCTCGCGAAGATCGTGGGGACTCGGGGACGGATGCGATTGATGACGTGGCGCCCGTGACACCCAACGACGCGCCCCCGTCCGTTCGCGACGCACGGCTCGAGGAGCTCGACGCGGTGATCGCGCTCCTCGACGTCGCGTTCGAACGCGATCCCTTCGTCGGCTGGCTCACGCGCGGCGACGCACGCGCTCGCCGGCGTTACGTCACGCTCGTCACGCGTCGCCTGATCGCACCGCGCGGGCGCGTCTTCGTCGACCACTCCCTCCGCGCGGTCGCGCTCTGGATGCCACCTGGCGGCTGGAACCTCCCGCTCGGCGCGCAGCTCGCGATGTTGCCCACCCTCGCGCGGGTGGTCGGCCCGCGTCGGCTCTTCCGCGTCGCGAAGGTCTCCGCCGCGATCGAAGAAGGTCGCCCCGAAGCCCACTGGTACCTCGCGCTCGTCGGCACGAGCCCCGAGGCACGCGGCGCGGGGCTCGCCTCCGCCGTCGTCGAAGCCGGTCTCGCGCTCGCACGCGCCGAAGGAGTCCCCGCGCTCCTCGAGACCAGCAACTCCGCCAACGTGCGCTGGTACGAACGCTTCGGCTTCGCGATTCGCCGACGGCTCGACCCGCCGGACGCCCCGCCGATCTGGACGCTCTCGACCTGAGCACCGCCGAACGGATGCGCGTATACGACCGCGCGTGCGTCCGACCGTGCGTCGCGCTCGGGATCGACCGGGGCGCGCGCGCGGGCGTTCCTGCTATGGTCGGCGACCGTGGCTCGCGCCGAGAAACGTGCCCGCCTCTCCGTCGACGAGCGTCGCGCGCAGCTCCTCGATCTCGCGCTGACGATCTTCGTCGATCGCACCTACGAGGAGATCTCGATCGACGAGATCGCCAAGGCGGCCGGCATCTCGAAGGGCCTGCTCTACCACTACTTCCCGAGCAAGAAGGCGTTCTACGTCGCCGCGGTCCGTCAGGCGTCGGAGGAGCTCCTCGCGGAGACGGATGTCGCCAAGGAGCTGCCCGCGAGCCCCCCCAACGACCCGCTCCTGCTGCGGCGCGGGTACCTCGCGTTCCTCTCGTTCGTGGAGCGCCGCCGCGTGGCGTACTCGTTCCTCCTGCGTGGCGGGCTCGGTGTCGATCCGGAGATCCGCGAGCTCGTCGAGGACACCAAACGACGCCTGGTCGCGCGCATGCTCGAGAAGGCCGGCCCGGTCGGCCAAGACGCGCGCCTGCGCACCACGCTTCGTGGCGTGATCGGCTTCGTCGAAGCAGTGAGCCTCGACTGGCTCGATCACGGGGACCTCGAGCGCGACGAGCTCGCCGACCTGCTCGCGCGCGTGACCTTGGACGCGGTCGCTCAAGCGCTCACCGGCAAGCCGAGTCGCGTCGATCCGACCTGAACGAACGCTCCGAACGAACGCTCCGAACGAGCGGAGCGTCACCTCGAACGGGCCGTCCCGTTCAGCCGCCGAATCCGGAGCACGTCTGCGCGTTCTTCTCCGACCGCCTCAACGCCGTCGCGTCGGCTCGGGCAAGGTCACCACGAGCTCGGCTTCCTTGCCCTCGGGCCCTTCGCGCCAATCGCTCGGACCGACGAACGAACGCACCGGCGGGACGCCTTCGTCGTACACGAGGATCTCTTGCGGCGCGTCGGTCGGAAGATCACGGATCTCGGTGGTGCCGAAGCCGACGAGCAAGAACACCCGCGCCCCCGGCGGCGTGGTGATCACGCGGACACGACCGAGCTCACCGCTCGGAGTCCCCATCGCGTTCCGATCGAGGCGCGTCGGCCCGAGCACGAGCTGCTCGAACGCCATCTCCTGGTCGCCGGTCTGCATCGCGAGCTCGTAGAGCAACCCGTCGTCGCTCGGTGTCCACGTCGCGTCCGCGGGCACCACCGCGCGCGTCGGCGAACGACCGTCCGCGATCGCGACGAGCTCGTGCGCGAGGCCCGTCGGCAGGTTCTCCGCCGCGGCCGGTCCGCGCCCCACGAAGAGGAAGATCTGCGCGCGCTCGTGCCCCTCCACCCGGATCGCCAAGCGCCCGTAGCGCGCGCGCAGCTCGGCCGCCGCGCGCTCCATCTGCGCGGCGCGCTCCGCCTGCATCCGCGCTTCTTCCTCCGCGCGCAGCTCGTCCTCCGAGGGCGCGCGACCCATCACGCGATCGACGACGTCCGGCCTCAGCACCGCGACCGCGGCGAGCCCACCCACGATGAGCACGATCACCACCGCGATGCCCAGCCCGAGCCCGGACTTCTTCGCGCGCGGCTCGTCGTCGAAGCCGTCGAGCGCGTCGAGCGGCACCGGCTTGGTGGCCGGACGCGGGAGCTCCCGTACGCTCTGTGGACTCGGACTCGGACTCTGTGGGGTCGGCT
>CALJLK010000258.1 GCA_937982655.1 uncultured Sandaracinus sp.
GTGGTCGATCCGCTCGTGCTCGTGCTCGTGGTCGATCCGTTCGTGCTCGGCCCGGGGCGCGCGCTCGAACCGCCGCGCGGCCGACGGACCGCGCCCTCCAAGAACCCGAGGATCGCCCGCACCTGCCGGTGCGTGAGCAGCGACTGCACCTGCACCTCGCTCTCCTCGCGCACCACCGTCGCGTCGCGCAAGGGACCGGAGAACCCGAGCAACGCGACCACCGTTTGTCCCGCGAGCGCCTCGCGCTGCCCGTTCCAGTACTCCACCGCGCTCTCCGCTTGCGCGGCGTCGTCGTAGCGCGCCCACACGCGGAGCTTCACGTGATGCTCGCCCTCGCGGCTCATCGACGCGCGGACCCGCGCCGGGAACAACGCCGGGTCGCCACGCCGCAAGAACTGACGCGCGCCCTCCACCTCGAGCGAGAGCGCTTCCTCGGGGTCCATCGAGAGCAGCGCGGCCGCCCCACGCGCGCGTGTCTCTTCCGGACTCTCTTCCGCCTGCGCCGCCTCGCGCGCCTGCGCGATCGCGAGCACGCGCTCGAGGTCCTCGGGTCGACACAACGCGAAATGCCGCGCTCCGAGGATCGCCACCACACGCTCGGTCTCGTCGAGGTTCGGCCACGGCGCGACCTGCACCCCGAGCTCGTCGCGCCACGGCGTGGGCGCACCACGCGCCGCGCCGAATCGCTCGACCACGCCGCGCATCCACGCAGTGCCGTCCTCGCCTTCGGCGGCGTGCGCGTGCTCTCCCGCCATCACGATCTGCGCGCGCTGCAGGTTCGGTGAGGCGAGCAGAACGCGGTCGAGATCGACCAGCGGGTCGAGGCCGCTGCCTTCGAGCACGAGCTGCCAATCCGGGATCGCGTTCAGCAAGGCCGCCACGTCGCGCGCGAGCGGCGACGTGCGGACGATCGCGAGATCGAGCCGAAGCGCGATCTGCGCGCCCGCGGGGATGCGCGCGTTGGCCGCACCTTCGCCGCCCGTCTCGCTCGACGCCACGAGCGGGCCCGCGTCCACGCCCGCGTCCCGACGACGACGACGTCCCGCGTCGACCGCCGCGTCGGCGGGCCCTCCGTCCGACACACCGGCGTCGGTCGGCACGCCCGCGTCGAGCGGCACGCCCGCGTCGAGCCCCCCCGCGCCGGACGTCTCGGACGTCGCGGCGACGTTCTGCGGCGGGGGCTCGGGCGGTTCCGGCTCGGAGGCGCGCGCGGGTGCGGCCTCCATCTCGTCCGTCAGACCGAGCTCGACCGTCTCGGGCAGCTCGAAGTCGAAGTCGAAGCTCGGCGCGGTCAGCGCATCGCGGACCACGAAGCCGATCACGGCGTGGAGCACGACGGAGAGCGCGAGCGCGAGCCCCAGCGCTCGGAGCGCATGCTCGGCCTTCACGCGGCGCCTCGTTCGGTCTGGATCGCACCCACGTCGCCGAGCACGGTCGCACGTCGACGAGCGACGCGCCCTTCGGCGAGGCCCGCTCGCCGGAGCGGCGTCGTTTGACGCAGCCCCCTTCGCGTGTGATGACCCCCGCGCATCCCCTTCGGGGGCTCCTCCGGGCCACGCGCGCACGACGCCAGGCTGGAACGGCGGATCCCTCGGGAGATCCCGACGATGACGAACGCGCGCTCCATGACGACGCTCGCCCTCGCCCTCGCGCTCGCGTGCGGCGGCGGGGACGATGACCTGCCCGAGACCGAGCTTGCCGAGGAAGGCGCGACCGAGGTCGGCCCCGACGAAGCCGAGGAGAATCCCGAGGCAGAAGAGCCCGAGACGCCGCCCGAGCCGAGCGGACCGCCCAAACGAATCTTCGCGAACCGGTTCGTGGTGCCGGTGCGGGCAGCCCCGGCGCGGGACGCGGATCGAATCGGGTATCTGCGCGGGGGGGCCGTGCTCATGGCGAAGACTGCCGAGCCGGTCGGCTACGAGAGCTGCGCTGGAGGATGGTTCGAGCTTACGACGGGGGGCTTCGTCTGCAACGGTCGGCTCGTGACCGCGTTCGAGGGGCGCCGCCTCCCGTCCGCGCGTCCGCGCCCGCCCTCCCGCGAGGACGCGCTCCCCTACGAGTACGGCTACGTGCGACGCCGCGTTCCGATGTACCGCCGACCGCCGACCGACGAGGAAGCGGCGGAGCACGAGGGGTACCGGATCCCCGGCCTGGAGGTCGCGGAGGGCGCGGAGGGCGCGGCCGAAGGTGCGGCTTCCGGCGAGGGCGCTCCGAACGGCGCTCCGAACGGTGCTCCGAACGGTGCTCCGAACGGTGGTACTGCTGCAGCGGAGCCTTCGCCCGAGGTGGCGCCGCCCGCGCCCACGGTGGCGCGGACGAACGACGTCGAGCCGGCCGCGGCGGAGTCGGGGACCAACCTCGAGACCGGCGAGGGCGGTGAAGAGGCCGACGAGGGCCCCACGCTCGCGACCCTCATGGGCGATCCGAGCTCGGTGGTCGCCCGCTGGCTCATGCGGGGTTTCTTCGTTTCGCTCGATCGTGACTTCCGCCGAGGCGCGCGCCGCTACTGGCGGACTCAATCCAATGGGTTCGTGCCGTACACGGCGATCGTCAAACGAGAAGGATCGGACTTCGAAGGGACGCTCTTCACGCTCCCGACTGCGGATGCACAGGCCGCCGAAGCGCCCGAAGCACCGCGCGGCGAGGAGGCCGAAGCACCGGCCGCCGAAGGCGTCGTCGCGCCGCGCCTCCCGTACGCGTGGGTGATGACCAGCCGCGCGACCGTGTACGCGCAAGCGAACAACGGCTCGTTCCGTCGCGGACGCGGCCGCGTGACCTACCACGAGGGATTCCCCATCGTCGCCGAGCAAACCGTGGGCGAGACGCTCTACGTACAGGCCGCGGATGGACGTTGGTTCCGCGATCGAGACGTGCGGATCGCCCGCCAACCCACTCGCCCGGACGCGATCGGTCCGGAGGAGAAGTGGATGGACATCCACCTCTCCGAGCAGATCATCCTGCTCATGGAGGGCGACCGCGCGGTGTTCGGGACCTTGATCTCCAGCGGCAAGGCGGACCGGGGAGAGAATCCGGATGGAAGCTGGGAGACGCTGACCGGACTCTTTCGTGTGAAGTCGAAGCACCTCACGGACACCATGGACGGTGATACCGCGGTGGATGGACCGTACAGCGTGGACGACGTCCCGTACGTGATGTACTTCGAGCTCGCGTACGCGCTCCACTCCGCGTTCTGGCACAACGGCTTCGGGATCCCGCGCAGCCACGGCTGCGTGAACCTCGCGCCCCTCGACGCGCGCCGTGTGTTCGAGTGGGCCGACCCGCCGCTGCCGGAGGGCTGGCACAGCGCCTACCCGACGGCGGAGACCCCCGGCACCTGGATCCACGTCCACGGAGAGACCCCCGGCCGCCGCTAAAAAAAGACGCTCGGCCGATTTCGCAAGCCGCCCTACCGGACGGCGCGCAGCGAGCGGAGCGAGCGAAGGCTCGTGGGAGGGGCCCCTCGGGGCTTCATGCCCCGTGGGGAGGGTCTGGCGACAGACCCTCGAAAAAGCTGACTCGTCGTGTCGACAGCGCGCTCGGGCCGGGCCACCTCGGGTCGGTCACCGATCGTGCGTCACCCATCGATCCCACGCGACCGATGCCTGCTTCGTCCAAGGAGGGCCCCGTGACCGAGCCGAGTCAGCGAACGTTCGTCTCCATCGACGGTTCCATCGTGGACGGGATGGGCTTCGTCCCCATCACCGACCGCGCGTTCCTCTACGGCGACTCGATCTTCGAGGCGTTCCGGACCTACGGCGGTCGACCGCACGCGCTCGATCGTCACCTCGCACGCCTGCGTCGCTCGGCGGCGTCCCTGCAGATCGTGCTGCCCCTCGACGAGGCGGGCTTCCGAGCCGAGCTCGACGCGCTCCTCGCCGCCGCGAACGCACGCGAAGGGAACGAGCGCCGGGTCCGCCTCATCGTGACGCGTGGCGACGCGCCCGGCCTCGCGGACGACGGTGCGCGACGCGTGATCCTCGCCGCGCCCTTCGCGGGTCACCCTCCCGAGCTCTACGAGCGCGGCGCGACGGTCGTGTGCGTCGCGGGTGGACGCTCGAACGCCTCGACCAAGGCTGGTAGCTACCTCCCCAGCATCCTCGCGACGCGCGAAGCGAAGGCCCGCGGCGCGTACGAGCCCTTGCTGGTCGACGATCGGGGCTACGTGACCGAGGGCGGCACCAGCAACGTGTTCGCGGTGGTCGACGGCGCGTTGCGCACCCCCGACGCCGACATGCTGCCCGGGGTCACGCGCGGTCTGGTGCTGGAGCTCGCGCGTGAGCTCGGGATCGACGTGCGCGAAGGCCCGCTGCCCGCCGAAGAGCTCGCGCGCGCCTCGGAGATCTTCCTCACCAGCTCCACGCGCGAGGTCATGCCGGTGGGTGAGCTCGACGGGAACGCCGTTCCCCTCGGGCCGATCACGAAGCGTCTGGCGATGCGCTATCGCGAGACGGTTCCGTCGCGCCTCTCGTGACCGCGGCTCGGCTCCGTCGCGCTTCTCGTGACCGCGGCTCGGCTCCGTCGCACTTCGAGTGATCGAAGGCACGCGTGGGGGGCATGGGTGTGGCAGCACCGACGGCGACCTGCCTCACTCGGGTGGGCGCCGACCGCGAGCGCTCTCTCGCGTCGGCGTTGACCCCGAACGCGACGTGCCGTACCCCCGCCGCCGATGCTGCTCCTCCGTGGTGGTCTGGTGATCGATCCCGCGTCCGACGTCGAGCGCGTGGCGGACGTGCTCTTCGTGAACGGTCGCGTCACCGAGATCGGCGACGCGCTCGTCGCGCCCGACGCCGAAGTGCGCGACGTGGCGGGGTGCTGGGTCGTCCCGGGCTTGATCGATCTGCGCACGCACCTGCGCGAGCCCGGGCAGGAATACAAAGAAGATCTCGCGAGCGGCCTCGCGGCGGCGGCGGCGGGTGGCTTCACGACCGTGTGCGCGATGCCGGGCACCAAGCCCGTCAACGATCAGCGCGCGGTGACCGAGCTCGTGCTCGCGCGCGCGGAGGCGCTCGGTGGCACCCGCGTGCTCCCGTTCGGGTCGATCACCAAGGGCATGGAAGGTCGCGAGCTCACCGAGATGGCGGAGCTGCGCGACGCGGGCTGTGTCGGCGTGACGGACGACCGCAAGCCCGTGCACGACGCTGGGCTGCTCCGTCGCGCGCTCGAGTACGCACGCACGTTCGGGCTCGTCGTGATGCAGCATTGCGAAGAGCCGACGCTCGGGCGCACCGCGCTCGCGCACGAAGGCGCGATCTCGACGCGCCTCGGGCTGCGGGGGTCGCCGCGCCAAGCCGAGGAAGCCGCCGTCGCGCGCGACCTCGCGGTGGCGGAGCTCACGGG
>CALJLK010000259.1 GCA_937982655.1 uncultured Sandaracinus sp.
GGACTTCATCCACTTCGCTCCGCACGATTCCACTTCGAACCGCTGCGCGCCGTCCGGTAGGGCGGCTTGCGAAATCGGCCGAGCTCATCGTCAGAACCGTGCGCCATCGGGCAGCAGCATTGACGTCGCGGTGGCGATTCGTCACCTTGCTCGTCGACGCGAAGACCTCGCGTCGACGATGACCGACCGAGCCTGACGACACGTTCCGCGCTCCCACGCGCGACCCCTCGGCGGCGCACTCGCGCCCCGACTCGTTCGCTCGCGACCGCACCCTCGGTCGCCGCGCGCCTCGTCCTCGCTCGTCTCTCGTCCCCTGCCACCGCGCAGACGGAGGTCTCCATGCGTCCCGTTCATTATCTCGTCGCCGTCACGCTCGACGGCTTCATCGCCGACCCGAACGGCGGCATCGACGCGTTCGCCTTCGAAGGCGATCACGTCGACCACTACCTGGCCACGATCCGTCGGTACGACACCGTGCTCATGGGTCGAAAGACCTACGACTTCGGCCGTCACCTCGGGGTGCTCGATCCGTACCCGTGGGCCCGCACCGTCGTGCTCTCGCGTACGGAGCAGAGCCCGACGCCACGCGTGACGTTCGCCCACGACGCCCTCGCGTCCGTGCGCGCGCTTCGCGACGAGCCCGGCGATGCGCCCCTCTATCTCGTGGGAGGCGGCGAGCTCGCCGCGACCCTGTACCGCGAGGGGCTGATCGACGAGGTTCACCTCAAGATCAATCCGAGTCTCTTGGGCCGGGGCATTCCGCTCTTCGGCCCCGAAGTCCGCGGGAACCTCACGCACCTCTCGACGCAAACCTTCGAGAGCGGCGTCGTTCTCGTGCACTACCGAGTCGGCTGATCGTCGTTCGGCGTGCCGCGTCGTTCTCCGCCGCAGACACCGAAGTTGCGTCGTTCGCCGCGGCCTTTCGAGCAACACGAACGAGCGGGCTCGACGCAGGACGCGAAGAGCTCAGCCTCGGTCCTCGAGGCCACCGAGGACTCGTTCGTCCTCGGCGGCCCGTACCGAGTCGCGATCCGTCGCTACGTCAGCGCGCGACGGATCGCGCGCTCGACCGGTGACGCTTCCTCCAGCGGTCGTGTCGGATCGAGCGGCGCGGTCGGGAGAAGCGGGGGTTGCGCGAGGAAGCGCGGGTTGCGCCCGCGATGGCGCTGGCCCGCGTGCACGAGGAACGGATGGCAGAGGTACACCGTCCCCGCGGGACCGACGGCGCGCGCCTCCGCGCAGTGGGCCGACTCCTCGTGTCCCATCAAGTCGCCGATCGAGAGGCCCGCTTCCCCGTGCGGAGCGAGCCTTCGTGCGACGTCGCGATGCGACCCGACGCGAAGCCGTGTGGGCGCGTCGTCGTCACCGACGTCGGAGAAGAGGAACAGCATCAGGAGCGCACGCCCCCGCGAGGTCACGTTCAAACGCCACTTCAGGAAGTCGGGCTCGTCCTCCCAGCCGAAGCTCGCGTCGACGTGCCAGCCGTCGTCCCCGGGATCCTCGTCGGAGGGGAATCGGATCGGGAACGTCCCGAGCGCACCACACGGCTGCCAGCGCCCCACACCCACGAGCGCGTCGAAGGCGGCGTGCAGTCTCGGTGTGTTGGCGGCTTCGCGGAAGTGTGGATTCGGGATCATGCCGAGCCGCACCACGGGTCGGGTCCACGTGGAGGGATCGTCCTCGCGGCAGCCCGTCCCGCGCCAGAGGATCTCTCGGCACGTCGAGGCGAGGTCACGAGGGAAGGCGTCGTCGATGCGCACGAAGCCGTCGACGACGAAGCGTTCGATCTTCGCCGAGGAAAGGGCGATTTCAGTCATGTGTTCTCCGGTCGTTCTTGCTGCACGCAACCACGCCGCGACGACGCGTTTCGTCGCGGCACGAACGAGAGCGCCGAGGCGCTCAAACGAGCAAGAACACGGAGAACGTCATGGCCGCGGAAGGATAAACGCGAGAGCGCGCGGTCGCCAGCGCGGCATCGTGACCAGCCCCGCTCGCGCCGTACCAGCAAGAGCGCTATCGCGAGGCCATGCGTCTTCTCGTGTTGCTCTCGCTCGCCGCCTGCACCTCGACCCCCTGCCCCGAGCCGTCGTCGTCTCCGCAGACGACGGGAGGCGAAGCGCCGCCCCACGCGCACGGCCATCACCACGACTCGGGTCATCCGAACCCCGAAGAACACCATCACGGCGAGGGCATGCGTCACGACTTCTCGGACGTCGCGCGCTTCGAGGCGATGTTCGACGCCCCCGGGCGCGCGCGCTGGCAGCGCCCCGTCGAGGTCGTCGGTCACCTCGACCTCACGCCGGGCGAGACGGTCGCCGACCTCGGCGCCGGCACCGGCTACTTCGAGCCGTTTCTGTCGGCGGCGGTGGGCCCGCGCGGTCGCATCCTCGCGCTCGATTCCGAGCCCGCGATGGTCGAGCACCTGCGCCGACGCGCCGAAGCCGAAGGCCTCGCGAACGTCGAAGCACGGCAGGTCCCCGCGGACGGCCCCGGCCTCGAGCCGAGCTCCGTCGACGCGATCCTCGTGGTGGACACGTGGCACCACCTCCCGGATCGAGCGCAGTACGCTCGCCGACTCCGTGACGCCCTTCGCGAAGGCGGCGTCCTGCTCGTGGTCGACTTCACGCTCGACGGTGCACAAGGCCCGCCGCCGCAACATCGCCTCGCGCCCGAGGTCGTGATCCGCGAGCTCGAAGAAGGCGGCCTCCACGCAACGCTCGTGGAGGAGAGCCTCCCCGACCAATACGTGGTGCGCGCGACGCGGTGAGCACGACGGGATGAGCGCAGCCTCCCGCGCCCTCGCGGGTTTCGGCTTCCCGCGCCGTCGAGGTCAGGCCGTCATCGACGGATGAGCTCGCCCGCGGCTCGGCTGCCGCTCGTCGAACGCTCGACGCCGGTCTCCGCGCGCGGTAGCGGGTGGTGATGAGCTGGGACGATGCGTGGCGCGAAGGACGGACACCTTGGGATGCGGGAGAGACGGCGCCGCCGCTCTCGGATCTGATCGCATCGGGCGAGCTCGCGCGCGCGAAGAGCGCGCTCGTGCCGGGCTGCGGCGGAGGTTGGGACGTGTTCGCGCTCGCGCAGTCGGGGATCCGCGCGGTGGGGCTCGACGTCGCGCCTTCGGTGGTCCCGGTGTTCGCGGCGCATCGTGCGAAGCGAGGGATCGATCCGACGCGCGCGCGGCTCGTGGTCGACGACTTCTTCACGTTCGCGCCGGCGGAGCGCTTCGACGTGATCTGGGACTACACGTTCCTCTGCGCGATCCCGCCGGCGTGGCGGTCGCGCTGGGCCGAGCGCGTCGACGCGCTGCTCGCGCCGGAAGGAACGCTCGCGACGTTGATCTTCCCCGCGACGCATCCGGGTCCGGAGTACGTGGGTCCGCCGTGGCCGCTGCATCCGGAGGACGTGCGCGCGCTGCTCGAGCCGCGGGGCTTTCGTGCGGTGCGGCTCGAGCGACCGACGCGCAGCCATCCGGCGCGCGAAGGCAAAGAGTGGATCGCGCTCTGGCGCCGGTGAGCCATCCGCGTCCGACGCGTCGTGCGTTCGGAGTGCTTCGCGTCGGCTCGCGCGTCGTCAACGCACCGCGGCCGCGAGCGCGCTGAGCACGTCCGGCATCGCGACGTGCTCGTCGCGGCGCTGGCGGAGAAAGGTCTCGATGCGATCGATGCGCGCGATCGCCGCGTCGATGCGCGGGTCGCTGCCTTTCGCGTAGGCG
Organism: uncultured Sandaracinus sp.; assembly: GCA_937982655.1. GTDB lineage: Bacteria > Myxococcota_A > Polyangia > Polyangiales > Houyiibacteriaceae > JACKEH01. The sequence continues at coordinate 3,716 of CALJLK010000259.1, forward strand.
CCGAGCGCGATCAGATCGCGTTTGCTCTCGTAGGTCGCGAGCAGCTCGCGGAGCTTGCGCGCGAGCTCGCGGTGCTCTTCGCTCGTGACTGCGTCCATCACGCGCGAGAGCGAGCGCAGCACGTCGATCGCGGGCCAGCGTCCGCGCGCGCCGAGCTCGCGATCGAGGATCACGTGTCCGTCGAGGATGCCGCGCACTTCGTCGGCGATCGGCTCCTCCATGTCGCCGCCTTCGACGAGCACCGTGTAGAACGCGGTGATGCTGCCGCGCTCGTTCGTGCCGCTGCGCTCGAGCAATCCAGGCAACGCCGCGAAGACGCTCGGCGGATAACCACGGCGCGCGGGAGGCTCTCCCGCGGCGAGCCCGACCTCGCGACCCGCGCGTGCGAAGCGCGTGACGCTGTCCATCAGGAGCAGCACGCGTTTGCCTTCGTCGCGGAAGTGCTCCGCGATCGTCGTCGCGACGTGCGCGCTCTTGAGGCGCACGAGCGCAGGCGCGTCGCTGGTCGCACAGACCACCACGCCGCGCGCGCGGCCTTCGTCGCCGAGGCTGTCTTCGAGGAACTCGCGCACCTCCCGGCCACGCTCGCCGATCAGACACACCACGAAGACGTCGGCCTCCGCTTGGCGGGCGATCTGCCCCATCAGCGTGCTCTTGCCGACGCCGCTGCCTGCGAAAAGACCGACGCGTTGGCCTTCACCGACCGTGAGCAGTCCGTCGAGCGCGCGCACGCCGAGCACGAGCGGGCGCTCGATGCGGGGGCGCGTCATCGGGTTCGGCGGCGCGCGCATCACGGGGACACGCGCGCCTTCGATCGCCGGGCCACCGTCGATCGGCGCGCCGAGCCCGTCGAGCACGCGCCCGAGCACCGCGTCCGACACCGTCACCGAGAGCGGGGCGCTGGTGGGCCGTACCGGATCGTCGGGGCCGACACCGTCCGCGGCGCCGAGCGGCATCAGCGTGACGTCGTCCTCCACGAAACCGACGACCTCCGCGAGCAGCGGCGCGCGCTCGCGACGGTGGATCGTGACGACCTCCCCGAGCTTCGCACCCGGGGCGGAAGCACGAATGCCGAGCCCCACGAGCGAGCGCACGCGCCCCTCGACCGCGACCGGTTCGAGAGCGTCGAGGCGACCGAGCAGGGCGTCGAGATCGAGAGCCATCGGCGCGAACGATAGCAGCGTCACGAGGTCCCTCGACCCCTTAGCGCGGCGCCCCGAAAGCTCGTAGGATCGCCCCGATGTCCGGAGCAGTTTCCGTCGCGCAGCCCTTGGTCCACGAGCTCCACGCCGCGCTGCTGGCGCTCGACGCGGCGCGTTTTCGCGAAGCGAAGCGCGCGGAGCTCGCGAGCCGCCTCCAGGCGTTGCGCGAGCGGCTGCAGCACGCGGCGTCCTCGAGCGAGCTCGGCGACACGGCGCGCGCGCGCTTCGCGGAGCTCGCCGACTCGTTGCGCGCGCATCTGCCCGAACGCTCCGAGGCGCGCGAGCGGTGGATGCGTCTGCGCGACGAGCTGCAGCCGCGTTACGAAGCGCTCCTCGTCGCGCTGCGCGAGCACGCGGTCCACGCGCCGAGCCTGCGTCCGACCAACTACGTCCGGAACGTCTTCCACGTCGGCAACGCCCTCGGGGTGCTCGCGCTGCTCGTCTTCTTGCCGAGCCAGTGGCTCATCCCGCTCGCGAGCGCGTTCTTCGGGCTCGCGTTCTTCCTCGAGACCTCGCGTCGCGTGTCGGAGCGCTGGAACGAAGTGCTCATGAAGCTCTTCGGACCCGTGGCGCATCCGTACGAGCACTACCGCGTGAACAGCGCGAGCTGGTACGTCGGCGCGCTCTTCGTGCTCGCCTGGATGCAGCGCCCGATGGTCGCCGCGATCGGCGTCGGCGTGCTCGGTCTCGCGGATCCTGCGGCCTCGATCGTCGGGCGTCGCTTCGGGCGCCACAAGCTGATCCACGGTCGCACGCTCGAAGGCACGCTCACCTTCGCGCTCGTCGGTGGGCTGGTCGCTGCCGCGGTGCTCTTCGGCTTCGGGGTGGCGCCGCTCACCGCGATCGTGGTCGCGTCGGTGTCGGGGGTCGCGGGCGCGCTGGCGGAGCTCTTGAGCCGCCGCGTCGACGACAACTTCTCCGTCCCCGTGCTCACCGCAGCCGCCGCGTGGGGCGTGCTGACGCTCTTCTGAAGGCGAGCAGACGACGAGCGAGGACACGCAGCGCTCCTCGCCTTCGAGTCGCCTCGAGACGACGCCGAACACGTTCGAGTCGACGCGTTCGAGACGACGCGTTCGGAAACGTCTTCGAGACGACGTGATCAGCGTGGCCGCGCGAGGTGGTCACCACGATCCCGTGTCTCGGGCGGAGGCGTCGGTGACGGTGCGCTCGGAGTCGACGGAGCGCTCGGTGTCGACGGCGTGCTCGGCGTGGACGGTGTGCTCGGTATCGGCGAACCGCTCGGCGTGGACGGTGTGCTCGGTGTCGGCGCAGTGTTCGGCGCGGACGGTGTGCTCGGTGTCGGCGAACCGCTCGGCGTGGACGGTGTGCTCGGCGCGGTGTTCGGCGCGGACGGTGTCGTCGTGCTCGTCAGTGTCGTCGTGCTCGGTGTCGCCGGAGCGCTCGTGCTCGGCGACGTCGTGCTCGTGTTGCTCGCGCGCGCTTCCTCCAAGAGCTCCGGATCCAGCTCACGCTCGAGCTGCCCGCGCAGCCGTTGCTCCTCCGTGACGCGGCGCTCCGCCAGCGCCCGCTCTCGCGCGAGATCGTCCTCGTCGAGCGGGGGAAGCTCACCTTCGACCGCGTAGGTGCCGACGAGGTACGCGAGCACCGCTTCGACCTGCTCGTCCGTGAGCAGCTCGTGTCCGAGCGGCGGCATCAGCCGATTGCCGGCGCGGATCTGTTGCCGCATCTGCCCCGGCGACCAGTGGTAGCCCTCCGGGTTCACGCGCCCGGCGTGGCAGACCGCGCAGACCGTTTGGTAGATGTGCAGCCCGAGGAGCACGTCGCGCGACTGCACGGGCCCCTCGTACTCCGCCAGCACGATGCGCGGAGGTGCCACGTTGCGGTTGCACCCCACCCACGCGACGCACAACACGACGCTCACGATCCGTGATCGCATCTTCCCCCCGGAAGAGAGGACGATACGCCAGACAGCACCGTATGGCCATGGGGTGTCCGACGACGCGCGGCTTCGTACGCGGCCCCACCGCTGCTATCGTTCGCGCGATGCAACGCCGTTTCTTGCTCGCCTCGGTGCTCGGTCTCGCGCTCGCGTGTGGAGGCGACGATCGACCGGGGGGCGAGCGGTGTGCGGCGGACACCACGACGTGCGCGACCGAGCGCGCGACGGCGGGCGCGGGGGTCTCGAGCGGGACCAGCGCGGGCGCTCCGAGCGAGACCGAAGGAAGCTGCGCGGGGCGCGGGCGCGAGCTCGCCTTCGAGTGGACGGCGCCCTTCGCGGGCGAGTGGGTCTTCGACACGGAGGGGTCGAGCTTCGACACCGTGCTCTACGTGCGCGACGGCTGCGGCGGATCGGAGCTCGGCTGCAACGACGACGTGCGCGGCGGGACGGTCACCTCGCGCCTGACGCTCACGCTCGCGGCCTGCCAGACGGTGGTCGTCTACGTCGACGGCTTCGGACCCGACGAGGGCGGCGACGTGCGGCTCAACGTGAGCACGCGCGAGCAGGTCTGCGACGACGGCGTCGACGACGATCAGGACGGCGCGATCGACTGCGACGACGCCGACTGCGCGCTCGCGTGTGGGCCGACCGCGACGTGGCCGGACGCGTGGGCGACCTTCGAGGAGCGCGCGCTCGCGGAGACCAACCGCTACCGCGCGATGGGCGCGAGCTGCGACGGCGAAGCGTTCCCGCCCGCGCCGCCGCTCGAGATGGACGAGGTGCTGCGCATCGCGGCGCGCCTGCACTCGAGCGACATGGGCGAGCGCGGCTTCTTCGACCACGACAACCCCGACGGGCAGAGCCCCTTCGATCGCATCGCGGCGGTGGGCTTCGAGGGCGCGTCGCCGTGGGGCGAGAACATCGCGGCCGGACAGACGAGCCCGGAAGAGGTCGTGCTCGGCTGGATGGAGAGCCCCGGTCATTGTCGGAACATCATGAACGCCGACTACCGCGTGATCGGGCTCGGCTACGCGTTCGTGGAGGGCTCGCCCTACGGGCACTACTGGACGCAGAAGTTCGGTGGGAGCCACTGAGCGCGCACACGCGATGACCCGCGCGGAGGGGTCACACGCGCGAGAAGCTCGGCCGATATCCGCAAGCCGCCCTACTGGACGGCGCGCAGCGGTTCGAAGTGGAATCGTGCGGA
>CALJLK010000260.1 GCA_937982655.1 uncultured Sandaracinus sp.
TCCTGGGGGAGGGTCGGGCGACAGACCTCGAGGAAGCAGACTCGATTCCGGTTACGCGTCTTCGAACCCGAGCGTCCGAGCGGAATCGAGCACTACGAAGCGGTACTCTTCCCGCGTGTCCGAGCTGCTGTTCCACTACGGCTTGGCCTTTCCTTGGGTCCTCGCGGCGCTGATCGGTTTCGTGACGTGGCTCCGAACCGATCGCGCGCGCCCGGCGCCGAGCTGGCGACCGATCGAGCGAAGCTCCGGCGACGTGGTGCTCGACGGTCGGATCCAAGCCACGCGTCGTTTGCCGGGTGGGCACGCGATCGGCGTGGACGGCTCCACCGCTAGCCGCTGCGAGCTGCGACTCGCCGACGGGAGCTCGCTTCCGCTGGTCGGTCGGCTCCGCCCGCTCGCCTGGGTTCCACGGAACGACGACGACGCACCGCACCCGAGTCCGATCGCCCCGGGGAGACGAGTCCGCGTCCGCGCGAGCGTCGTGCCCGCCCCGCCGTCGAGCGAGGCCTCGAGCGGCTACCGCGAGACGACGCGCACCCTCCAGCTCGTCCCGCGAGAGGAGGAGGATTCGATCGAGATCGCGCGACGCGGGCGCTCACACGCGTGGGCGCTGAGCATGGTCGGCGGCCTCGCGCTCGGGCTCTCACTGCCCGGGGTCGGCCCGTCGATCGGTCAGCCCGACCTCGGCTTCGCGAGCCCGCTCTTCCGTGACGACGCGATCGTGAGCGCCTCCGAACGTGTCGAGGCGCGGCTCCGCAGCGGCGATCCCGACGCCGCACGCGAGGTCGTGAAGTACCTCGTGCTGCGCGAGGCCCGCGGGCTCCCGGCGTGTCCCGACGAGCCGCCCGTGGGCGCCACGCTCGCGGCGATTCGACGGCTCGGAGAGCTCTGCCGACGCCCGGATGGGCTGGCCGATGCCGTCGCCGTCCACTGGCGGACGCTCGGTCCGGAGGAGGCCCGCGCGTGGCTGCGGGTGCTCGACGCCGAGGCGAGGGTGCCGCACGCGCTCGTCCCCCTCGCGCTGCGCCTGCGCCTGACGGAGGAAGCGCACGCCGAAGGAAGCCCGCCCGGCGAACCTCCGATCGACACGCGCCACGCGCTCGACGAACGCCTGCCCGACTCGGTGCGCCGCGCGACGCTCGTCGACCCCGACTTCGCGCGTTTCGCTCGCGGCGAGCCAGAGGCGCTCGCACCGACCCTCACGCATCCATTCGAGGTGCCAGCCTCGTACCGCGGCCATGGCCTCCAGCTCCCGTGGTCGGGAACCACCCTCGGCGCGCCGGCGGCATTTCGGCTCGCGGCGTTGGCGCTCGCGCGGTGCGGGACGGAGCGTGCGCAGCCCGCCTGCGAGAAGGCGTTCGACGGCGTGGACGCGCTGCTCGCGCACCAAGCCGGGTTCTCCGAGCAGCAGCGGCGCGACCTGCTCCGCTTCGGCCCGTTGCTCTCGGAGGTCGCGCGTCGCACCGCGAACGGTCCCCTCGATCCTCGCGTGGAGCACCTGCTCCTCGAGCGCGCGACCGCGTTCCAGATGCTCGTGCGCGAAGAGGACGAGCCGTGGATCGCCGAGCTCCGCGCGGCACGTCGAAGGCTCGACGCGCTCTCGCGCCTCGAGATCGCGCGTGTGCAATCCGTGGCGCTCAAACGCGAATGCGCGCGCGACGGACGCTGCGAAGTTCGGATCCGGGAGCTACGCGCTCCTCTGCTCGCGCAGACCGCGGTGTGGATGGGCAGCCGCGCGATGCTCGACGCCGTGACCGAGCCCGAGGACGAGTGGCGCCGGTGGCTGGACGATCGCGAGCTTCCCCACGCGGCCTGGCTGCACGTGGCGCGAGAGTCGGAGGCGCTGAGCTACCTCGACGCACAAGATCTGGTGGTCGCGGCGCGCCTGCGAACGCCCGACGCGCCGAGACGCTGCGCGACGGACGAGACGCTTCCCGAGCCCCTCGATCTCCTGCGCTTGTTGGACTCCGGTCGGGTGCGTCGCGCGCGCTGCGGCCCCTCCCCCGAGCACGATCGCTGGATTCGCACGCTCGCGGAGGCCTATCGCGACGAAACGCGGGGGCCTCGCCTCGCGCGCGTCGAAGCCGCGTTCGTCGGGCTCGCGCCGCAGACGCCGGAGCGCGAGCTTCCTCCGCCGGCCCCGAGCACCGAGACGACGCGCGTCATGGAGCACAAACCCGACGTGCGCTCGCGTGGCGTTCGGGCCGGCGTCCCGGGCGGCCTGCGCTGACGTGGGCGCGCGGGCTCCTTCGAGATCCAACTTCGAGATCCAGCTTCGAGATCCAACTTCGAGATCCAACTTCGAGATCCAACCCATCTCTCAAATCTCGAAGTTCGATCTCGCCCCCCCGATCTCTCCACAAAACACTCGAATCAGATCCCGAAGAGTGCGGCGGCATTGCCTGCGACGTCGATCTCCGGTCGCGCGAGCGCGTCGCGCACGAGCGGGAGAAACGAGGGCTCGTTGCGTGGGCGGGGCGCGCCGTGCGGGGGCTGATCGGGCGCGTCGGTCTCGATCAGCACGCGCTCGGCGGGCACGACCGCCGCCGCGTCACGCGCTCGCCGCGCGTTCGGTCGCGTGAGACCGCCGCCGAACGAGACGTGGAGACCGAGCGCGACGTACTCGCGTGCGAGCTCGGGACCTCCGGTGAACGCGTGGACCATGCCGCGGAGCGGCGCGTACGGTCGGAGCGCGTCGAGGAGCGCGCCGTCGCGACGCACCACGTGCAGCACGAGGGGGAGCCCGGTGCGCTTCGCCGCTTCGACGTGGGCATCGAGTACCTCGCGCTGTCGCTCCGGGCTCACCCGTGCCTCGACGCGTCGGTCGAGCCCACACTCGCCGATCGCGACCGCGCCGTGCTCGCTCGCCGCGCGGACGATCTGCGTCACGAGCGCCTCGCGATCGAACGCCGCTCTCCCGTCGCCGCGGGCACCGTCGTGCCCGTCGCCGCGGGCACCGTCGTGCGCGAGCGCTTCGAGGTGCTCCGGATGCCAGCCGACCGCCATCGCGAGCCGCACCCGTGGATGTTTGCGTCGCACGAGCGCTGCGGCGCGCGCCCACTGCGTGGGGTGCACGCCCGGGATCACGATCGCACGAACGCCCACCGCCGCCGCGCGTTCGAGCACCTCGTCGCGGTCGGCGTCGAAGGCCTCGAAGTCGAGGTGACAGTGGGCGTCGACGAGCGTCATCCGACTCTCGCGCGCGGGCTGCGGCGCAGCCCCGCGCGGCTCAGCTCGGCGCGTGCGCCGAGTGCGTGCCCGTCGGCTCCTCGTGGAAGTCCTTCGGGTCGATCAGGTCGAGCTCCTTCACCACGTGGCGGAGCATCTGCTGCTTCTCGTGGAAGGGCAGGAACGACGACTTGAAGCCGTTGACCACCATCTTGCGGATGTCGTCGACGCTCATCCGCATCTGCGTGTGCGTGAGCCAGAGCTCGCGGCTCACGGTGGTGTCGGTGACGAGCCGGTTGTCGGTGTTGATCGTCACGCGCAACCCGAGGTGGTGGTAGAGGCGCAGGGGATGGCTCGCGAGATCGCGGACCGCGCCGGTCTGCACGTTCGAAGACGGACAACACTCGAGCGCGATGCGGTGATCGTTGACGTAGTGCAGCAGGTCGCCGTCCTCGCGCAGGCGGCAGCCGTGGCCGATTCGGTGCGCACCGCAGTCGTGGATCGCCTGGTGGATCGACTCCGGGCCGTACGCCTCACCCGCGTGGATGGTCACGCTGATGTTGTTGTCGCGGACGAGCTGGAACGCCTCGAGGTGGTTCTTCGCCGGGTGGTCGTACTCGGCGCCCGCGAGGTCGTACGCGATCACGCCGCGGTTCTTGTAGGCCACCGCGAGCTGCGCCATCTCGAGCGACGACGCGGGCGAGATGTTGCGGATGCCGCAGATGATGATGTTCGCGCGGATGCCGTAGTCCTTCTGCGCGTCGCGCAGACCTTCGAGCACCGCCTCGACCACCGTCGTGAGCGGGAGCCCCTGCCGCGTGTGCAGCATCGGAGCGTAGCGGACCTCCATGTAGCGGACGTTCTCGCGCGCGGCGTCCTCCGCGAGCTCGTAGGCCGCGCGGTAGAGCGACGCGCTCGTCTGCAAGACCTTCAGCGTGGTGTCGAACGCCTTGAGGTACTCGACGAGCGAGCCGGTGTTCTCACCGAGGTGCAGCGCGCGCTTGAGGCCGTCCGGAGTGTCGGAGGGGAGCTGGATGCCGTCCTTGTCCGCGAGGTCGAGGACGGTCTCGATGCGCATCGAACCGTCGAGGTGGACGTGGAGGTCGGTCTTCGGAAGCTTCTCGAAAAAGCTGAGGGGGAGCGCCATCGCGAAACATTGTTGAAAAGGAGGGGCGCGCGCAAGTCCCACCGCTCACGCTCGACGTCCGTACGACGCACGAAGCCACGGGGTCGGGTCGCCCTCGAGGCGTCGCACACGAACGCGCGGAGCCGACAGACGAGTTCGCACGAAGCCGACGTGCTCCACTTCGCGCGCCAGATACGCTGCCGCGGATGAACGAGGGTGGGCGTTTCGGGCGTGCGGCCGCAGGCCATCTCGCGGCGGCGTGGACCACGTTGGCGTTGGCGTGCGGGGGCTCTTCCGCGCCGCCCGAGGACGGCCCGCCGCTGCGCGTGATCACCGTCGACGAGAACGGAGCGCCGGTCCCGTCGCGCCGCGTGCTCTGGCAGCCGCAGCCCGCGGACGCGTTCTGGCTCGAAGCCACCGCGGCGCGCTGTGAAGAAGGCGAGCCACCGTGCACGACCTGGGTGCTCGACGCGCCCATCACGACCGCGATCGCGGTGACGGCCGAGCGCGTGACCGAAGCGACGCCGACCGAGAGCTGCCAGCCCTACGCGTCGACGTTCGCGATCGTGCACCCGGGCGACGACGACGTCGCGCGTCAGGTCTTGCATCTCACACTGCCGAGCGACGGCACGTATTGCATCGACGCCGAGAGCGGCCGCGCGGTGATCAACGTCGCGCACGCGGAAGACGTGAGCGACGACGTCGACACCCTCGCCGCGCCCGCGCCGCCCTCGGGCCCGATCGTGCTGCGGCTGCGCGCTCCGGCGGCTGACCCCGCCGACCCGACGGATCCGGGCGCGCCGGTGCCGGGCACGAGCGCAAACTGGTACTACTCGCCCGAAGGCCCCGAGTACGACGGCGAGCACCCGCTGCGCTGCGCGGATCTCCAATGCACCACGTGGGTGCTGGTCGACGGCGACTTCCCGCGCGCGGGAATGGTCTACTTCTCCGCGAGCTACTCGGGACCGCTCAACCCGTTCATCGCGCAGGGCTGGTACGGCTACGACGGCCGTGCGTTCGAGCTCGCGGCCGACGGCGACGGGCTCGCGGCGGCGGAGCTGGAGCTGGAGCTCGCGACGGATCAGGAGGGCGCGACGGGCGGATGAGCACGGCCATTCACGACTGACTGACCGTTCACGTTCACGTTCACGTTCACGACGGGCGCGCTCGCGCCTCTTCGCGACTCAGATCAGCTCGGTCGGTGCGCAGGTCGAGACGCCCGCGCCGACGATGCGGTAGCCGATGTTCGCGCGCACCGTCTCGACCGCGCCGGTGTCCGGCGTGACGCGGTAGATGCCGGTCGAGTCGTCGAGCACGCCTTGGTAGAAGACGTAGAAGCGACCACCCCAGAACGCGAAGGCCCACGCGCTCGCGCCGAGCCCGAGCCCCGTCGAGTCGATGGACGACACGTCGATCGAACGGAGCGTCGCCGCGCTGTTCTTGTCGAGCTGCCGCACCGCCATCGGCGAGGCGTCGGGGAAGAAGCCCCAGAGCTCTCCTGCGCCGGTGCCCGTGAGCTCCGGTGAGCCGCCGACCGTGTTCACACGCGAGACCGTCCACGAGGCGACGTCGACGCGACCGAGCACGGAGCTCCCGCCGCCGATGCCCGACTCTGGTCCACCCGCGATGAAGAGCGTCTCGCTCGCGCTGCCCGCGGCGTCGGAGACGAAGCCCATGCCGAAGAGCTCGAAGCCCATCTGATCGGGCGCGAAGGTCGTCGCGGTGCACGACGCGTCGGTGGTGCTCACGCGGTAGATGCGGTGGTCGTTGTGGAGCACGTACGCGTTCGCGTTGCGGTCGACGGCCATCGAGAAGGGCGACGCGCTGCCGGCTGGACAGGAGAGCGTGCCGATCGGGGTGAGCGCGCCGCTGTCGGGCTCGAAGCGCAGGAGCGCGTCGTCGCTGTCGACGAGGTAGATCCAACGCGCCATCTCGGTGCAGTCGGGGACGATCGGTGCGTCCGGTCGCATGACCATGCCGCCGTCGTCGAGCGGTCCGGAGTCGACGCCCCCACCTCCCCCGCCGTCGCGACCAGGACGTCGATCACCACCGCCGCAGGCGAGCGTGAGTAGCACGAGCATGGAAGGGATCATCGAAACGCGCATGGCCGCGCATCGTACCCCGAAGCACGAGGCCCACGAGCGGACGTTGTGAGCGTGGTCGGGCCCTCGAAGCGTCGACCCCTCGAAGCGTCGGCCCCTCGAACAGTCGGCCGCTCGAAGCGTCGGCCCCAGGAAGCGGTGCGTGTCGAGGGATCGCGTGGAGCGGAGGCACGTCCCTGCTATCCTCTCCCCGTGACGAGCGGAGGCCCTCTTTGATCGCCACGTCGCCGAGCCCCGGCTTGCCGAGCATCGGCTCCGTCGTCGCGGGCAAGTACCGCATCGAAGGCCTGCTCGGCCGCGGCGCGATGGGCGTCGTGTACGCCGCGAGCCACGTCGTCACGGGAGCGCCCGTCGCGCTCAAGTGGCTCTCCGCGGCGGGCCACGACACCGAACAGCGCGCGCGGCTCTTCCGCGAAGCGCGCGCCGCAGGACGCGTGGTGCACCCGAACGTCGTGAAGGTCCACGACGTCGGTCGACACGACGACGCGGTCTTCCTCGTGATGGAGCGCCTCGTCGGTCGCAGCCTCGGCGACGCGATGGAGGCCCGCGAGCCGCTCTCGCCCGCCGACGCGGTGCGCCTGCTCATGCCCGCGTTCCGCGCGGTCGCGGCGGCGCACGCAGCAGGCGTGGTGCACCGTGACCTCAAACCCGACAACCTCTTCCTCGCCGAGGACGGTGCGGGCCACACCACGCTGAAGGTGCTCGACTTCGGCATCTCGAAGCTCGAAGGCGGACCGCCCGAGCTCGCCCTCACGCAGACGGGCGTCGTGCTCGGCACGCCGCTCTACATGGCGCCCGAGCAGCTCCGAGGGCTGAAGGATCTCGACGGCCGCTGCGACCAGTACGCGCTCGCGTGCATCCTCTACGAGCTCGTCGAAGGCGTCGGCCCGCACGAAGGCGACACCTACGCGGAGCTCGCCGCGTCGAAGCTGAAGTCCGCGCCACGCCGGTTCGGCGCCCGCGTGCCGCCGCCGTTCGTGGCGGCGGGGATGCGCGCGCTCTCGACCTTGTCCAAGGATCGTTTCCCCGACCTCGCGAGCTTCGCGGCCGCGCTCGAGCCCATCACCACCGGCGTGCGCTTCTCCGACGACGCCGACGTCTCGGGGCTCTTCCCCTCGGCGGGCCCTACGAACCCGACCCTCGACGACCTCGAGCTCTCGGGCGCGACCACGACGCTCGAGCGAACGGTGATCCGTCGCCCCCGCACGCTGTGGTTCGCGGCGGCCGTGATCGTCGTGATCGGAGTCGCGATCGGCTGGGCGATGCGATCGTCGGACGCGCCGAGCCCGACCGGCCACGCACGCTCGCTCGCCCCGTCGAACTCTTCGTCGACGAGCGATAGCCCACCGAACGAAGCGAGCGCGACGTCCCCGGATTCGCCGGAACTGCCGAACGAAACGGGTGCTACCGTGCCCTCGACGACCGCCACACCGAACGAAGTGGACGTGGCGGCCACCGGCCCCGCGCCGACGGGATCGACGGAGACGACCGCGATCGAGCGAGCCTCCGACGCGACCCGGCGCGAGCCGCCTCGACGACGCCATCGAACGGGCGGTGTGAGCCTCGGCGACTTCTGAGCTTCTTTGAGGGTCTGTCGCCAGACCCTCCCCCAGGAAGCCCCGAACCCCTCCCACGAGC
>CALJLK010000261.1 GCA_937982655.1 uncultured Sandaracinus sp.
TCGTGCAGCTTCGCGGACTGCGTCCGCTTCGCCTCGCACGATTCCGCTTCAATTCATCGGCTCCGCGCTCACGCGCGGCCCGATAGTTTCGCGGAATCGTGCAGCTTCGCGGACTGCGTCCGCTTCGCCTCGCACGATTCCGCTTCAATTCCGGATGCCCGAGACCACGCCGTTGGTGAAGTAGACCTCGAAGCCGTTGACCTTGTTGCGCCAGTAGCGCCAGACGTCGCCTTCGAGGGTCGGCGTGCGGTGCTCGGGCGGAAAGCCCACCGCGAGGATCACGCCCTGCTTCGTCATGCCCTGGTAGATCTGACCCTGCTGGATGCCGGCCTGATCTTCGGGAGACATCGTCGAGAGGTCCGCGCACGCGCCGCCGAAGTAGCGTTGGATGTGCTGGTCGACCGGCAGACGCGTCGAGCGGTGCAGGACGTAGCGGTAGCGCCGGTTGGTGTTGAGGTCGGTGAAGCGGACCTCGCGCGGATGGACCCGATCGATGCGGACCGGGGTGCACATCGGCAGGAGCGAGCTCTGCGGAGGCGCGGTGTAGTTCACCGAGTAGACGATGCCGCGTCGGTCGGGGTGCAGGTTCGTCAGCAGATAGACGGGCCCGCCACCGCTGTCGACGACGTAGTGCGCGCCACCCCCACAGGCGGGCAGGGCGAGGGTTCCGAGGAGCGCCAAGGCGGTGAGCGCGAGCGAACGAAGGCGTTGCGTCAGCATCGGCGCCGAAGTTAGCACGGCACGTGCCGCCCCGAGATCGTGGAGGAAATCGCGATCTCGGGGCGCTTCGAACGTAAAGAATCGTTCACGCGGACCGCGCGAGGACCGCTGCACCGACGTTCGCGTCGCGCACGAGATCGGCCTCGAGTCGGCGCGAGGAACCTCGATCGAAAGCGGCCAGTCTCGCGAGAAAGACCACGATCGAAAACGGCCGGGTCGCCCCGGCCGTCTCGACGTTCACGCGAGGTGCGTGATCACTCCGCTGCGGCGCGGATCACCGCGTCGAGCAACGCGCGCGGGTACACGCGACCCGCGAGGTTGTTGCGCGTGCGCTCGGCCGCCTGCGTCCACTCCGCGCGGTGCGCTTCGCCGCTCACCGCCTGCAGGCGCTGCTGGAGCACCGTCAGCGAGCGCTCGTCCTCGCGACGGATCGCGCGGTTGAGGAGCTGGTGCGCGCGCTCCGAGGTCTCGCGCAGCGCGGTCTGTTGGTCGGCGGGAAGGCTCTCGATCACTTCCTTCTTCACGATGGTCGCGCCGATGAGAACGCCGCTGTTCTCCTGCGAGTAGAAGTTGAGCTTCGTGTACCACTGGAGCGAAACCGCCGCGAGCGCGGAGCCCGGCACGGTGTCGATCTGGCCGGTCTGGAGCGCCGGGTACACCTCGGGGATGCCGAGGAAGCGCGGGTTCGCGCCCGCGACGTTGAGGAACTCCGAGAAGACGGCATCGCCGCGCGGGGCCCAGGGACGGCGCTGGCGAAGATCCGAGGGACGCTCGATGCGGTGCGTCGAGAAGATGCGCGCCTTGCCGACGTCGCCCCAGCCGAGCAGCTCGTAGCCATTCGCCTGGAACTGCTCCTCGAAGCGACCCGCCAGGCGGCGACGCGCGCGGTCGATCTGCGGGTAGTCCTCGAAGATGCCGGGCGCCGAGAGCACGAGCACCGGGCGGACGATCTCACCGAGGCCGGTGCTGGTCACCGCCGCGCCGTCGAGCTGACCGGCGCGCATCTTGTCGAGGTAGTCCGACTCCTGCCCCTGGCTGCCGCCCGGGTAGAAGCGCAGGCCGAGCTGGCCGTTCGTGCGCTGGCGGAGCTCCGTGTCCCACGCGCGGAACACCCGCATCCAGGGCGAGCCCTCGGGCGCGACCGTCGCGATGCGGATCTCGCGCGCCTGCTGGGCGGTCACGGGCTCCGAGAAGTTCGGCGCGACGAGGGTCAATGCGCCGAGCATCAGGGCCAAGAACGTACGTCGCTTCATGTCTTCCTCGTCTTGTCGGGTCGGGGGGGGTCAGCCGCCGACGGTGTTCTCTGGCTTCGCGCTCGGAACGTTGGGGGCCGAAGAGGCCGAACGAGCGGCGGGTTCGTCGAAGGGCATCTCGAGTGTGGGCCTCCGGGGAGATCCGCTCGGAGGCTCGCTGGGTCGCAACGACGTCCCGGTGCGACCGTTCATTCAACGTTCGATGCGGCGTCGTGATGACGCACGCCGTTCGATCAGCGCGGGAAGCGCTCCTCGACCAAGCGGAGGTACCGCGCCGCGCGGCGCTTGGCGATCATGTTCGAGAGGCGCTGCTCGGGGTTGATGTCGCCCGCTTCGAGCACCTCGCGCAGGAGGCTCACGTACATCTCGCGGTCCTGACGACGCACCGCGTAGGTGCGCGCCATGTTCACGAGCGCGAGCAGGTTCTTGCGCTGCGTGACCTCCATCGCGCGCGTCCAGAGCGGCTCGGCCGCGGCCACGTCGGCGCCCGGAGCCTCGGTCGCGACGACGGCTTGGAAGATCGTGCCTGCGCCGCCGAAGTAGTCGGGGTCGAGCTCCACCGCGCGCTGCACGAGCGCCTGCGCGAAGGGCAGATCCGCGACCGCGACCATGTCGTGCTTGGACGCGTTGATGTACGAGCCCCACGCGTAGCCGCACCAGAAGATGCCCTCGACGTCTTCTTCGTCCTCGAACTCTTCGCGGAGCCAACGCTCGAAGGTCTCGATGCCGCCCTGGTAGGCCTCGTCGAAGCCTTCGTGGTCGAGGCCGATGCGGTGCTTCGCGAGATCGCGCGCGCGCAGGTACATGTAGCGCGCGCGAGCGACCTGCTCTTCGGCGCCCGCGTAGTCGTTCTGGCCCTGGAGGATCTCGACGCGATCCTCGATCCAGCCGTACGCGTACGACGTGTAGAGCCGCACCGCGTTCATCACGATGATCTCGTTCTCGGGAACGATCCTCAGCAGACCTTCCATCTGCATGATGTTCCCGGGCATCGCGTTGCCCGCGAGCTCGTAGTCCCAGTGCTGCTCGAAGGCCGGCGCTGCGCGCTGGAAGAGCCCCGAGGTTCCGTTGGCCGTGATCTTCGTGAGGTCACACCCGAAGAGGCCGAGGCAAGCGAGCACCCCGACCGCGACACACCCGCGCGTCCGCATGGTCGGGGGAAATACGTGGGATCGCGGGGCGATGTCAACGAGCGCGGCTCGCCTCCATCGCAAAACGCGGGCACGCGACGCCGCGGAGGCTCGCGATCGGGAGCCTTCGCGTCACCGACGTCGACGCGCCAGCGCGCTCAGGACGAGCCGAGCATCGTCGCGACGCGAGCTCAGAGCAGGCGGCGGATCTCGGCGAGCAGCGCGTCGAGCGGCATCGGCCCGAGCAGCGCGGGCGGCTCGTGCGCGCCGGTGCGCGGGTCGACGAGGCTCAGGCCACCGCCACCCGGCAGCACCTGCACGCCGCCGTTCTCGTCCGGCTCCACCAGCATCACGCCTTGCGACATGCCGACCGGGCGATATGCGGGGCCGCTCGGGGCGGGGCCCATGGCGCTCGGCCGCGCGAAGATCACGTAGCGGCGTCCGTCGACGAAGCTGGTCTCGCCCGCGATGGCCATACCCACGTCGCCGATCTCGCCGCCGAGGCGCACGAGCAAGAAGCGCGACCCCGGCGAGCCCTTCACCGGCTCGAGCACGTCCATCGCGACGTCGGTGACGATGCGACCGTGCGCGTCGCGGCGCGCGGACTGCGACGCGACCTGCACCAGCGCGATCAGCTCGGCCTCGCGCACGAGCTCCGCGAGATCCATCGCGCGCGAGAGCGTCGCGTGCGCCACGGAGCTCGCGAACGTGCCGAGCGCGAGGAAGGTCAGGACGAGGACGGCGCGACGCATGGCGCGCAGCTTGGCGAGCGAGCGCGGGGCTCGTCAATGCGACGCGCGTCACGACGGCGCCTGCACCACCACCGCCGAGTGGCTCCGACCGCCGTGACGCGGCGACGCACGCTCACTCACCAGCCATGACGCGGGCGAAGAGCGACGACAGCTCCGCGCGGCGGTCGTCGCGACCCGCCTGGGCGGCGAAGATCGCACCGATCGCGTCGATCGCCTCCGGGTGCGCGAACGGGCTCTCGCGCAGGATCTGCCCGAACATCGCGAGCGCCGAGGCGAACGCGAGGTCGTCGTCGGCCTCCGTCTGGATCTCGTCCGGCGTCAACCCGCTCGCCAGCTCGTACGCGGGGTCGGCCTCGGTCGCGTCGACGTGCTTCCAACGGATCTTCACCCGCACGAGCTCGTCTGCGGCGACCTCTCGCTCTCCCTCGACCGGGGCTCCGTCGAGGATCGCCGGCGCACCCTCCGGCATCGGGACCTCGCGCCCCGTGAGCACGAGCTCGTAGAGCGCGGTCATGCGGTGATCGGCGCCGATCTCCCCTGCGTCCACGGTGTCGTCGCGGAAGTCGTCGTCCGCCAGCGCGCGGTTCTCGTAGCCGAGCAGTCGGTACGCGACGACGTGCTCGGGGTTGAGCTCGAGCTGGATCTTCAGGTCTTTGGCCACGAGCGTCACCCCTTGCAGCAGTCCTTCGCGCGCATATCGGTCGGCATGCGACTCGCTCGTGATCACCGAGTAGAACCCGTTCCCAGCGTTGCTCACGCGCTCCATCATCGCGTCGTTGAGGTTGCCGCGACCGAAGCCGAGCGCGGTCAGACCGACCCCCGTACGCCGCTTCTCCGTGATCAGCGCGACGAGCGCCTCCGTGTCGCTGATTCCGATGTTGAAGTCACCGTCCGTGCAGAGGACTACTTGATTGAAGCCTCCGACCTTGAACGCGGCTTCCGCCTGATCGTACGCGAGGTGGATGCCGGACGCGCCGGCCGTTCCGCCGCCCGCCGTCAGTCCGTCGATCGCACGCTCGATCCGGGCGCGATTGGAGACTGGCGTGGGCGCGAGCCGGACGGCGACGTCGCCCGCGTAGCTGACGATCGCGACCTCGTCCGTGGGGTCGAGCACGTCGAGCGAGGCCCGCATCACCCGCTGCGCGAGCGGAAGCTTGTCCGGAGACTGCATGCTTCCGGAGGTGTCGACGAGATACGTGATCGTCGTCGGGCGCTTCTGGAACTCCGGAGGCGGCTCTGCCTGGATCGCCACGCGCAGGAGCGCCAACTCTGTATCGAAAGGATGCGCTACGGCGTCAAGATGAATTGCGAAAGGAGCTGCCGTGTCCGGTGGAAAGTCGTAGTCGTAGTCGAAGGCGTTCAGGTACTCTTCGACCCGGACGCTCTCCGGCTCCGGTAGGACTCCGAGCGTCGCGTCGCGGACGAAGATGTCGTAGCTCGCGGTGTCGACGTCCGCGGCGAAGGTCGAGAAGGGATCGTGCGCGGTGCGGACGAACGGCGAGACCGGAAGGGCTTCGTACCGGTCGCCGCTCTCTTCGGGCGGCATGTAGAACCCGCCCGCGTCCGACGCGGCGACGCCCGCGTCCACGCCGCCACGAGTGGGAGGTGCGCCGGGTGGCGAGCTCGGAGGTCTGGAGGATGGCGAGCCGTCGGAGAAATCGCCGCAGGCGAACGCGAGCAAGAGAAGCGGCAAGAAAGACGAAGCGCGCATGGTGGAGGACCCCTTTCGAATCCGTCACTTCTTCATGCCGCGTGCCAGCGTTTCTCGTGTCATCGCGTGCCACCGAGCGAGCGCCGCTCCTGAGCGTCCGCGCGTGATGGCTCTTCCTCCGACCGCGAGCCTTCCACGCCGGACCCGCCGAACGCGCGGCCTCCGAGCGCCGCGCGTTTGACCCAATCCGAGGGCCGTGGTTCAACCCTGCCCGCCTATGGAACAGATCATCTTCGCGCGCCTCGTGCTCCTCCAGGCCGACGCCACCGGGCCCGCGGCCGCTGCGCCGCACCTCGATCCGTGGAAGCTGATCGTCGAGGCCTCCTTCGTCGTGCAGCTCGTCATGGTGCTGCTCGTGCTGATGGGCCTCGGCTGCCTCTTCATCATGGGCGCCAAGGCGGTCCGTCTGATGCAGGCGACCGGCCGCAGCCGCGCGTTCCTGCACGCGTTCTGGACCGGCGAAGAGAGCGGCTGGACCACGGAGCGGCTCGAAGGGCTCTACGCGCAGCTCCGCTCGTTCGAAGGCTCGCCGCTCGCTGCGGTGTTCAAGGCCGGTTACGTCGAGCTCGCGCGTGTGATGAGCACGGCCGAACGCTCGAGCGACGGCGACCTCGAGAACGTCGAGCGCGCCCTCCAGCGCACCGCCACGGTGGAGCTCACGACCATCGAGGCGATGTTGCCCTTCCTCGCGACCACCGGATCGACGGCGCCCTTCATCGGCCTCTTCGGCACCGTCTGGGGCATCATGAACAGCTTCATGAGCATCGGCGCGAGCAAGAGCGCGAGCCTCGACGTCGTCGCGCCCGGCATCGCGGAGGCGCTCATCGCGACCGCGATCGGCCTCGTCGCCGCGATCCCGGCCGTCATGGCGTACAACTACTTCGTCCGCCGCATCCGCGTGCTCGAGAGCGAGCTCGAGACCTTCTCGAAGGACTACCTCAACATCGTGCGCCGGCACTTCCTGCGGGGCTGAGCCATGACGCCGAAGATCGGAGGTTTCCGATGGGCATGAGCAGCGGAGGAGGAGGCAACGGGCGCGCGCCGCTCGGCGAGATCAACGTGACGCCGCTCGTCGACGTCATGCTCGTCTTGCTGATCATCTTCATGGTCGCGGCGCCGATGATGTCGACCGGCGTGGAGGTCGATCTCCCGCAGACGCGCGCGCCGCGCATGGAGATGGACGAAGAGAAGCTCATCCTCTCCATCGACGCGCAGCAGCGGGTCTTCCTCGGGGAAGAGGAGGTGCCCGCGGATCGTCTGGAGGAAGCGCTCTTGAACAACGCGCGTCTCCAAGCCGACGACGAGATCTACGTGCGCGCGGATCAGACCGTGCCGTACGGTTTCGTGCTGCGCGTTTTTGCGACGGTGCGCCAAGCCGGCATCGAGAAGCTGGGTCTGGTGACCGATCCCGCGGGCGGTGCGGCGGACGTGCCGCCCAGTGGGAGCGAGTGAGCGAATGTACCGCGAGCCGCAACGACCGATGCACGTCGACGCCAAGGATTGGACGCCTCCGTCCGCCTTGCGCGGCGTGCTGCTCTCGATGACCGAGATCGTCGGCGGCCTCGGCTTCACGGGCGGCATCGCGCTCCTGCTCGGGCTGACCTTCGCGGTGTGGATCGTGGGCGGCGGCTCGAGCAGCTCCGGCGCGAGCGACGACGCGCCGGTGATCGAAGAAGAGGTGATCGCGGCGCGCTTCGTGAAGCTCGGGCGACGCTTCGAGGAGCTGCCGAACCGCAACGTGCCGGTGCGCGACACCGCGCCGGCGCAGGGCGTCGCGGTGTCGACGAACCCCCGTGAGCGGGTGGAGATGCCCGACGCGGGACCGCGACCGCCCGATCCGATGGACGATCCGATGACGCGCCTGCTCAACCGCGCGGACCTCTTCGCGGAGATCGCCGAGCAGCGGGAGCAAGAGGGCGATCCGGACGGCATCGAAGAGGGCACCGAGACCGAAGCGGCGGCGGGTGATCTCTACGCGGGTCAGATCTACGCGTTCTTCCGCCGCGGCTGGGCGGTGCCGGAGACGATCTCGCGCGACCAGCTCCAGGATCTGAACGTCGAGGTGACGATCACGGTCGGCGAGGACCTGCAGATCCAGGAGTTCCGGCTGCGCGGCTCGAGCGAGAACGCGGACTTCGATCAGAGCGTGCTCGGACAGCTCGAGCGTCTCCGTTTGTCGAACGAGACGATCCCCGAGCCACCGATCCTGGTGCGCGCGCGGTACGTCGGCGCGCCCTTCACGTTGCGCTTCCGCGGCCGACACGCGGGCTGAGCCCGACGCTCACACCGCGCGCGCGTCTGCGGCGTCCGTCGCGCCGTGCGGGACCAGCGCTTCGAGCTCCTCGCGGCCGATGCCGAAGATCCCGACCCCCGTGTCGATCTGGGAGTCGAGCCTTCGCGCTTCGACGACGTCTTCGATCTGGCGCCGACGCACCAAAGCATGCGCGAGGCGCACCACGCTCGCCGTCGAACGGTCCTCGAGCGAATCGCCCTCGACCGCGTCGATCGCGTCGGGTGGCAGCCGCCAATGTTCGGCGACCCGCCTGGCCACGCTGGCGTGGTGTTTGTCGACGATGGCGCCGAAGACCTCAGCGGACATCCACGACCGTGCGCCGGTCTGCAGCGTGCGCTCGACGTCCGCGATGAGCGCGGCGAGCACCGGCCGGCCGATGTCGCGCAGAAGGCCCGCGGTGCGCGCGGCCGCACGTCGTTCGGGAGCGACCCGTTCGGCGAGACGTCCCGCGACCTCCGACACCCGCTGCGACTCTTCCCAGATTGCGCGCATCGACGCGCGCACGCGGGGATCGCGCGACAGGAAGACCCCTCGCGCCGCGACCTCCACGAGCACCACACGAAACTGCTCGGTCCCGATGCGCACGAGCGCACCTTCGAGCTCGACGATGCGCGTGCGCGCGGCCGACGCGGTCGAGTTCGCGAGCCTCAACGCACGCGCGGCGAGCAGAGGATCGCGACCGGCGACGCTGGCGACGCGCGCGAGCGGCTGACGGGCATCGAGCAGCGAGAGGCACTCGACGCAGACCTCCGGCATCGCGGGGAGCGCGAGCCTTCCCTCTTCGATGCGCGCCTCCACGATGTCGACGAGGCGCGAGCCGACGCGTCGCGCTTGGCCACGACGAACGGCGGGCGGCGCGTCGAGCACCGCGGCGCTCGGGCCGGCCTTTCGCTCGGCAGGCGAAGCGGGCGGCGAGGCAGGCGGCGAGGCGGTGCGCCCGGAGACCTCGGTGGTCGGCCGCGCGGCCTGCTTCGCAGCATCCACCGGAGCTCGGACGAGCGAGCTCCGCGTCGCAGGAAGCGCACCGCGTGCGCTCGTTCGTCGATCGGCCGCGGATCCCGGCTGGCTCGCGATCGTCGCGCGCTCCGCGAGCGGGGCCGCGAGGCGTCCCACCACGGTCGAGGCTTCGGTCGAACGGGCGGTTCTCGCGGCGTCGTTCCGTGCGCGGTCGCGCTCATCCGGACTCCCGGGCGGCCGGGCGCTCGCCACGGCCCGTTCGTCGCGCAGCGCCTCCGTCAGCGCGTCGGCGAGCTCCGTCGCGCTGGCGGGCCGATCGAACGGCGACTTCGCGAGCGTCCGTGCGACGACCTCCGCGAGCGCGCGCGGCACGTCCGGTCGCAGCTCTCGCAGATCGGGCGCGGGCTCGAGCTGGTGCGCGACGAGGAGCTGCAACGTCGAGTCGCGCTCGAAGGGCAGGCGCCCCGTGAGCGCTTCGAAGATGAGCACGCCGAGCGAGTAGAGGTCGCTGCGCGCGTCCACCTCGAGCCGACCCGAGCATTGTTCGGGCGACATGTACGCCGGGGTGCCGAGCAGGGTGCCCTGAGAGGTCCGCGTGGTGGGCCCCTCGGTGAGCTTCACGATGCCGAAGTCGAGCACCTTCACGAGCTCGGCCTGCCGGTCTCGCGACACGAGGAAGACGTTCTCCGGCTTCAGGTCGCGGTGGACCATGCCGCGCGCGTGCACGGCGTCCAGCGCCGCTGCGATCTGCCGGACGTGCGCGACGAGCTCCGCGAGATCCAACCGTCCGCGACGTTCGAGCCGTGAGCCGAGGGTCTCGCCTTCGAGCAGCTCCATCACGAGGAAGCAGCAGTCGTCTTCGCGCGCACAATCCACGACGTCGACGATGTTGGGATGCCGGATCGCGTTGACCGCGCGGGCCTCCGCGAAGAATCGATCGACGAGCCGATCGTCGCGCGCGAGCACGGGGTCCAGGACCTTCACCGCGGCGCGACGGCCGATCGAGACGTGCTCGGCGAACCAGACCGAGCCCATGCCACCGGAGCCGAGCTCGGTGACGAGGCGGTAGCGCGCCAGGACTCGACCCGCGAGGTTCACCCGATCGCCATCGGTCGGTGAAGGCGGGATCTTGAGCGCGCACGGGCCACGAGCGACTGCACACCGTAGAGTCGCCGACGAACACGATCCTGCCGTCGTGGAATGCACCGGCCGCTCGCGCGTCGAACCGCGGGCCGCGCATGACGCGACGGCCGAAAGATGCGATCTTCCGAGGACCTCATGACCCTTCGACGTCTTCCTTCGCTCCTCGCCGCGTCGCTCGCGCTCGGCGCGCTCGTCTTCGTCGCCCTGCCGATCCAATCGCAGGAGGCGCCCTCCGAGCCCAGCGAGCCGCTGCCCGAACGCGGCGTGGTCATCGAGATCGATTCGCCCGAACGCAGCCTCTACAAGATCGCGGTCCCGAACCTGCGCGGCGCCAACACCGCGCTCGGCGCGTCGGGCGCGGAGGTGCTCCGCAACGACCTCACACTCGTGAGCCTCTTCCAAGTGCTCGACGCGCGGAGCTTCCTCGCGAACCTCGAACAAGAGGGTTTGAACATCACGCCCGGACCCTGGAGCGCGGTCGGCGCGCAGGGCGTGATCAAGGGCGAGATTCGCGGCAGCGGTGGCTCCCTCGAGGTGGAGATGCGCCTCTACGAGCTCGCGCGCGGCACCACCGCGACGCTGACGCGCACCTACCGCGGCGGACAAGGCGAGCTGCGCGGCTTCATGCACCAGTTCGCCAACGAGGTGCTCCGTCAGCTCACCGGCACCGCGGGCGCTTTCGACAGCCGCATCGCGTTCGCGCGGCGCGCGGGCCCGGGCCGCAAGGACGTGTACATCGCCGACTGGGACGGCCACGACGTCGGGCGCGTCAGCGACGGCAACGGCGTGAACATGCTGCCGTCGTTCGGTCCGGGCGGCATCTGGTACAGCAAGCTCACCGAGACCGGCATGTTCATCACGCACTCGAACGCCGGCGGGCGCCGCATCATCGACGGCGACGGCCTCAACATGGGCCCCACGGTCTGCAACGGGCGCGTGTACTTCACGTCGACGCGCGACGGGAACAGCGAGATCTACAGCGCGAGCACGAGCGGCGGCGACGTCCGGCGCATCACGCGGCACCCCGCGATCGACGTGAGCCCCGCATGTGGTCCGGGCGGGAACATCGCCTTCGTCTCGACCCGCCACGGCAGCCCGCAGATCTTCACCATGAGCGGCGATGGCAGCGGCGTGCGGCGCGTGACCTTCCGCGGCGAGCACAACCAGACGCCCTCGTGGTGTCAGCGCGGCGATCAGAACCTGCTCGCCTTCACCGGCCGCAGCGGCGGCATGGACGTGTTCACGGTGAACGTCGCGACCGGCCAGTACACGCGCCTCACGCAGGGCCAGGGATCCAACAAGGATCCCGCGTTCTCGCCCGACTGCCGCATGGTCGCGTTCGCCTCGTCGCGCGGCGGCATCTTCGTGTCGAACCCCGAAGGCGCGAACCAGAACCAGGTGATCCGCGGCGCGGCCGAGACGCTGCGCTGGCGTTGAGGCGTCGGCGACGCGCGTCGTGACTGCGCGTCCTGCTCGAAACGAGCGGATCGAGTGGGAGGCGCGGATCAAGGGCGCGCGAGGCGGAGGTTGGCGGTGTTCGCCTCCGCTTCGAGCGCGCTCGCGTCGTGGCCGGCCGCGCGCGTGACCACGGTCGCGAAGCGGAGCAGCACGACCTTCGAGGCGGGGCTCGACTGACGCGCGCGCGAGACGAGCCGATCGCGCGCCGCGGTGTCGAGGCCACGACCGAGCTTCGCGTGGGCCAGCGCGAGCAGCTCGCGGGTGTTCTTCTTCACGAGGCCGAGCATCGCGCCGCCCTCGCGCTCGATCGTGTCCGCGACCTCTTCGAGCGCGCGGACGTCGCGCGGATCGTCGCGGTGCGCGAGCAGCGCCACCAGCGCGTGGGCTTTGGCTTGCGTGCGGATGCTGAGCATCCCGTCGACCGCCGCGCCCTCTTCCTCCAGCGCACGAAGATCCCCGAGCAGCGCGAGCCACGAGAAGCGTTCGAAGGTGTCGACGAGCTTGTTCGCGGAGACCTTCTTGCCCGGCGTCACGGGCGAAACCCACGCGTCGAGCGCCGAGCGCGCTCCTTCGCCGCCTTGCTGGAGCGCGGCCATCACCTTGTCCGCACCGCGCCGCATCCGAACCATCTGAACGATGACCACCACGATGCCGACGATCGCGCCGATGATCGCGCCTTGAAGCATCTCGCCCTCCCGACCGCGTCGCGGTCCCGCGCATCGTACGCGATGCGACGTCGGGTCTCCCTCCTCCTTCGGGCTCGTGGTGACGTGAGCGCGTGGCGAGTCCGGCTCACACGCTCGAATCGGAGTGGCGCGGTGCCACGCAACGTCGGACACTCACGTCGGACGCTCACGTCGGACGCTCACGTCGGACAGGGCGGGATCCGCACCTCGATGGACACCTCTCCGTCGGGGGCACACTCGACACCGATCGTGCCTCCCGCGTGCAGCGTGAGCGCGCGCGCGATCGCGAGCCCGATCGGTCCGTCGCTCGGGTCGACGAGCGAAGACGCGCGCGACGAGGCCCGCACCCCCCTCGCGCGCAAGACCAGACCGAGCTCCCCGCTCGGCTCCGTCGATGCCTGGATGCGCACGGTGGCGGGCGCGAGATCTTCGACCACCGCCGCGAGCGCCTCGACCGCGCCGATCGCGATCTGCGCGAGCCGCGCGGACGAGAGCGCGACGCACGGGACCTCGCCCACGTCGAGCTCGACCCGCGCGCGACGGCGCAGGCTCGCGCGCGCCAGGCGCAGACACGTCCGCAGTACGCCGCGTGGGTCCGCACAATGGCGCTCGCGATCGTCGTCGGCGAGAAGGGACAAACTGCGCACCAGCTCTTCGAGGTGCTTGCGCTCGGTCGTGCCTTCACCCGGAGGAAGCGCGTCGAGCACGCGTTGCACGGGCTCGCCGAGCTCCGCCGTCAGCCCTTCGAAGATCAGCGCCGCGCAGGCGAGCCGATCGGTGAGGAGCTGCCGCGCGTCGCGCTCGTTCGAGCCCACCACGCGACCGATCACGATCGCCGCGCCGGTGCGCGGATCGAGGGCGGTCGTCGCGTCGAAGGCCGCGAAGCTGCCGTCGCGACGCCGCAAGCGCACGCGGCGTGGACCGCCCGGGGTCGCGAAGGCCGCGCGATCGTCCGCGTGCACGAGCGACACCACCGCCGCGCCGACCAACGATCCCACGGCCTCGTGCCCGAGCCCACGCGCCGCCGCGACGTTGGCGTCGATCACCCGCTCGCCGCGCACGAGCCACACCGCGTCGACGGCCGCGCCGAGCACACCGAGCTCGGGCGCCGCGTGCGTGGGCGTGCGTGCGCGACGGCTCGCGACGACCAGCCGCGTGCGCAGGCGATCGGCGTCGATCGGCTTGGGAACGAAGTCGTCCGCGCCCGCGTCGAGCACGGTGTGCACGTCCTCCGGTCGACTGCGGCCGGTGATCACGAGCACCGTGGGCTCGTCGCCGCGCGGCGATGCACGCAGCGCGCGGCAGAGCTCGATGCCGCTCAGGCCCGGGAGCGTCCAGTCGACGAGGAAGAGATCGAAAGGCACGCGCGCGTGCTCGGCGAGCGCTTCTTCGCCCGTGCCCGTCGCATGCACCTCGTAGCCGCGCTCGCGCACGATCTCCGCGAGGAGGCGCCTCATCGCAGCGGAGTCGTCGACGACCATCGCGCGCATCGAAGCCCGATGGTAGCAGCCTGCCGTCGAACTTGGTTCGCTCGTCGCATGGTCCTTCACGTGATTGCGTCGGGTCGCCCATCGCCCGAAGCGCTGCGTCAGCCTCACCCGCCGCGCGACGGTCTGCGGTACGCTCGCTCGTCGTGCGCGTCGTCGTCGCTTCCAGCACCCGGAGCCTCGCGGAGGCGATCGCCAGCCCGCTGCGCGCGGCCGGGCACGACGTGCGGCACGTGCGCGACGGCGACGAGCTGCGGCGCGCGATGGTGGACGCGGAGGCGGCGTTCGTGGCGCGGCGACTTCCGGGAGGCGACGCCCTCGCGTTGCCGCCGGAGCTGCGGCGCGCGCCGGTGGTGCTGGTCGGCACCGACGACGGTGATCGCGAGGCCGCCCGCGCGGCGCGGCTCGAAGGTTTCCTCGCCGCGCCGTTCGCACCGGCGGACGTGCTGGCCGCGCTCGGCGTCTCGACCCGCACCGAGCGCGTGATCGTGCTCGCGGACGACAGCGATCTCGTCCACCGACACGTGGGCGCGATCCTCGAAGAAGAGGGCTACGTCGTGGTGCACGCGGTCGACGGAGAGGACGCGCTGCAGAAAGTGGCCGAGGCGCGCCCCGACCTCGTGATCAGCGACGTGGAGATGCCGCGCCGCGACGGCTACCAGGTCTGCCTCGCGCTCAAAGCGGCGCCTGCGACCGCGCACGTCCCGGTGATCCTCTGCTCCAGCCTCGGCGAAGCCACCGACCTCGAGCGCGGCTTCGACGCAGGCGCCGACGACTACGTCGTCAAGCCGGTGATCGCGGAGGACCTCCTCGGGCGCGTGCGCGATCTGCTCGCGGAGAACGCGCTCGGCGGGCGCGAGCCGGTGCTCGTCGCCGACGACTCGCCCGCGGTGCGACACCTCGTGGCCGACGCGCTCACGCGTCAGGGCTTCGAGGTCACGACCGCGAGCGACGGGCGCGAGGCGTTCGAGAAGGCGCGCGCGGGATCGTTCGAGCTCGTGGTGACCGACTACGACATGCCGGAGATGACGGGCTTCGAGCTCGTCTACGCGCTCAAGCACGAGCCGCACACCAAGGACTGGCCGGTGCTGATGCTCACCGCGCGCGACACCAAGCGCGATCGCGCTCAGATGCGGGCCGCGGGTCTGACCGCGTACCTGGTGAAGCCCTTCGGCGCCGACAAGCTGGTCGCGCTGGTGGAGCGCATGCTCGCGGAGCGCCGCCTGCGCGCCTACAAGGACGCGTCGCGCCTCTACATCTCGAAGGCCGCCGTGAAGGCCGCCGAGCAACAAGCGGTCGGCGGGCTCTACGGTTTTCGCGCGGAAGAAGCGGATCGTACGATCCTCTTCTCCGACTTGGCGGGCTTCACCGCCATGAGCGCCAAACGGACTCCTGGCGAGGTGGTCGAGCACCTCAATGGGTATTTCGACGCGATGTGTCCGGTGATTCAAGCCCAAGGGGGCGACATCGACAAGCTCATCGGCGACGCGATCATGGCGATCTTCGAGGACGATCCGGAGCGCCCGGACGGCCACGCGTTGCGGGCGACGCGCGCCGCGTGGGAGATGCAGCGCGCGCTCGACGTGTTCAACGCGACGAGCGAGGGCGTGCCGCTCCAGATGCGCATCGGGATCAACACCGGCCCGTGCGTCCGCGGTGATCTCGGGAGTCGCTATTTTCGAAGGGATTTCACGGTGATCGGTGACGCCGTGAACCGCGCCCAGCGGCACGAGTCGAACGCCCCGAAGGGTGGCGTGCTGCTCAGCGAGACGACGTACGCGCTGGTGAAGGACTTCGTGAAGGCGCGCGAGACGGAGGGCATCGCGCTCAAGGGCATCGACAAGCCGGTGTCCGCGTACGTGCTCGAAGGTTTCGTGGGCGAAGACGACGATTGGTGAGGCGAGAAGACGTCGTCTTCATGGCGGTCGCGGCATGGGTAATCCGAAGAGATGTGCGTAACAGTGCGGCCGAAGGTGAGTGAGACCGAGAGGTAGATCGAGCGAATGTGGGGAGAGAGCCGGTGAACGAAACGAAGAAGATCCGTGTGCTCGTGGTCGACGACAGCGCGTTCATGCGCATCGCGGTCAAGCGCACGCTGGAGAGCGATCCGGCGATCGAGGTGATCGGTCAGGGGAAGGACGGCGCCGAAGCGGTGCAGCTCGTGGAGCAGCTCCAGCCGGACGTCGTCACGATGGACTTCAACATGCCGCGCATGAACGGCGTCGAAGCCCTGCGCGCGATCTTCGCCAAGCGCCCGGTGCCGGTGATCATGCTCTCTGCGCACACGCAGGAGGGCGCGAAGGAGACCCTCGACGCGCTCGCGGCGGGCGCGCTGGATTTCGTACCGAAGCCCGACGGTGAGGTCTCCACGGATCTGAGCGGCGTGCGCGACGACCTGCTGCGCAAGGTGAAGGGCGCCGCCCGGAGCCGCCCGAGCGCGGTGGCACCCGCGCCTTCCGCGTTGCGTGCCGTGGCGCCCAAGCCGACGACGAGCCTGCGCGCGAGCCTGCCGGGCGACGCGCCGCTCTTGGTGATCGCGGTGTCGACCGGAGGCCCCGCCGCGCTCGAGCGCGTGATCCCGCGGCTGCCGGCCGACTTCGGGGCCGCGATCGTGATCGTGCAGCACATGCCGAAGGCCTTCACGAAGGCGCTCGCGGCGCGGCTCGACGGCATCAGCGCGCTCTCGGTGAGCGAGGCGACCGACGACGACGTCGCCGCGCCGGGGCGCGTGCTGATCGCGCCCGGGGATCGACACCTGACCCTCGACGGCAGCGGCCGCGTGCGCCTCGTCGACTCGCCGCCCGTCAACGGTTGCCGCCCTGCGGCCGACGTCACGCTCCAAGCGGTCGCGCGTAGTCTCGGGCCACGCACGACCGTGCTCGTGATGACCGGCATGGGGAAGGACGGCGCGCTCGGCGCTCAAGCGCTCAAGGCCGCGGGCGGCAAGGTGCTCGCGCAGGACGAAGCGAGCTCGGTGGTCTTCGGCATGCCGAAGGCGGTGATCGAGCGTGGCCTCGCCGATCAGGTGATCGCGCTCGACCGCATCGCGCCGGCGCTGATCGAACGCTTCGGCTGATCACGAGCGCTCGTCGTCCAGGTCTTCCCACGTGGTGCGCGAGGCTCGACCCCGGTCGCTCGCGTGCGCGCGACGACACACGTGCCGAGCCTCAGCCGATCGGGAGCCGCGCCTCCACCACCGTGCCGGACTCGTCGCTCGCGATCGCGAGCGTCCCGCCCAGCAGCTCCGCCCGCTCGCGCATCGTGCGCAGGCCGTGCCCTTCGCTCGCCGCCCGCGCGTCGAAGCCGACTCCGTCGTCGCGGAGCCGCAGCACGAGCACGCCGGCGTCGCTCTGCATCGACACCTCGAGCCGTGCGGCCTGCGAGTGGCGGGTGGCGTTGTTCGTCGCCTCTTGCGCGATGCGGTAGGCGGTGGTCTCGAGCGCGGGCGAGAGCGCGCCGACCTCGCCGAGATCGTCGGGCGCCTCGAAGCTCACCTCGAAGGGCGCGTCGTCGAGCAGGCGCCGCACCGACTCGCGCAGCCCCACCTCGCGCACGATCGAGGGCCCGAGCAGCTCCACCGCGTGCCGCACCTCTTCGATCACGCGATCGACCAGCTCCAGCGTGCGATCCAGCGCTTCGCTCGGGGCAGGCAGGAGCTGCACGCGCAACCGGACCGCCGTGAGCACCTGACCGACGCCGTCGTGGAGCTCGCGCCCGATCGCGCGCCGCTCGGCCTCCTGAAGCGACACCGCGCGCGCGGTCAGCTCGCGCAATCGTCGCTCGTGCTCCGCGAGCTCCGCGTTCGCGTGTTGCAGATCCGCGACCCGCGACGCGACCTGTCCTTCGAGATCGCGCGCGAGCTCGGCGAGCGCTCCGCGCGAGGTGCGCAGATCTTCGATCAGCGTGAGGATGCGGGCCTCCGCGCGATCGAGCGCGCGTCGTGGGAGCCACGCGAGCAGCGACGCGAGCACGAGGCCGAGCACGAGAAAGATCGCGGCGAGCCGCAGTGACGCCGCGCGCGCGTCGCCGAGATCGACACCGACCCAGACCGCAGCGCCCTCGCCGATGGTCGCGTGCTCCCACGCGCTCGTGGTCGGCTCGTCGCCCGAACGCGCCACGAGCACGCCGCGATCGTCGAGCACGCGCACGCTCGCCACCGCGGCCTCCGGACGAAAGCGTTGGAGGTGCGCGACGACCTTCGGCGAGTCGTAGCGCCAGAGCACCGGACGACGCGCCGCCTCGCGCGCCAACGTCTCCGCGAGCTCGTGCGCCACGCTCTGCGCGCGCCCACGCAGTTCGCCCACGCTGACCACGTGGTGCGCGGTGGGCGCCGCGAGCGTCACCACCACCACCACCGCCGCGAGGAGCGGCGCGCTCCGCACCCCGAGATCGCGCGCGAGCCCGAGTCGCGACTTCGACGTCGAGCGCGGCATCAGGGCACCTCGTAGCCGCCGTCGACGACCACCGCGCGCGCGGCGTCGGAGGCGAGGAAACGGACGAAGTCGTCGAGCCGATCGTCACGTACGACCAACGTGAGGACCTTCGGCGCGACCACGACGTCGAGCGCGCGCGCGGGTGAGCGACGCAGTCGAAGCTGGCCCCGATCGGTCAGTCCGATCGCGTCGTCGACGTCCGCGAGCGCGCGCGCCATCGCGTCGTCGGTGTAGAGCACCTCGAAGCGCTGCGTGCGCACCGCGTCCTCGTGCGCGTCCGCGAGCTCGGGCCACACCGCGCGCACCGACTCCACGCCGGAGTCGCCGAGCTCGCGCAGGAGCGGCGTCAGCGAGGAGCCGCGGCCGGAGAAGAGCGCGAGGATCGCGGCGCGGTCGTCGGGCACGAAGCGCGCGTTCGTCGCGAGCACCACGTCGGTGCGGGCGTACGGGATCGCGCGCACGCCTTCGGTCTCGTTCGTCGAGAGCGGCCGCGACACGAGCGCGCCGTCGATCACGCCGTCGCGCAGCGCCCGCAAGCCACCGCCGGATCCGATCGAGTCCGGCTCCACCGCGATGGGTGCGCCGCCCGAGGCGAGGAACGCGTCGACGAGCCGCTCGGTGAGCAGCGTGTTGCTACCGCTGCCCGCGAGCACGCGTGGATCGCGCGCCGCCCCGACACGCGCGCTCGGCTCGACGTCCGGCGGGCGCGGCCCCGCCTCGACGAAGGTCACGAGCGCGAGGCTGGCGCCGAGCCCCAGCACGAGCACCGCGAGGCTCGCGAGCAGCGCACGCGAACGGCTCGGACGTGCGATGTCCGTCGCGACGAGGTCGTCGGGGGTGTCGGTCACGGAGTGGTCGGCCGTGGCTTCCCGAGACACGACTCCGTCCGCGGCGACGTCGGTCGCGCGGTCGTCGGACGGAGGATCGTACGCAGGGTCGCGCTCGGGCACCGTGTACTAGGCCGCGCGTCGGGCGCTCAGCCGCGAAGATTGTACTTCGCGATGCACCAGAGGGCGCGCACGCCGTCCTTCCAGCCGATCTTCTTGCCCTCTTCGTAGGTGCGGCCGCTGTACGAGATGCCGACCTCGTAGATGCGCACGCCCTTCTTCGCGATCTTCGCGGTGATCTCGGGCTCGAAGCCGAAGCGGTTCGACTCGATCGTGATGCCCTCGAGCACCGAGCGCTTGAACACTTTGTACCCGACCTCCATGTCCGTGAGGTTCAGGTTGGTGAACATGTTCGAGGCGTGGGTGAGGAGCGCGTTCGCGAGGGAGTGCCAGTAGTAGAGCACCCGGTGCGGACCTCCGAGGAAGCGGCTGCCGAAGACGACGTCGGCGTCGCCCTCCCGGATCGGCGCGAGCAGCACCGGATAGTCGCGCGGGTCGTACTCGAGATCGGCGTCCTGCACGAGCAGCACGTCGCCGCTGACCGCGGCGAATCCCGCGCGCAGGGCCGCGCCCTTGCCGGCGTTGCGCGGCTGGAGGAGCACCCGCACGGCCGGGTCGTCCAGCTTCTCGAGCCAGTCGCGCGTGCCGTCGGTCGAGCCGTCGTCCACCACCACGATCTCGTGCTCGATCGCGAGCTCCGCGAGGGACGCCTTCACGTGCGGAACGACGACGGGCAGGGTGCGGATCTCGTTGAAGACGGGGATCACGACGGAGAGCTTCATGCGCGGGTCCTCGGGGTGGTGCGGATGTACACCACGCCCCGGAACGCGGCAACGACGTGCCCGCGCCCGCGCCGTCTCGTATGCTGCCCCCGCATGCTCGTCGCCGACGCTCACGTCCACGTCCACGCGTGCTATCCCGAGCACGGCTTCCTCGACGACGCCTGGGCGAACCTCGCGCGTGTGGCCCGGAGCCGCGGCGCGGACGCGTTCGACGGCGTCCTCTGCCTCACGGAGACCGCGGGCGACGACTGCTTCGGCCGATTCGCCCGTCTCGCGGAGGGCGGCGGGCGCTTCGGGGCGTGGCGCTTCGAGGCGACCGGCGATCCCGACGCCCTGCGCGCCGGCGCCGGCGGCGCGCACGGCGGCGCGGAGCGCGCGCTCTTCGTCGTCGCCGGGCGGCAGGTCGCGGCGCGCGAGGACCTCGAGGTGCTCGCCATCGGCACGCTCGAGCGCTTCCCCGACGGCCGCCCGATCCGGGACGCCCTCGCCTGGGCGCGGCGCGTCGGCGCCCTGCCCGTGATCCCGTGGGGCCCGGGCAAGTGGCTCTTCGCCCGGGCGGCGCTCCTGCGCGCGTTGATCGAGGAGGCGGGCGCGGAGGAGCTCTATCTCGGTGACGAGAGCAGCCGTCCCGTCTTCTGGCCCCTGCCGCGGCC
>CALJLK010000262.1 GCA_937982655.1 uncultured Sandaracinus sp.
CGCACGATCACCTCGCACGATCACCTCGCACGATCACCTCGCACGATCACCTCGCGCACGATCACCTCGCGCACGAATCGATCACTTCGCGAAAGAGGACCCGAGATGTCCGGAAAGTTCGATTACGTCGTGGTCGGCGGGGGATCCGCGGGCTGCATCGTCGCGGCCGAGCTCGCGCGCAAACTGCCCGACGCGCGCGTGCTCTTGCTCGAAGCGGGCGACGACGCGCGCGCACACCCCGAGACGCTCGACGCCGATCGCTACAAGGAAGCGTTCGTGAACGACGCGCTCATGCACGAGCGCTTCTCGGTCGTCGATCGCCGCTGGGGCAAACGCCGACTCTTCCTGGGCTCGGGCCGCGGGCTCGGCGGCAGCGGCTCCATCAACGCGATGGTCTACACGCGCGGCGCGGAGCTCGACTTCGCGAGCTGGCCCAAGGGCTGGCGCTGGGACGACGTCGCGCCGGTGTTCGATCGCCTCGAAGCGACGCTCCATCCGCACCAGCGCGACGCGACCGACTGGGCCGATCGCTGCATCGCGGCGAGCGAGCGCGCGGGCTTCCGGCGCAGCGACGATCTCAACGACGGCGATCTCTCGGGCGTGCTCGGCTACGAGTGGATGAGCTTCGAAGGAAAGACGCGCCGCAGCGGCTTCACCGCGTTCCTGCTGCCCGCGCTCTCGGAGTGCCCGAACCTCTCGGTGATCACGAACGCCCAGGTCGAGTCGCTCGAGCTGCAGGGCGATCGCTGCGTGGGCGTGCGCTTTCGTGGTCGCGGCGCGCACGTGGTGCGACCGACCCAGGAGGTGATCCTCTGCGCGGGCGCGCTCGTGAGCCCCGCGATCTTGCAGCGCTCGGGCGTCGGCGACGAGAAACACCTGCGCAAGCTCGGCGTGGACGTGGTGCTCGATCGCCCCGAGGTCGGCGCGAACTTGCACGACCACCCGAACGTGCAGCTCTTCTACCGCGGCGGTCGCGCGACCGAGACCTACTACCCGCTGCTCTACGGCTTCCACCGCGCGCGCCCGCGCACCGATCTGCCGCTCGCGCAGAGCGACACCTGCTACGTCTTCTACCCCGCGGTCAGCTCGTTCCGCGAAGGGCTCATCCGCTTGCTCCCCGGCATCGCGCTCCCGCCCGCGCTCTACGAGCGCACGCGCTTGCCGAGCGTGATGCGCACCGGCATCGAGAAGGCCTTCGAGCAGCCGGCGGTGCAGGACTTCGTCGCGAAGCTCTGGGGCATCGTGGTGATCCTCGGCAAACCGAAGAGCCGCGGCTCGCTGCGCATCACGAGCACGGACGCCAGCACGCCCGCCGCGATCGACATCGGTTACTTCCGCGAGTCGGAGGACCTCGAGGTGATGATCGACGGCGTCGAGAAGGCGCGCCACGTCGCGGAGCAGTCGCCGCTCACCGAGTTCGGCGCGCGCGAGCTCTTCCCCGGCCCGCTCGGCCGATCGCGCAAAGCGATCGCGAGCTGGATCCGCAAGAACGTGATGACCACCTACCACTACGCGGGCACCTGCCGGATGGGCGACGACGCGTCCGCGGTGGTCGACCCCGCGACGCTGAAGGTGAAGGGCCTCTCGAACGTGCGCGTGGCCGACGCGAGCGTGATGCCGTGGACTCCGGTGTCGGCGTTGAACGCGCCGACGATGATGATCGCGCTGCGGGCGGCGGAGACGATCGCGGCGTGAGCGGATGCGTCAGTCACGGTCGCGTCCGCGCGCGTCGACGCAGCGGGCCGTCGGAACCAGCATTCGGTACACATCGCACGCCTCTTCGGACACGACCCATCCAAGCGTCTCCGTGTCGATCAGGAGGCAAGCCTGGCCACCACCCACCGATCCCCACGCACCTGTGCAGCGAGGGTCGAAGCCTGAAGTGCACACACCAAAGGGTCGTCCCTCCCCACGACCTACGCACGAAGCGAAGCCCGAACCTACCGCGGGGCAGGGCTCGCAAACGCCGCCACAGAACGACGGGCCAGGGCACATCGACGCGCTGGTCGAGCCGTCGAAAGGTATCCCGAACGAGTCGACGCAGACCGGCTCACGGGGAAGAGCGGGCATCGCGTAAGCCGCTTCACGACAGAAGTCCGCGCTCATGCACGGCCCCGACATCGGATCGAACGCACCACCACTGCCTTGCCGCACCGAGCACGCACGTCCATCGAAGCAGTACGTGTGGACCGCGAGATCGCGATCGAAGCTCAGCGTGCATGAGGCTTCGTAGGGTCGGGAGCCCCCTCGGTCGACGTCGAAAGGTCGACAGACGCCGACGGTATCCCAACACCTACTTCCGGCGGGACAGGCCACGTCGCACGTGTCGCAGCGTCGATACTCGGCTACGCATCCACACACATCGGCCCCAGGCAAGGCCTCGCACGAACCTACGACGCTCGTGTCCGTCGCCAGGCCATCGAAGCCAGCATCGCCCGAGACAGCATCCCGCTCGTGGCTCAGGTAGCAACCCCCGAGCGAGCCGAGCGCGACGAGCCAGATGCGCCAAGTGGCGCTCACACGGGCTCCCACGCCGCGTTCACACAGCGCGCTTGACCCGGATGCTCGAACGCATACGCACGACACGCCGAGGTCGGTACCGCGGGCGCCTCACGCTCGTCCGGCAGGAGAACGAGGCACGCGCACGGCTCGAGTCCTCCATAGAAACCCGAACATGAGAACATGATGCTTTCGGTCGCGTCTGGGTCGTCTCGGTAACATCGGAAGGAAGACGTGGGCAGTACGCACATCCCGAAGGCGCGGCCTTCCGAGAGGCCGATGCACTGGTCATTTGCCAAGACTCCGAGAAAGTCGTTTGCGGGGCAGAGTGCGTCTTCTCCACAAGGACCCCCGCAGAAGGGGAATCGTGGTTCGGATGAGGGGCAGTCGTCACGACTGGGCGGTCCAGACACCACAGCCGATCCGTCAAAGTAACGGCACTGAACTTCGCCCCCTAGCTCTTGGAGGTCGAGGCATGCGTCGATGGAGACGCACAACCCGGATGCCTGCCCTTCTCGGACTGCACACACACGCCCGGAGGCGCAGAAAACGTACTGCGCCTCCTCTCCCGGCAGGCAGCGATCCAAACGACCCTCCACATCGAGCAAACACAACCCGGAGCCCTCATCACAATGCTGGCCTGCTGGGCACTCGCACCCGTCTTCACACCGCGCGAAAACTCCAACGCAGCCGCAGGCATGGCCCTCGGGGCAGTCCCCCTGAGCTACGACGACCCCTGCGTCCAACGGGCCTGAGTCGTCAGTTGGACCCGCGCCGTCGGGGCCGCCATCCCTCGCAACGTGGCTGCCGCCACAGGCGATGACGCCAAGCGCGAGTAGAAGCCAGACCCGCAGTGACACGTCATCGCCTCCGAAAGAGGATCAGCCAACCGAGGCACAACAGCCAGACGGCGTTGGAACCTCGACCCTCCTGTGCCGCGCACCCGCCGACGACTATGCCCCCACCGATTCGCGGCCCCGTGTACTCATACGGCGATCTGTCGACGTGCGGTCGTGGAGGGTCGAGCGGAGGGAGATGGCCGCGGAGCGGGAGCAGAAAGGGCGAATCGTCGCATAGCGCCGTGGAGAGGGGAGCGCCTCCCGTCAACATTGCCGATTGCACGTCGTCGGCACTCGTGCTGACGACGAGCTGCAATCCGTCCGGTCGGATGTTGACGTGGTCAGGCTCAATCACCGGATGACACACACGCTCCAGTGGCGGACGAACAAAAATCGAGAGGAGATCAGGGTAGCGGCTCGGATCCCGAGGCAAGCATCGATGCCGTACGCCGCGCCACGACCCATCGCGTCCCGCGAAAGCCGGTTGTCCGTTGCGAGCTCCGCAGTCTGCATCCGAACTGCACTGAATGAGCTGGAGGTCGGAAGGTCGCTCGACGATGTGTATGGGATCGAAGACGAGCGCATCACGAAACCCATCCGAGAGCCCGACGACGAATGAACGCCGAAAGGATTGGATCAACGTGTCGCGAATCGTCGCGCGTCGCGCCCGAATGCAGCTCGCATCGAACTCGACATCGAGGCTGCGAACCCGCACCAACGCGTCGTTGCCGCCGACCGATCGACCGTTGATGGTGTCGATGCCCACGAGGACCGATTGATCGTCCGGGTCGCCCGAGTAGTCCGCGCGCATCCTCAGGTCGCCAACTTCGCTGGCGAGTACGGTCCCGAACTCTGCCAACTCGAGCTCCGCGCCCGGGAGGCATGTTCGTGCCGCGACAGCCGCGCGCACCTCCGTCATCGAGGCACGTCGGTCTCCAAGGCACTGTGCAGCAAAGTTCCGATCATTCCCACGGCGGTCCCCGTCTCGCCCACGTACCTCGACCCAGGCAAGATTCGACGGCTCCAGTTCCAGCTCCATCTCGACTGATGCAACCGCGTCATTGCAGTTGATCAGTCCCAGAGGGCCGCCGATGTTGACGGCGTTCAGCTCGAAGCTCAGGAGCAACGCGTCTCGAGCGACGGGGGACGAGATCGGATCGCGCGGCATCACTGCCTGAAGGCGCGGCGTGAGTCGCCCGTACTTCAACTGTGCGCCGACGACTCCCTCGGTGCCTGCGAACTGCTCGAGGATGGCTCCATAGAGCAGATTCGTCATCGAGCCGACATCACCCTCGTCGTCCCAAGACACGAGGATTGAACACAGTCCGCGGTCGTAGACACGTAGAGACGTCCAATCCGCGTTCGGCACGTCGACCACGAGTTCGTCAGCGTCGCCCAGAGCCGGTAGCTGGATGGCATCGAGGCCCGTCCCATCGCCGAGGTCTCCCCGCAGCAGGAAGGGCGCGTGGCGTGCCTGGAGTCGATACCGCACGCTGTCGATATTGCCTGCAACACTGCGGAGCCGGTTCGTATCGGCACCCTGAGAGCCGTTCTCCGGGACGCTCACGTAAACGGCGTTCAACTCGGAGTCACGAGGCTCGACGAAGTATGTCGCCTCGGGATCACACCCAAAGAGAGAAAATGCGAGTGCCGCGCAGACGAAGCAAAGAATGCGGCGGAGCACCCGATGCTGCTGAACTCCTGATCGTCTGCCGTCCACTGTCACCACCTCTCAACGAACCGTATCGTGGACGCTTCCCGAACGCCATGGGCGTTTGATGACCACGCGTTCACTCGACCGCCTCACGATCAATCCTGCTACGCTGCCGGCCTCGGTTTCGAACCGCATCCATTTTCCGACGTGCTGGGTGATCACCTCCCGTAGGATGTCCGACCGTCATTCGCTCTCGCGATAGCGTTCTGAGGGCTCGACTCGCTGTGCGTCCCTCGGAGGCCTCTTGAACGGCCCGCGCGCGTGCTATCACCGCGCATGTCCCGAAACCGTTTCTACACCCTGACCGCCTCGTGCCGTGATCGCGTCGGGCTCGTCACCCGCGTCTCCGGCTTCATCGCGGAGCACGGGGGGTGGATCCTCGAGACCGCCCTGCACGCGGAGCCGCCGGGTGAGAACGGCGATCCGGGCGCGTACTTCATGCGCCTCGAGATCCGCGCGGACTCCATCCCCTTCCACCTCCCGGAGCTGCGCGATCGTTTCGCGCCGCTCGCGGCGGAGCTGGAGATGGACTGGAAGATCACCGACTCCGCGGTCCGCAAGCGCGTCGTGATCCTGGTGTCGAAGCAAGGACACTGCCTCTACGACCTGCTGGGCCGTTGGGAGAGCAAGGACCTCGACGTGGAGATCCCCTGCGTGATCTCGAACCACGACACCTTCCGTGGCCTCGTCGAGTGGCACGGCATCCCGTTCCATCACGTGCCCGTCACCCCCGACAAGAAGGCGGCCGCGTTCGCCGAGGTGCAGCGGCTCTTCGAAGAAGTGCGCGGCGACGTGATGGTGCTCGCGCGGTACATGCAGATCCTCTCGCCGGAGCTCTGCGCTGCTCATCCGGGCAAGATCCTCAACATCCACCACAGCTTCTTGCCGAGCTTCGTCGGTGCACGTCCCTACCACCAAGCGTGGGAGAAAGGCGTGAAGCTGATCGGCGCGACCTGCCATTACGTGACGGCCGACCTCGATCAGGGCCCGATCATCGACCAGGACGTGGTGCGGATCGACCACTCCGACACCGTCGAGGACATGGTCCAGTACGGCAAGGACGTGGAGAAGACGGTGCTCGCGCGCGGGCTGCGCTACCACCTCGAAGATCGTGTGTTGATCCACAAGAACAAGACGATCGTGTTCCGCTGAAGCGCGTTCTCGCTCGTTCGCTCACGCCTTCCATCGTCTGCTGCAGGAGAAGTATTCCGTATGAGCTGGCTCGGTTCGCTGCTTGGAACCAAGAAGAAGGTCCACCCCACGCACGTCGACGACGCGAACTTCGCGGAGGTCGTGCTCAAGAGCGAGGTCCCCGTCGTGCTCGACGTGTGGTCGCCGGGCTGTCAGCCCTGCAAGAAGCTCGAAGAGATCATGGTCGACCTCGCGACCGAGTACGACGGCCGCGTGAAGGTCTGCGAGATGGGCACCCACTTCGCGCCCCAGGCCGCCGGCCGCCTGCGCGTCTCGGCGACGCCCACCGTGGTGTGGTTCCGCGGCGGTCGCGAGGTGGAGCGCGTGATGGGCTTCCGCGGCAGCCTCTACCACCGCCAAGCCGTCGAAGAGCTCTTCTTCGGCGGCGAGAAGCGCACCTGAGCGAAGGCGCGCGCCGCGCGTCGTCGACGGAGCTCACAACGAGCGCAGCAGGCGTTCGCTCGCTTCGTCCGCCGGGAAGTACGACTCGATGCGCAGCTCCTGCGCGGTCACGTCGAGCGGGGTGCCGAGCGTCGTGAGCGTCGTGATGAGGCGCAGATCGACGTCGCCCTTGCGCAGATGCACCGGCAGCACCGGGAGGCTCGGGAGGCCGGAGCGCGTCGACGGCACGTCGCGCGTGAGCTCGAGCAGCGCCTCGAAGCGCGCGCGCCGGGCCGGATCGAGCTCGATCGCGTGCTCGTGTCGGAGCCGCGTCGCGAGCTCGCGCGCGATCTCGGCGTGATTGACGAGCCGCGACGCGAGCGCGCGTGGATCGAGGGTCGCGCGCAGTAGGTTGCGCATCGCCTCCGGCGGCGGCGTGAGCCCCTCGAACGCCCACCCGAGCAGCTTCGTCGCGCCGGTGTTCACACGCAGCAGGTCGTAGTCGCGATCGACCACCACCGCGCCGAAGGGCTCGTGCGCGCGCAGCAGATGATCGAGCGCGCGGCGGATCGGCTCGAAAGACACGTCGTCGAGGCGCGCGCTCGGGTACACCGGCGCGAAGCCCGCTGCGTGCAGGAGCTGGTTTCGATCGCGCAGCGGTAGCTCGAGCGCGCTCGCGAGCACGAGCACCATCTCGCGCGACGGCGACGAGCGCCCGTTCTCCAGGAAGCTCAGGTGCCGCGTCGAGCCCTCC
>CALJLK010000263.1 GCA_937982655.1 uncultured Sandaracinus sp.
CGTTCTCGTTCATGCCGATGCGCCACGAGAGCCACGCGGCGCAGGTGGTGGCTCCTGCCTTCACCCAGTGGCCGCTCTCGTCGAGCTGGCGGATCAACACGAGCTGTCGGTAGGTCGCGGCGTCGAGGTGGGACGACAGCGTGGCAAGCTCTTCTTCGGCGGCCTCGGGATCGAAGGAATCTTCCTCGCGATCGGAGGAGTCTTCGTGCTCGTTCAGCGCGTGGTCTTCGACGTCGAACATGCGGGGACGATCGCATGCGGGTGTGACATCGGATGAAGGCGACAGTCGAAGATTAAGGGTCCGCTCTCTTGGACCTCTGGTCGGAAACCGACCGGTCGTCGCATCTCGAATCTGGACCCGTCTCGACCTGGTGAGTCGCGCTGGCTTGGGCTGCGCGAGGGCGGGAGGAACCCGCCGATCGATCGGTGTTGCGTCACGGGGTGTCGAGGTCGGAGCCCCAGGTGATGCCGCCGTCGAGCGAGTCGTCGGGTCCATGGATCCCTCCCCACGTGAGCGAGTCGTCGGATCCGTGGGGTCAGCCACGCACGGTGTCTTGGAGCTGGATGCGGCGCGCGTGGCGAGCGCCTTGCGTGCCGCGTCGAGCTCCGGCCTGGCGGTCTGCGTTCGTGCGGCGTCGCGCACGACCTTCGGCGCGTGAGGGCCGCTCGAGCTCGCGTCGACCGAAAACGTCCACGTCGGGCCTTCCAAGACTGTCCGAGGTCTGAAAAGCCCGAGGCAGATACTTTTTGCACCCCCGAGGGTTGCAAAAAGTATCTGCCTCGGGCTTTGGGAACCACTCGGGGGTTCCGAAAGTACCTCGGAGATGTCTCTGGAACCCTTCGGGGTTCCGAAAGTACTTCGGAGATGTCTCTGGAACCCCTCGGGTTCCCGGAAGTACCTACCTCGGGCTCACGGAACCCTTCGGGGTGTTCCGAAAGTACCTCTCTCGGACTTCTGGCGGCGCGCGACCTTCTGAGTGTGAGCCTGGCTCGCTTTTGGAGCCTGCGAGAGCTTCATCGAAGGATCTGCCTCGGCGTCCTGAGGAGCCTCGACGCTCTTGGGACGCCAACCATTGGTGTCGTCGAGAGTGTCGACGCTCTTGGATCGCCAACGGTTGGTGTCGTCGAGAGCGTCGACGCTCTTGGATCGCCAACGGTTGGCGTCGTCGGGAGCGTCGACGCTCTTGGATCGCCAACGTTGGCGTCGTCGAGAGCATCGACGTTCTCGGATCGCCAACGTTGGCGATGTCGGGGGCATCGACGCTCCGCGCGTCGGGGGCCTCCGCGAACCGAACGTCGGCGCCTCTCCTCACGTCGTCGCAGCAGGAAGCGCCGGAGCGAGGTCGGTCCGATCTTCGAGTGCACTCCGGATCTCGGAGGTTGCCGGTTTCGCGACAGCTCTCCGACCTTGGAGGTTGCCGGTTCCGAAGGGCGTGCCGATCACCTCCTTGCCGAGCACGCCGCGCGCCTCGCCGAAGGTCACGCTCGGCGAGTCGCCGCCGCGGTGAGCGGTCGGACGTCGCGCATGATCAGCGACGTCGGCTCGTCTCGAGCTCGCCGAGGCGCGCGATGCGGCGCGCGCGCATCACGAGCGCGGCGTTCGTGAGGCCGAGGCGCGCCGTGATCTCCGCGATGGGGCCGTCGTCGGGGGCGCAGAGCGCGCGCTCGAGGGCGTCGGCGAAGCGGGTGGCTGCTCGTTCGTCGTCGGAGTCGTGACCGCGTCGGAACGCGCCGAGCAGCGCGAGCTCGCAGAGGGGACCTTCGGCTTCGAGCTGCGAGCGCGAGGAGACGACGACCGAGACGCGCGCCTGCTCGTGGTCGACGCGGAGGTGAACGAAGCGCCGCGGCTCGGAGGGGCCGGGCGGACGAGCGGAGACGGACCGAACGACGGCCATCCTTTGGGCCTAGCCCAACTGGGGGAGCGCGCCGGTGACGAACGCACGAGAAACGATGTTTTTCCCGCAGTCGGAGCGGATTCGTTCCGCCGAATCAAACGAGTGTCCGCGCCGAGGGATGGAAACGAGACATGTCACGTGTGACGCGAACGGTGCTCATGTGATGGGCGCTCGGCGATCGAGCGACGCGCGTCACCTGTCCGCGAGCGAGCCGTCGTCTTCGAGGAGGCTTCGATGAACGCGTCGATGGAAGCGTCGATGGAACCGAGCCACGGAGCCGAGCCCACCCGCGAGGACTGCGCCGATGGGGGCGCGAGCGATATGCTCCGCGCCATGGCGATCACCTACCTCGAGTCGTCGCGTTCGATGCCGCTCGTGCGGCTGCCGCTCCGCACGAGCGTGATCCCGCTCTCGCGGGGGCGCGTGCTCTTCGCGCCGGCGTCGACTCTGTCCGCCGAGCGTTATCGAGAGCTCGAGGCGGAGGGCGAGATCACCGACGTCGTGGTGCCGAACCTCTTCCACACCGAGGGCGTGATCCCGGCGGCGAAGGCCTTCCCGAACGCGCGCCTCTGGGCCCCGGTGGGCATCGAGAAGAAGAAGCTCGACGTGCGCTTCCACGGGACGCTCGGCGTCGATCCGTGGCCGCACGAGGACGAGCTCTCGCGGATCACACTCGGCGGCATGCCGTCGTTCGCCGAGTCGGTCTTCGTGCACCGCGACACGCGCACGCTCGTCGTGGCGGATCTCGCCTTCAACGTGCTCGACGCGAGCGGCCTCGGGGCGCGGATGATCTTCGGACTGTTCGGCACCTACCGTCGCTTCGGCGTGAGCCGCTTGTTCCTGCGTGAAGTGAAGGATCGACCGGCGTTCGAGCGCTCGCTCGCGCACCTCTTCGAGCACGACTTCGACGCCCTCGCGCCGGCGCACGGCTCGGTCGTGGAGCAGGGCGCCAAGGAGCTCTTCCGCGCGGCGTTGTTGGAGCGTGGTTGTGTGGTTTGAGCTGCGGCGTCGTTGAATCAATCAGCGCGTCGAATCACCGCGTCGCCAGATCCACGTTCGGGCGCCGCGCACGCGGAAACAGCGCGCGCACCAACCTCGCGAGCTCGGCTTGGCGTTCGGGTGGGGTCGGGGCGAGGACTTCGTGCGATTGGAGGACCTCGATGAGCGCTTCGGGCTCGACGCCTCCCGCGCCCACGACCTGGGCGTGGCCGGCTTCGATGCGGGTGGTCTGCACGCGTGGGTCGGCTTCGATCGCGGGGTTCTCTTGTTCGCTCACCGAGAAGACGAGGTCGTCCTCGGCGCAGGTTCCGTCGTCGTCGAAGCGGCGGCAGGTGTCCGCTTCGTCGGTGACGATCTGGACGTGCTCGTGGACGCCGGGGTCGAGGGCGTGGGGCTCGGTCCAGTAGCGCGAGCGCGGGTGGATCTCGACCCAGTTGGCGCCCGCGATGCCTTGGCAGACCGCGACCGTGATGCCGATGGAGAGGACGTGCAGCCAGGGGAGGCCGCAGTGCCGCGCGGAGCGAATGCCCGAGAAGGGCGACGACACGGTGACGAGGCGGAGGTCGCGCGGTTGGGTGTCGACCTCGTCGAGCTCCGCGAGCGCGATGCGCGCGACGAGGCCGCCTTGGCTGTGGCCGAGCAGCGTGATCTCGTGCTCCGGCACGCGCTGCCGCAGCTCGTCGAGTCCGCGGCGCAAGCGGATCGCGGTGCCGCGCAGGGTGCGGCGGTGGTCGTAGTTGAAGCAGACGCTCTGTTGGCCGTGGAAGGCGAAGACCTCGGAGAGCTTCTTGAACTCTTCGCCGGACGACGCGCAGCCGTGCACGATGACCACGAGCGGCTTGGAAGGATCGAGCGCGATCGACTCGGGCTGTTCGTCCGCGCAGGCGCCGAAGCCTTCGGCCACGAGCGGATCGGTGCGGTCGTCGAAGCGCAGCGGGACGCTCGGCAACGCGCCACGCCCGCATGCCGCGCCGGAGGCGAGGCAGACGAACGTGAGCAGGAGCGCGGGTCGCACGGGGCGAGGTTACCACCCGGCCGATGCGCGGGATCTGCCGACCGGCGCGGGACGCGGAACGTGCACCGGACGAGTCGACCGAAGTCGCGGCGAACGAGACGCCGCGCCGACCGACGTCCCCTCGACGTTCGACCCGGAAGGCCGCACAACTTCGGACCCCATGTCGCTCGTGAAGCTCGGCAAGAAGAAGGGTCCGGACCTTCGTGCGTTTCTCCCCACCACGCGTGAGGAGATGGAGGCGCGCGGCTGGGACGAGCTCGACGTGCTGATCGTCAACGGCGACGCCTACGTCGATCACCCGGCGTTCGGGGGCGCGCTGATCGGGCGCTTCCTCGAAGCGCGTGGCTATCGCGTCGGCATGATCGCGCAGCCGCGCTGGGACACTCCCGAGGACGTCTCGCGCATGGGCGCGCCGCGGCTCTTCGTGGGCATCACGGCGGGCAACCTCGACTCGATGCTGAACAAGCTGACCGCGCAGAAGAAGGTGCGGTCGGACGATCAGTACTCACCGGGGGGACGCACGAACATGCGCCCGAACCGCGCGAGCATCGTCTACTCGAACCTCTGCCGGCAGGCGTTCGGCAAGGACGTGCCGATCGTGCTCGGAGGCATCGAGGCCTCGCTGCGGCGCATCGCGCACTACGACTATTGGAGCGACTCGATCCGGCGCTCGGTGCTGCTCGACGCGAAGGCCGATCTCGTGATCTTCGGCATGGGCGAGCGGCCGGTCTGGGAGGTCGCCGATCAGCTCGCGAGCGGAAAGACGATCCGCGAGGTGCGGGACGTGCGCGGCACGGGATTCGTGCTGCACAAGGGTGAGCACGAGGCGATCGAGCCCTCGCGGCGGGTGTCGGATCGCAAGCCGGTGGTTCTGCCGAGCTATGAAGAGGTCTCTTCCGATCTCGACGCGTTCAGCCGCATGAGCGGCGCGTTCCAGAAGGAGACGAACCCCGGCAACGGGCGGCCGATCGTGCAGCGGCACGGCGACCAGGCGATCTACCTGAACCCGCCTGCGGA
Organism: uncultured Sandaracinus sp.; assembly: GCA_937982655.1. Lineage (GTDB taxonomy): Bacteria > Myxococcota_A > Polyangia > Polyangiales > Houyiibacteriaceae > JACKEH01. The sequence goes on from CALJLK010000263.1 coordinate 4,927, forward strand.
GCCGCTCTCGACCGAGCTCATGGACGAGCTCTACGACATGCCCTTCCAGCGCACCGCGCACCCGAGCTACCGCGAGCCGATCCCGGCGTTCGAGACGGTGAAGCACTCGATCGTCACGATGCGCGGCTGCTTCGGCGGCTGCTCGTTCTGCTCGATCACCGAGCACGAAGGGCGCGTGATCCAGAGCCGCTCCGCGGAGAGCGTGCTGCGCGAGGTGCGCGCGCTGCGTCGCATGGACGGCTTCTCGGGCGTGATCAGCGACGTCGGCGGGCCGACCGCGAACATGTACCAGATGACGTGCAAGGACGAGCGCATCGAGAAGTCCTGCCGTCGCACGAGCTGCGTGTACCCGAAGATCTGCGAGAACCTCGTCACCGATCACGCGCCGCTGGTGCAGCTCCTGAAGAAGGTGCGGCAGGAGCCGGGGATCAAGAAGGTCTTCATCGCGAGCGGCGTGCGCTACGACCTCGCGGAGCGGAGCCCGGAGTTCGTGGAGGAGCTCGCCAAGCACCACACGGGCGGGCAGCTCTCGGTGGCGCCCGAGCACGTCGACGAGGCGGTGCTCGACAAGATGAAGAAGCCGGGCGCGGAGTCGTACGAGAAGTTCGCGGAGATGTTCGCGTGCGCGTCGGAGAAGTCCGGCAAGGATCAGCACCTGGTCCCGTATTACATCAGCGGGCACCCGGGCTCGACGCTTCAATCGATGATTCAGCTCGCGGTGTACCTGAAGAAACGTGGTTTGAAGCCGCGGCAGGTGCAGGACTTCATCCCGACGCCGATGTCGATGGCGACCAGCATGTGGCTCACGGGGAAGGACCCCTTCACCCAGGAGCCCGTCTACTCGGCCAAGACGCTGCGCGAGAAGCGAATGCAGAAGGCGCTGCTGCAGTACTGGGACGTCGCGCAGCACGATCTCGCGCGCGAGGCGCTCGCCGCGGCCGGCAGGCGCGACCTCATCGGCTCGGCGGCGCACTGCCTGGTGCCGCCCGCGAGCGGCAAGGGCGCGCTCTCGATCCACGAGAAGCGCCGCCGCGAACGTCAGGACGGGCCGAACGGACCCAACGGCCGCAAGGGACGCCTCGGAAAGCGCGGCGCGGGCGTGCGCTGAACGGGGGTGCGCCGAGCCGTCAGCCGTCGCTGCCGAGGAAGCGGCGGATGGTCGTCTCCAACAAGATCGGATCGACCGGCTTGAAGAGGATCGCGCGGGCGCCCATCGAGGCAAGGAGCCGCCAATCTTCGCTCGAGGCTTCGCCGGAGATCACGACCACGGTCGGGAGCTCGGAGGTCGCCGCCCGCAGCTCTGCGAGCAGCTCGACGCCACTTCGGCGTGGGAGCTTCAGATCGAGCAGGACGACGTCGAAGGGCTCGCCGAGCGCGAGCGCCAGACCGGCTTCGCCGTCGTGCGCGACCGCGACCGAGCCGCCGTGCAGGAAGGGGTCGAGCTGATCGACGAGCACTTCGGCGACGGCGGGGTTGTCCTCCACGACCAAGAAGCGACGCGGGCGACGCAGCAGGGTGGAGGCTCGCAGCGCGCGGGCGAGCCGATCGCGGAGCTCGGCCGCGCTCGCGGGGCGCGCGTTCGGATCTTTGGCGAGGCACTCGGCGATCAACGCGTCGAAGGGCTCCATCGCGGGAGCGAGCGAGGAGACGAGCGGCGGTGGGGTCTTCACGTGCGCGCGCAGCATCTCGGTCACGTGCGCGAGCTCGAAGGGGAGGCGCCCCGTCGCGAGCTCGAACGCGAGCACACCGAACGAGTAGAGGTCGCTCTTCGGCGAGCGTGCGCCCGAGCCCGACGCGAGCTCGGGCGGACAGTATGCGGGGGTGATCGCGCCTGCTTTCGGAGCGGCTTCACCGTCGACCGTCGCGAGGCCGAAGTCGATCAGCTTCGCGTTCCAATCCGCGTCGACGACGACGTTGGCGGGTTTGAGATCGCCGTGCACGATGCCGGCTTCGTGGATCGCCGCGAGGCCCGCGAGGATTTGATCGAGGATCGCGCCGACGACGATGGGTGATGGACGCGCACCATCGCTCAGGCGACGATCGAGCGACTCGCCGGGGACGTGCTCGTGCACGAGCATCGTCTGGCCTCGGTGTTGGAAGAGCTCGTACACGCGGACGACGTTGGCGTGGCGCACGCGCGCGAGGGCGCGGCCTTCGAGCTCCGGCTTCGAGCGCCCGTCGAGGAAGTGCTTGAGCGCGACGTCGCGCGAGAGCCGCTCGTCGGTGGCGAGGTACACGCGGCCGAAGCCGCCGCGGCCGAGCTCGGCGCGGATCCGGAAGCTGCCCACCTTCTCGTTCGGAAAGAGACGCGGCTCGTCGGACGCGCGCTCGTGCAGATCGGAGTGCACGCCGAGCTCGCCTGCGATCACGTCGAGCACTTCGAGCATCGACGCGGGGCGGCGGGAGGGCTCGCGCGCGGAGCCGGCGTCGAGGAGCGCGGCCAACCGAATGCCGACGCCTTCGACCGGCGCGCGCGCTCCGTACAGGACGCGCTCGAGAACCTCCGCGGGGCTCCGCGCGCCACGCACGTCGACGGGCGGTGCGCCGGTCAACAAGAAGCGCAACACGCCGATCACGCCGAAGACGTCCGCGCGCACGTCGATCGGCTCGTCGAGCAGCACCTCGGGCGCGAGGTAGAGCGGCACGTCGAGGGCTTCGCCGTAGGTCGAGTGCTCGTCCGTCGCGTCGCTGGTGCGCGCGCGACCGAAGCCGTGGACCACGAGCGAGCGCTCGGCGTCCGGCACCAGGATCACGTCGGGCCGGAGATCGGAGTGCACGATGCCTTGCGCGTGCGCCGCTTGCAGCGCGGACGCGATCTGACGGGTCCACTCGAGCGCTTCGCGTCGGGTCGGGCGGGAGGCCGCGACCTCGTCTGCGAGCGTCCGCGTCGACACGCGGTTGTAGACGAGGAGGGCTTCGTCGCCTTGGATGCGCGCGTCGAGCAGGGTCGGCAGGCCCGGGTGGCGCGCGACGCCGAGGAGCCGCGCTTCGCGCTCCATGCGACGCCGTTCGCGCGCCGGGTGACGACCCCGCAGGACCTTCACGTCCACGTCGCGGCCGAGGTGGCGGTCGTGCGCGGCGTGGAGCGTGCCCGCGCCGTCCGAGAGAATCTCCGCTCCGAGCTCGTAGCGCGGCGTCACGTGCACGGAAGGTAGCACTCGGGTCGAGCGTGCGACGCCGTCACGTTCACGTCCCGTGGTTTCGCGGAGTCGTTCGGCTGTACGGGCGGGCGTCCGCCGCGCTTCGAGCGATTCGATGGTTCGGTCGCCTGACGGCGACACTCACGTTGCGGCGGGTCGCTCGACCTGGCGGTCGGCTCCAAAACCGCAATTCCGCGCTTCCATCGGGGTGTCACGCGCGGCGCCGACGTGGTCAGCGGATCCGCAGCGCGTGGCCGACGCCGTGGAGCACGGCCGCGATGCGCACCGCGTCGTGGACCTGCTCGGCGGTCATGCCGCCTTTGCGGACGACGGACTCGTGGCTGCGCACGCAGGCTTCGCAGCCGTTGATCGCGCTGACCGCGAGGCAGAGGAGCTCGAAGGCGACCTTGTCACCGGCCGGCTTGGCGATGCGGTTCATACGCAGGCGCGCCGGGAGCTTGTAGTCGGCTTCGACCTCGCTGCCTTCGACAAAGTGTCGGAAGCGGTAGTAGACGTTGTTCATGCCCATGAGCGCGGCGGCGGCCTTCGCGTCGTCGGCGGTGGTCTCGCTGACCTTGCCGGCGGCGTCGGCGACCACGGCGTGGGTGAGCACGTCCTCGCCGATCGCGTAGGCGCACGCGAGCGCGACGCCCCAGCGCACGTCCTCGTCGAGCTTGGAGTCCGTGAGCACGGCTTGGAGGTTGAGCTTGAGGTCCTTGGCGGCCTCGGGGAGCTTCTCGCGGAGCGCGTCGATGTTCTGCATGGTGGGTTCCTGAGTGAGAGTCGGGAGCGGATCAACACGAGCGCGGTGGGTCGTGGGAATCGTCGCTTCGTGGGATTGGGAGCGAGAGGTGATCTCGCGCGCGCGTCCGACGTGGGAACGAACGCGCGCGGACACGCGACGGAGCCGTCGGAACGAACGATTGGAACGCGGGGATCAGACCTGCAGCGTGGCCTGACCCTTCTCCCAGTTGCACGGGCAGAGCTCGTCGGTCTGCAGGCCGTCGAGCACACGGAGCACCTCGGGCACGTTGCGGCCCACGCTCAGGTCGTTGACGGAGGCCCAGCGGATCACGCCTTCGGGATCGACGATGAAGGTCGCGCGCAACGCGACGCCGTCGGTCTTGTGGAGGATGCCGAGCGCGCTCGAGAGGTCTTTCTTGGTGTCCGCGAGCATCGGGAAGGGGAGGTCGTGCAGGTCCTTGTGGTCGTTGCGCCACGCGAGGTGGACGAACTCGGTGTCGGTGCTGGCGCCGAGCACGACGGCGTCGCGATCCGCGAAGTCGCCGTTGCGGCGGCCGAACTCCGCGATCTCGGTCGGGCAGATGAACGTGAAGTCCATCGGCCAGAAGAAGATCACCTGCCACTTGCCGCGGTTGGTCTGGTCGGTGATGCGCGCGAAGGACTTGTCCGCGAGGACGGCCTGGAGGTCGAAGGACGGGAGGGTGTCGCCGATGGTGAGCATGTCGTTTTCTCCTGGGAGGTGAGGGACGTAGGGGACGTGGATGGGGGACGGCGAGGACCGTCGAGGTGGCCTTCGCGAGGTTCGCGATGGCCGGCACGGTTCTCTCAATCAAGAGCTGGGCCACTCGATAAACCACGTGTTTTCAGAGGTTTGCGAGACCAAAGAAACACTGGAATGTCGGTGACACCGAAATGTCGTGACGAGAGCACTGGCATTTCGGTGGAGAGAACCCAGGATCGAGCGTCCGCGGCGGACCCCGCGGACCCAGGATCGAGCATCCGCGGCTGACCCCGCGGACCCAGATCGATCGTCCACGGCGGACCCCGCGGACCCGAAGGAAGCGAAGCCAGCCATGCCCGAACCGACCCGCTCGCCGCGTGCACCCGACGACGTCGCTCTCGCCCCGCCCGAGGACTCTCATGCCGATCCGAAGAGCGTGTTGGCGACGCTCGCGACGCTCGCGACCGGCCGCGGTGACGACGGCCTCGACGACTTGCTGAGGCGCGGGCTCGACTGGCTCGCGCGCCTCGCCGAGTACGACGTCGCGACGGTGTTCGAGCTCGACGGCGACGAGCTGATCGTGCGGGCCGCGCGGGGACCGCTCGCGCCGAAGGTGCGCTCGCATCGGCTCTCGCTCTCGCGCTTCCCGACGCTGCGTGAGGCGCTCGAGACGCGACGCGCGCGCGCCTTCACGGAGGACGATCACGAGCACGGCGACGGCGATCCCTTCGACGGCGTGCTCGATCTGCCGCCCGGGCATTCGTGCATGGTGGTGCCGCTCTGCGCGGGCGAGCGTCGCTACGGCGTGCTCACGCTCGATCGCACGCGCTGCGAGACGTACCCGCCGGACGTCGTGAGCCTCGTGGAGGTGTACGCGCAGATCCTCGCGCTCGCGATCGAGAACGCGCGACAGCGCGCGGACCTCGAGCGACTGCACGCGCAGGAGCACGCGTTCGCGGCGACGTTGCAGAGCGAGCTCGAAGGGGCGGGCATGCTCGCGCGTTCGGAGAGCCCCGCGATGCGGCGGCTGCTCGAGCGCGCGCGGCAGGTCGCGCGCACCGCGACGCCGGTGCTCGTGCTCGGTGAGACCGGCACCGGCAAGGAGCGGCTCTCGCGCGCGTTGCATCGATGGAGCGATCGCGCGGAGCGCCCCTTCGTGACGCTGAACTGCGCGGCCATCCCGGAGGCGCTGCTGGAGAGCGAGCTCTTCGGGCACGTGAAGGGCGCGTTCACGGGCGCGACGCGCGATCGTCCGGGGCGCTTCGCGATCGCGGACGGAGGCACGCTGCTGCTCGACGAGATCGGCGAGCTCTCGCTGCCGCTGCAGGCGAAGCTGCTGCGCGTGCTCCAAGAGGGCACGTTGCAGCCGGTGGGCTCGGACACGACGCGAAAGGTCGACGTGCGAGTCATCGCAGCCACGCACGTGGAGCTCGAGCGGGCGGTCCGAGAGGGGCGCTTTCGCGAGGACCTCTACTACCGGCTCGCGGTGTTCCCGCTCGAGCTGCCGCCGCTGCGCGAGCGCCTCGAAGACCTGCCGGCGCTCGCGGAGGCGATGCTCGAAGAACAGAGCGCCCGCACGGGGCGGCGCGGTCGGTTGACGGAAGAGGCGCTCGACGTGCTGCGGACCTACGCGTGGCCGGGGAACCTGCGCGAGCTCGCGAACGTGTTGGAGCGCGCGTCGATCCTGAGCCGCGACGGAGTGCTGCGGGCAGGGGATCTGGATCTGCCGCGCCGTGCTTCACGTGCGGGGGCTTCGTCGCCTTCAACGACCTCCACGACGACCTCCGCGGCCACGGCGACGACGCTCGCGGAAGGACCGCTCGTGACCTGGGAAGAAGCCGAGCGCGCGTACTTGATCCGCGTGCTGCGCCACACGAAGGGGAAGATCTACGGCGCGGGGGGCGCGGCGGAGATCCTCGGGACGAAGCCTTCGACGCTGCAGAGCCGGATGAAGAAGCTCGGGGTGGAGCGCGATTCGTTTCGGTGACGGACGTCTCGCCCGCTCACGATCGACCGAAGCGCAGGCTCAGCGCGCGGGCCTGAGCACCGCGTTGAGAGCGGCGAGCTGTCGGCGGGGCTCGTTTCCCACCGCGCGCGTGACGCTCGGCGCGTCGCCGTCGAAGCCCGCGTCGCGCAGGCGTGTGCGGACCTCGTCCTCCGTGAGTCCCGCGACGTCCGCGAGGGTCGCCATCGGCGCACCGGCGAGCGCGCCGACCGGGGCTGCGAAGGGTGGGCCGCCACCGCCTTCTTCACCCGGCGCCGAGAAGAAGCTCGCACCGAGCAGCAGCACGAAGAGCGCGACGAGCACCTGGCCGGGGCGCTTCTCGAGGTGCTTGCGGAGGGCGCGGGCGTTCGTCGTGACGTGCAACGCGACCGCGGCGACGAGGGCCCAGCCGAGCCACTCGTGGGCGACTTTGTTCAAGCCACGATCGACGTGGAAGAACATCAGGACACCGGTGACGGCGACGAGGAGGAAGGCGCCGGCCGTGAGCGGAGTGGTCCATTCGCGTTTGAGCTGCATGACGGTGTGAGCCCCGAGCATGCGCCGTGCCGCGAACGGGGACGCGCTCGCTCTTCTCCACACCGAGAGGTGTGAATCCGCGCCACTGACGTCTCGCGCGGAAACTGCGGGGCGAATCGCGCTCGGTTCGGTCCTCGATTCGCCCCTCGATCCGACCGCCGACTTCGACGACGTGCACGGTCTGCGCGGCCGGTGGGATCGTCGCAGCTCTCGCGTCGGCCCGTGCGGCTCCTGCGATCCCGGGGCGCCGTGCGTCCGCGAGTCGAGTAGGATGCGCGCATGCCCAGTGTGAAGTGGGTCGTGCCTCAGGGGCGCCCGCGTGTGTTCGCCGTCTTCAAGAAGATCACGAGCCTCGGTCGAGGGGCCGCGAACGACGTCGTGCTCGACGACCGCACGATCTCCGAGCACCACGCCCAGATCGTGTTCGACGGGCGCGACTTCACCGCGCAGGAGGTCGACGGCGCGCTCTCGGTCAACGGCAAGCGCAAGCGCAAGGCGAAGATCTTCCACAACGATCGGCTCACGCTCGGGGATCACGTCGAGCTGGTGTTCAGCGTCTACGACGAGGTGGTCGAGGCGCAGAACGACGACGAGGAGGCCTCGCGGAGCGCCGAGCTCGCGGGCATGGTGCGGCTCTCGGAGTTCAACCGGCGGCTGCTCGAGATCCGCTCGGTGCCCGAGCAGATCGACGCGCTCCTCGACGCGGTGATCGAAGCGACCGACGCCGCGAAGGGCTTCATCATCCTCCTGCAGGACGGCGAGCCGCGCGTGGCCTCCGCGCGCAACGTCGACGGGACCGACATCCCGGACGGAGTTCGCCACCTCTCGGATTCGATCCTCCACCAGGTGGTCTCGACGAAGAAGCCGCTGATCGTCAGCGACGCGCTCAACGACACGCTCTTCCGCGGCAGCGAGAGCGTGATGAACCTGAAGCTCTGCTCGGTGATGTGCGCGCCGCTGATGGCGCAGGGGCAGCTCCTCGGGCTCATCTACGTCGGCAACGACAACGTGGTCTCGCTCTTCGAGCAGAGCTCCCTCGATCTGCTCACGATCTTCGCGGGGCAGGCGTCGCTCATCCTGCAGAACGCGCTGCTGCTCGATCAGCTCAGTCTCGACAAGAAGCGGGTCGAAGAGGCGCTCGACGACAAACGTTTCGGCGACATCATCGGCAGCTGCGGGTCCATCCGCGACGTGATGGACAAGGTCGACAAGGTCGCGGGCGCGGACGTCAGCGTGCTCATCACGGGCGAGACCGGGACCGGCAAGGAGCTCATCGCGCGCGAGGTGCACCGTCGTTCGCGGCGCAAGGACGGGCCCTTCGTGGTCGTGAACTGCGGCGCGATCCCCGAGAACCTGATGGAGTCGGAGCTCTTCGGGCACGTGCGCGGCTCGTTCACGGGCGCGGTCGCGACGCGCACCGGCAAGTTCCAGCAGGCCTCGGGCGGCACGCTCTTCCTCGACGAGATCGGCGAGATGCCGATGAATCTGCAGGTGAAGCTCCTGCGCGCGCTGCAGGAGAAGGTCGTCACCAAGGTCGGCAGCGGCGAGCCGGAGAAGGTCGACATCCGCGTGCTCGCAGCGACCAACCGCGATCTCGAGGTCGAGATCCAGAAGCAGGGCTTCCGCGAGGATCTCTACTACCGCCTCAACGTCGTGAACCTGCACCTGCCCCCGCTGCGCGAGCGCGGCGACGACGTGGTGGTGATCGCGAAGTGGCTGCTCGCGAAGTACACCAAGGAGTACGACTCCAAGGTGAAGGGCTTCACGCCGGGCGCGCTGGCGGCGATGAAGAAGTACGACTGGCCCGGCAACATCCGGCAGCTCGAGAACCGCATCAAGAAGGCGCTCGTGCTCGCGGACAAGACGCTCATCGGGCCCGAAGATCTCGATTTGTTCCCGGAGGCACTGCAGCCGGTGCAGCCTCTGACGGAGGCGCGCGAGGAGTTCACGCGGCGCTACATCCTCGAGGTCCTCGAGCGCAACAACGGCAACCGCACGAAGACCGCGCGCGACCTCGGCGTCGATCCACGCACGATCTTCCGGTACCTGGAGCGCGAGCCCGACGCGCCGACGCCGGGGGGGGGCAGCGGCGGCGGGGGCTGGGCGATCCCGTCCGCGGG
>CALJLK010000264.1 GCA_937982655.1 uncultured Sandaracinus sp.
GCTGCGCGCCGTCCGGTAGGGCGGCTTGCCAAATCGGCCACCAGCTTCTTTTCAGGGTCCGCAAGAGCGACCCGATCTCGTCGAGACTCACTGGCCGGATGGGCCGAGAAACTCTCTTCTTCGACCGTAGGAAACTCCGATGACCGTTCACGACGTCACCCGCCATCTGCTTCAACCGAAGAAGCACTACGGGGCGGCCCGCATGCAGCAGGGCCGCGTGTTGCTCGACTCGGACTTCAACGAGCACGCCGCGCTGCACGAAGAGGCGCAGCGTCTCGGCATGCTCGACGTCATCGGGCCGACCGGCACGAGCGACGACGGCTTCTCGCTCGACCTGCGCGTGGGCGACTCGTTGCCGACGCGGAGCGTGCGGCTGGGCGGCGTTCCGACGAACGTGCTCGACGTGCGGCTTCGTCCCGGGGTGCTCTGGCTCGGCGGCGTGCGCTACGAGCTCGAAGCTGCGGAGCCGGCGTGGGCCCAGCGCGACTTCCTCTCGATGCGCGCGGAGGACGCGCCGCGGGCGGAAGCTCGGCGCTACTTGGCGTGGCTCGAAGCGCGCGAGCAGGTCGTGAGCGCGATCGAAGATCGTGAGCTGCTCGAGCACGCGCTCGGAGGGCCCGACACCACGACGCGCGTGCGCCGTCTGCGGCGTGTGCGCTTCGCGGAGCTGCCGATGGAGGGCGAGCTGAGCTGCGCGGCGTTCCCCGAGGTCGTGGGCGAGGTGCTCGGCGGGGCCTTCGATCCGGCGACGCACGAGGTGCGCTCGGACGTGCGCTTGCGCCTCGAGCCGGTGGAGGGGGAGAGCGCCGATCCGTGCGCGCCGCCCGGCGGGGGGCGCTACCTCGGGGCGGAGAACCAGACCCTGCGCGTCACCCTGATGGCGCCCGATCGTTTCGTGTGGGCCTTCGACGACGGCGCGCCGCTCTATCGCGTGCGGGTGACGGGCGATCGGGTGGAGATGCTCACGCCGCCGCGCGACGCGCACCACGCGCCTTCGCCGAACACGGTGGTCGAGCTCGTGGCGCCGGGCGCGCTCCTCGATCACGGCGAGCACGCGGCCGACGTGCGCGGCGTGCTGGTGCAGGTCCGCGAGGTGGAAGCGGGAGGCGCGGCGTTCACGCTCGTCGACACGTCACCGCTGAGCGCGCTCGTCGACGCGTGGGACGCGGCGCATCCCGACGCGGCGCGGCTCGACGACGCCCCGCTCTTCGCGCGCTTCTGGCACGTCGCGGAGGACACCGAGCTCACGCTCGACGCCACGACCCCGACCGAGCTCGGAACGACCGGCCTGCGCGCGACCTTCTCCGGGACCGGGCGGGTCGGCGACCATTGGATCGCCTCGCTGCGCCCGAGCGAGCCGGAGCGGGTGGTGCCGTGGGAGCTGCTCGACGCGAGCGGCGCGGCGCCAGCGGGCGAGAGGGTGTGGGCGACGCCGCTCGGGGCGTTCGAGGTGAGCACGGACACCACGCCGGTCGTGACCTCGGTGGTCGATTGCCGACGTCCGTTTCGGCCGCTCACCGAACAACGGGGGTGCTGCACGCTGACGGTGGGCGACGGCGTCGAGAGCTTCGGCGACTACCGGACGATTCGTGAGGCGCTCGACGCGTTGCCTCCGAGCGGCGGCACGATCTGCGTGCGAGCGGGCACCTACCGCGAGGCGGTCGCGGTCGTCGGGCGTCGCGACGTGACGATCGAAGGCTGCGGCCCGCGGACGGTGATCGCGATGCCGGAGGACGACGACGCGCTCGAGGCGCTGATCCGCGTCGAGCGCAGCGAGCGCGTCACGCTCCGCGGACTGCGGGTGATCGCGGAAGGCGCGGTGGGCGTGCGCGTCGGTGCTCCGAACGTCGCGCGGGACGCGTGCACGACCGTCACGCTCCGAGAGCTCGCGTTCGAGACGTCAGCGCGTGCGGTCTCGTCGCGAACGACGCGCGAGACCCGCAGCGCGATCGAAGCGCACGCGACGGTCGGGCTCGTGGTGCGCGAGTGCGAGGTGCGCATGGACGCGAGCCGGAGCGTGCACGCCGCGATGTACGCGAGCGGCGCGGCGCTCTCGTTCGAGCGCTGCACGCTCGTGACCGAGGCCGACGAAGAGGTGCCGACCGAAGCGCGCGACGTCGCCTTCGGAGCCGCGCGCGCCAGCTTCGCGTGGGGCGGCCTGCAGATCGGCGGAGGGTCCGCGCAGGTGCGGGTGCGCGAGTGCACGATCGTCGGTGGCATGGGTCACGGGATCACGCTCGGCAGCGTGATCTGGCGGACGCGGCGAGGGCCGGACTTCTGGTTCTGGCTCGGCGGCGGCTTCGGCTTCTTCGACCCGCGCGACCCGTGTCCGCAGATTCGCCCGAGCTGGGGAGGCTGGGTTCGGATCCCCGGGCTCGAGGAGGTCTTCCCGATCAGCGCGGGCGATCTCGACGACGTGGTGATCGAGCGTTGTCGCGTCGAGGGCGCGGCGACCAACGGCATCTCGGTGATCGCCACGCTCCTGCCGCGGCCCGACGAGGACGACGAGCTCGCGTTCGAGCACGTCACGATTCGTGGGCTGCGCGTCGTGGACAACGACGTGCGCGGGAACGTGCTCCGCCCGAGCGCGGACGTGCTGCGCCGCAGCGGCGTCGGGGTGTTGGGCGCGGTGCCCGAGCTGGTGCACGCGGGGCTCTCCTTCGGCGAGCTCGTCGACGCGACGATCGAGAACAACCGCGTCGAAGGTCACGGACCGTCGCACCGCGAGCCGGTGTGCGGGATCTACGTGCTGCTCGCGGACGCGCTGCAGATCACGCGCAACGTCGTGCGCGACAACGGGCGTCACACACGCGGTGCGGTCGTCGATCGGAGCACGCGTTCGGGCAAGCGCGGCGGCATCGTGGTGGAGCTCGCCGGGAGCGGCAGCGCGACGGGCGCGCTCGACATGCTCCTGCGCGTGAGCGGCAACGTCGTGGAGCAACCCTCGGGGCCCGCGCTCTACGCGATCGGGAGCGGGCCGATGTCGGTCGAGAACAACCACCTCGCGTCGGGCGGGAACGACGATCCCGCGCGCACGCCGCTCTTCGGGGTGGTGATGACGCTGCTCGATCTCGGCGGCGCCTTCGATCCCGAGAGCGGCACCCCCGGCTTCGGGGGGCAGCTCCTCGTGGCCAACAACCAGATCGTGCTCGCCTGGGCGGACCGCGCGCGCTCACTCGCCGCGCCGGTGCTCGCGTTCGTGTGGTCGAACGACGACGCGCGCGTGGTGGGCAACCAGCTCGCGGCGCAGGTCCGCCCTGATGCGCGGGTGACAGCCTCGTTCGCGCATCTGCTCGCGATCGGCGCCACGCTGCACGTGACCGGCAATCGTTTCTCGGAAGCGCGCGGCGACGTGACGCTCAGCCTCTACGGGCTCGCGGGGGTCGCCTGCACGGTGGCGCACAACGAGGCCACGCACTGCATCTTCTCGTATTGCGCGGTGCCGTCGCGGCACGTGCAGGCGCCGAACCTCGAGCTCGACACGAGCGGCTGCCGGCAGCTTCGGGAGCTCTTCGCGCGTGGCTCCGAGGCGGGCGCCAGCGCGCCAGCGACCGGTCCGAACGTGACGCGGCCCGTGGCGCTGCGCGACGGCGTGGCGACGGAGCTGCGGGTTCCGCTCGAGCTGATCGACGAGCGCGAGCTCGTGCTGCGCGACGCGCGCGACGGCTTCGACGTGCTCGGGCGCGCGAAGATCCGCGCGACCGAGGAGAGGCTCGAGGCGCGCGGCATCTCGCGGGACGTGCTCGTGCGCGACGAGCTCCCGCGCGACCTCGTGAGCGACCCGTCGGTGCGCACGTGGCGCGAGCACGAGCGGCGTCGGGAGCGCCTGGGGCGGTGAGCCGTCTCTCGCCGCTGCGGCGTGGGGAATCGCGTGACGCGGGTGCCTCGCGGGATGCGCGGGCGTCGAGCGGACGTGCGACCGCGTCGACCCCTCGGCCCAAGCTCGGCGGCGCGCGCGCAGCGGCGGAGGCGACCGCGGACCGCGCGGCGGAACGGGCGATGCGCGCGCCCACGCGGGTGGAGAGCGCGCCCACCGATCCGCTCGCGCGCGCGACGTCGCCTCACGTCGCGCGGGAGCTCGAGGCACTGCACGGGGAAGGCGCGCCCTTGCCGCCCACGACGCGGCGCTTCTTCGAGGCACGCTACGGGACCGACCTCGCGCGCGTTCGCGTGCACGACTCGCCGCGGGCGCATGCGTTGACGCGCGAGCTCGGGGCGCGCGCGCTCACGATCGGCGAACAGATCGCGTTCGCCCCCGGAGAGTACGTGCCCGACTCGCCCGAGGGGCGCGCGTTGCTCGCGCACGAGCTGGCGCACGTGGTCCAGGAGCGGGGCGCGGACGAGCCCGTGGTGCGGCGCGCGTTGCCGACGGGCTCCGCCGCGCGCGCGGTCGAAGCGGGGCTCCCGAAGACGTCCGGCAAGCTCGAGGGCAACACGGTGGTCTTCGACCACGTCGCGATTCCGGCGTTCAAGGCGAGCGCGCACCGCGCGGCCAAGTATTCGTCGCGCGCGAGCGCGCGAAAGCTGCGGCGGGTCGCGCCGTTTCGCCGCGGCGATCCGAACCAGATCCGCGCGTGGGAGCGATCCGTCTCGCGCCGCACGGTCGAAGCCGCGGACGAAGCACCGAGCGCGATCACCACGATTCGCACGCTGCTCGAAGAGAAGATCCGGCAGGCCTACGCGCTCGACGCGCTGCCTGCGCGAGGTCGCGTCGTGATCGAGACCCCGGGCGCGAGCGGCCCCGAGCACACCGCAGGCACGATCGCGTCGCTCTCCACGCGGCGCCTGCGGCGTCCGATGTGGGGCGATCACGGGGCCTACGTCGCGATGGAGGTCGATCACGTCGTCGAGCTGCAGCTCGGCAACTGGGGCAGCGCGCGTGGCTCCGACACCTGGGCCAACACGCTCGAGAACATGGAGCTGCTCGACGAGAGCGCGAACGGGCCCTCGGGCGGCGCGATCCTGCGCGAGATCGAGGATCGAGCGCGCACGCACTTGCTCGCGTGGCGCGCGGCGCTCGGGCAGCCCGCGACCGCCGAGCACGCCGACGTCCGCGCGCTGCTCGACGATCGGCACTTCCTCTTCGAATCGTACGTCGGCAGCCCCGCGATGGGCGGGCTCGTCGCGTCGCACCAGTTCTGGACCTTCGATCAGCTCTCACGCGGCGAGCACCTCGCGCACGTGCGCATCGCCGACGAGTCGTACACCGGCGGGCGCGGCGAGGTGCGTGTGCTCTTGCGATCCGACGACCGATCGATCGCGCACACGTTTGCCTGGTCGCACGCCGACGGACGCAGCGACGTGCCCGCGGCGGAGGCGGATTTCGACGGGCGTTTCGGCCCCTTTCGCTTCGTGAGCAAGCAGTTCGCGACCGACGGCGCGGTCGAGAGCACCACCGAGCTCGGAACGCTCTGGATGAACGTCCTGCAAGCCGACGCGAAGTGGAAGCCGCTCGACGAGCCGATCGCGGTGCCGGTGCGTCGCGTGCCCGGCGCGCGCTACGCGGGCGTGATCGACACCGCGACGCTGCTCACGCACGTGCCCGACCTCGAGGTGAAGGGCCTCTCGGCGGTCACGGTTCAATCGTCGAGCTTCGATCCCGCGATCGGCTTGATCGCGCGAGGGATCGTCCAGCCCGACTACGCCGAGGGCGACACCGCGCTCGTCGGCGAGGGCGAAGCGGGCAAGCCGACCTTCGTGATCGAGGGCTCGCGCCAGGAGGTCGACGGCACGATCCCCTCCGAAGCGCTCGACCCTCCAGGGCCCATCACGGTCACGAGCTCCTCGATCGCGATCTCGAGCGACGAGAGCGGCGTGCGCGTCGACGGATCGGCGGAGATCGAGATCCGCGACCTCGCGCACGGAAGCGTCGAGGCGAGCCTCGGGGCGAGCGGTTTTTCGCTCGGCGGTCGACTGGAGGTCGACACCACGTACTTCCGCGCCGCACGCGTCGCGCTCGCGTACGACACCGAAGCCGGCGTCTCCGGCAGCGCGGAGCTCGAGCTCGACACCAGCAGCCTCCCCGGCGTGGAGTCGGGCACGGTCTCGGTGAGCGTGGAGAACGCGCTGTGGACCGTGAGCGGCAGCGCGCGTTTTCGTGCGCTCGGCGTCGACGCGCAGATCGGCGTGACGTGGAGCGAAGCCGAGGGACTGACCGTCGCGGGCCGCATCCCGATCCCCGACGGTCGCATCCCCGGCGTCCGCGGCGCGTGGATCGAAGGACGCGTCACGCGCACGCCCGAAGGCGAGCTTCGCTTCGGGGCTTCGGGTCACGGCGAGCCCGCGGTCGCCGGTCTCACCGGCGGCGTCGACGTGAGGTGGGACCAAGGGGTGTTCCGCGTCGACGGGACGGTCGGCGCGTCGCACGACAACCTCTCGGGCAGCGTGCATCTCGGGGTCACCAACCAAGCGCTCGACGAGGCAGGCGAGCCGACCGGCGATCCCACCGACACGCTCTCGCTCTTCGGCGGCGGTCGGCTCGACGTCACGTTCGGGCGCTACCTCCGTGGCAGCGCCGAGGTCGAGATCCTCCCGAACGGCGAGATGCAGATCCGCGGCGCGATCGGGCTCGCGGACGAGCTCGAGCTCTTCCCACGCCGCGAGATCAACCGCCGGCTCTTCGGGCTCGACCTCGAGATCCCGATCGCGGGCATCGTGGTGCTCGGGCGTGGCTTCGGCATCTTCGCGTTCATCGGCGGCGGCCTCGACGCGAGCGCCGGCTTCGGACCCGCCGTGCTCCGCGACACCGAGGTCAGCGTCACCCTCAACCCCGCGCGCCCCGCCGACACCGTCGTCGAAGGCCACGCGGAGCTCTTCCTGCCGGCGGACGCGGGCCTACGTCTCTTCGTGCGCGCGGGCATCGGCGGCAGCTTGCTCATCGCGGACGTGCGCGGCGGCATCGAGATCGGCGGCGCGATCGGCGTCGAAGCCGAAGCGCGCGCGCGCCTCGACGTGCGCTGGACCCCGACCGAAGGCCTCCGCATCGAGGCGCTCGCCGAAGCCCTCGCGCGCCCGGTGCTTCGTCTCGACGTCACCGGCTTCGCCGAGGTGAACGTCGCGCTGCTCGGCACCGTCTGGGAGACGCGCTACCAGATCGCGGGCTTCGACGTCGGCTCCGATTTGGAGCTCGGCGTGCGGTATCCGCTGGTGATTCAGGAGGGGCAGCCGATCGAGATTCGCTGGGAAGATCTCGAATTGATCGTCCCGGATCTCGACTTGGAAGCGATCTTCGGGCAGGTGCTCGATCGCGATTGAGCGACCGTCGTCGTGCAAGAGCCGGCGTCTCCGACTTCGAGACCCGTCGGCCGCGTCAGCACCACTTCTCTTCGCATCTGGCTCTGCGGGGGAGGGGGCTCGCGACGAGGTGGGCTCAGAACGTCGCGTCGAGCGTCAGCGCCGCGCCCGCGCGCACCGGGGCTACGCCCGCGCCGCGGACTCGGAAGCCTTCGGGCTCGCGCGTCGCGACGTCACCGCCCTCGCGGACCAGGCGGTCGCGGAGGTCTTGGTAGGCGTCCCAACGACGCTCTGCGTCCGAGCGCGTGAAGAGGGAGATGACGCCGCTGAGCACCGAGATGCCGGAGCCGATGAGGATGAAGTAGTCGAAGGGATCGACGATCTTGAAGTCGTTGGGCGCGAGGTACATCGGGATGAACGCGACGCCGGCCGCGATGTTCAGGCTCGCGTCGAGCACACGGACGACCTTCGAGCGGCGCGCGAGGGTCTCGAGCGCGTTCTCGCCGAAGGTCAGGCGGGCCATCACCTCGTCCATCGTGGCCATCGGCATCGTGGTGAACGCGATGTGGTCGCGCGCGGGCCGAGGGTTGAGGGCGAGGGTCACGATGCCGCGGATGACGTTGGAGCTGCCCCAGAGCAAGAGGTAGCCGCCGAGGGAGCGGCTCTCGTCGTATTGCCAGATGCCGATGCCGGTGAGCGTCGCGCCGCCGACGATCGAGAGCACCCCGTCGACGACCCCGCTGCCACCGCGCGCGGCGAGGGCTTGGAGGCTGGAGTCGAGCACCCGCAGACGCGTGGCGACGCGGCTCGGCAGCGCGAGGTCGGGGGAGTCGGCGACGCGGTAGGGCTCGGGGCGCGCGGTGCCGCCGCCGGCAGCCGGGTAGCGAACCGCGGGGTCGTAAGAGGTGGGCGGAGGAGGCGGGACCTGACCGAGCTCGGACGAGGGGCTCGGGGTTTCGGCGGTCGTGGCGGCTGCGGGCGCGTCGGGCTCTGCAGGCGTGGTCGACGGTGCGGCCGTCGTGGGAGCGGCCGTCGTGGGAGCGGTCGTTCGCGGGGACTCGGTGCCACCGCGTGGGTTCGACAGCCCGCTCGCGCTCTCCTGAGCGGAGGCGACAGCAGGGACGAGGCCGAGCGCGAAGAGCGCGAGCGCGAAGAACGCGGGCGAACGCATGGTGGGGAGTATAGGGGTCGGTGTGGGCCATCGTCAGGCGTCGTCGTGTTCGCTGCGGCCTTCGGCCTCCGCTCACGGAGCGCGGGGAGGACCCCCCGACCCCCTCCTCTCGCCGTCCCTTCGCTTCGCCTGCGGCTTCGCTTCGGGCCGGCGCTCGGACGCTCCGCGGGCCAAGGGGCTTCGCCCCTTGGAACCCTGTCGTTCGCGAAGCTCGAATCGGTCCGCGGCGAAGCGCTCACGGGGCGTCGAGCGCTTCGAGGGCGGAGCGAGCGCGCACGTCGTCCTCCGCGATCGACAGCGCGACGCGGGCCTCCGCGCGTCGGCCGAGTGCGAGGAGCGCGAGGCCCCGCACCGCGTGGGCCTCCACGCGACGCTCGGACGGCAGACGCTCCACCGCCTCGCGCGCCACCGTCTCGGCGCGGCTCGCGTGGCCGAGCTCCAGACACGCGGTCGCGAGACGCAGCAGGTCTTCTCCGTGCGTCTCGGGATCGGCGTCGCGCGCGAGCGCCTCGAAGAGGCCGAGGGCTTCGTCCCCGCGGCCTGCGGCGAGCCAGGCGAGCGCCTGTTCGAGACGTAGCCGCCGGTCGGGGTTTCCGTTTCGCGCGACTCCGAGCCGCGCGGCCGCGTCCTCCGCGCGCCCTCGCGCGACCTCGAGCGCCGCGAGATCCCGCGCGAGCTCCGGATCCTGCGGCATCGAGCCTGCGGCGAGCCGGAGCGCGCGCTCGGCTTCGAGCCGTTGACCTCGGCGCCAACGCAGCGCACCCGCGCGACGCAACCACGCCGCCCCCTCGGGATCTTGTGGACCGACCTCGATCCACGCGTCCTCGCCCGCCACGAGGGCCATCCACGCTCCGAGGCGCCGCAGGGCGTCGCGCTCGTCGACGTACGACGTGCCCTGCGTCGCTGCGACGCGCGCACGCACGCGTTCGACGTCGGCGCGCACCTCCGGGCTCGGCGCCACGAGCACCCCGAGCTCGCTCGGCACGAGCAGCGCGGCGAGCCACGCCCAACGCGGATCACCGTCGGTGGCGCAGCGGTCCACCGCCCGCCGCGCTCGCCCCGCGCGCCCCGCGTTCAGGTGCGCCTTGATCTCCACCGCGCAGCGGTCCGCGCGCGCGAGGGCGCGCTGTTCCGCGGGCGAGACCCGACGCTCCTCCGATGCGTTTACGCGCTGGGCTCCTGCCGGAGCGCAGAACGAGCTCACGAGCCCGACCACGAGCCCAGCGAGGATCACCGAACGCACGTGTGGAGCGTAGCCGTGGTGATCGAGCGTTGCGACAACGACACGAGAACCAAACTCGCGCGCACGCGAAGACAGGGTTCCAAGGGGCGGCGCCGGTGCGAGGAGGTCTCCGTGAGCGAAGGCCGAAGGCCGCAGCGAACAGTTCGATGGTTCGGTCGCCTGACGGCGACGCTCACGTGACGTCGGGTCGCTCGGCCTGGCGGCCGGCTCCAAAAACGTCAATTCGATGGTTCGGTCGCCTGACGGCGACGCTCACGTGACGTCGG
>CALJLK010000265.1 GCA_937982655.1 uncultured Sandaracinus sp.
CACGATTCCGCTTCGAACCATGCCCCGTGGGGGAGGGTCTGGCGACAGACCCTCAGGGAAGCCGACATGACGCGCGTCATGGTGCGACATCGAACCGCAGCCCACCGTGGTCGCAGGAGGTTGCGATGCGACACCTGACTCTACTGATGCTGCTCGTGCTTTCAGCAGCTTGCTCCGATCCTTCGAACGCGGAGACCGACTCCGCTCCCGAGACCCCCGCCGTCGATCCCGACGCGCTCCCCACGCCGGTCGAACGCGTGGATCCCGACTCGCTGCCCGTGATCGAGGCGCAGCTCGGCATCCCGCCCCTCGCGGCGCCTCCGACCGGACGCACCAGCCCCGTGAAGGTCACGGTCGCGCTGGAGGTCAAGGAAGAGACCCGCGAGATCGCGGACGGCGCGGAGTTCAACTTCTGGACCTTCGGCGGCACCGTCCCGGGCCCGATGATTCGTGTGCGGCGCGGCGACTACGTCGAGCTTCGCCTGATGAATCACCCGGACAACACGATGCCGCACAACATCGATTTGCACGCGGTGACCGGCCCAGGCGGTGGTGCGACGAGCACCTTCACCGCGCCCGGACATCAAACGCAGTTCTCGTTTCAGGCGCTCAACGCCGGTGTCTACGTCTACCACTGCGCGACCGCGCCGGTCGGCATGCACGTCGCCAACGGCATGTACGGCCTCATCGTCGTGGAGCCCGAGGAGGGTTGGCCCGCGGTCGACAAGGAGTACTACGTGATGCAGGGCGACTTCTACACGACCGGCAACTACCGCGCGGCCGGCCTTCAGCCCTTCGACATGCAGCGCGCGATCGACGAGAACCCCTCGTACGTCATCTTCAACGGCCGCGACGGTGCGCTGGTCGGCGAGCGCGCGCTCACCGCGAACGTGGGTGAGAACGTCCGCATCTTCTTCGGCAACGGCGGCCCGAACCTCATCAGCTCCTTCCACGTGATCGGCGAGATCTTCGACCGCGTGTGGCTCGAGGGTGGATCGCGACAGACCCGCGACGTGCAGACCACGCTGGTACCGGCGGGCGGCGCCTCGGTGGTCGATTTCCACACCGAGGTCCCCGGCACCTACATCCTCGTGGACCACTCGCTGCTTCGCGCGTTCAACAAGGGTGCGCTCGGCATGCTGACGGTGTCGGGCGAAGAGGCGCTCACCGTGTACTCGGGTCAGGAGATCGACGAGGTCTACCTCGGCGACCAAGCGCCCGAGGTCGTGGCGGCCCTCGAGGCAGCGCCCGAAGGACAAGAGCCGCTCGCGGTGCGCATGACGCGCGGCGAGGCGACCTACCGCGGCGTGTGCGCGGCGTGTCACCAGCGCGGCGGCGAAGGCCTCGCGGGGGTGTTCCCGCCGCTCGCCGGCAGCGACTACCTGCGGCGCGACGACGCGGAGCTCGCGCGGGTGGTGCTCGCGGGTCTGTCGGGGCCGATCACGGTCAACGGCACGCCGTACAACGGTGTGATGCCGGGCTTCGCGAACCTGACCGACCACGAGATCGCGGACGTGCTCACGTACGTGCGCGGCAACCTGAACAACCGCGGCGCGCCCATCGAGGACGAAGTCATCGCGCAGGTGCGTCGCGACCTTCCGCGGCCCGATCCCGGAGCGCATCCGTGACCTCCCCATCTCGACATGCACGTCCCGCTTCGGCGGGGCGTGCCCCCGAGTCATCGCGCTCGCCCGCCTCTCGCGACCAGCGTGCGCGTGAGGTCCGCGCGAGGACGTCGGATTCACGTCGGCGCGCGGGCTCGCTCTCGATCGCGATCGTCGGCTCGATCGTGGCTTCCCTCGTCCTCGGCACGCTCGCGTTCGCGCAGGAGCGCGGGGCGCAGGATTGGCCGACCCGGCTGGTGCGCATCGAAGGCGACGTCCACTTCCCGTTCTACGGGCGACGCGACGCGAGCCCGGCGGTGCGGGTGGAGAGCTTCCAGCTCGAGGTGGTGCCGGTCACGAACGAACAGTTCCTCGCGTTCGTGCGGCGCGACGAGCGCTGGCGACGCGATCGTGTGGCGCGGCTCTTCGCCGACCAGGGGTACCTCTCGCATTGGGCGTCACCGACGGAGCTCGGCGAGGCGCGCCCTCGACAGCCGGTCACGAACGTCTCGTGGTTCGCGGCCCGCGCGTACTGCGACTCGATCGGACGCCGGCTTCCGACCGAGCACGAGTGGGAGATGGTCGCGAAGGCGGACGAGACGCAGCGCGACGCGAGCCGCGACCCGGTGTTCGTGCAACGAATCCTGCGTTGGTACTCGCGACCGCGCGGAGAGCTGACGGACGTCGGGTTGCAACCCGCGAACCGTCACGGCGTGCGCGACCTGCACGGCCTGGTGTGGGAGTGGATCCTCGACTTCAACGCCGCGATGATCGCGGGCGACGATCGTCAGCGGGACGACGCACGTAACGAGCGCTTTTGCGGAGGCGCGAGCGTGCAGGCGCAGGACGTCGCCGATTACGCGGCGTTCATGCGCTACGCGTATCGGTCGAGCCTGCGCGCGCAGTACACGGTGCCCAACCTCGGTTTTCGATGCGCGCGCTGAGGCCACGGTGGCGTCGGCGCGATCGGAGGATGTCATGAGCTCACGAACGAACGTCTGGGTCCTCTCGCTCGCATTGGCGCTCGCGGGATGCGACGAGCCTGCGCCGACGGCGGAGGCGACCGAGCCTGCCGAGCACGCGGAAGCGACGGAACATGCCGAGCACGCGGAAGCGACCGAGCACGCCGGTCACGTCGTGGAGCCGCACGAGCACGCGGAGCACGCTGCCGATCCGCATGCGGATCATGCTGCGCACGATCACGAGCCGCTTCCGGTGCTGGAGGGGGCGGATCCGACCGCGACGCTGCACGATCTTCCGACGGTGTTCCGCGACCCCGAGGACCAGGAGGTCTCGTTCCGCGACTTCCGCGGACACCCGACGCTGGTCGCGATGTTCTACGGGAGCTGCACGACGGTGTGCCCGCTCATTCTCCACGACCTCGCGCGCATCGACGAAGCGGTGGGCAGCGATCGGCTTCGCGTCGCGGTCGCGACCTTCGATCCGGAGCGCGACACCGCGGAGCGACTGCGTGCGCTTCGGACGGAGCGCGACATGGACGCGGCGCGTTGGAAGCTGCTGCGCGGCGACGAGGACGGCACGCGCGATCTCGCGATGTCGCTCGGCATCCAATACCGGAAGCTGCCGGACGGCGAGTTCGCCCACAGCGCGCTCATCGTGTTGCTCGACGGCGACGGGCACGTGGTGGAGCGACACGAAGGCCTCGGTCGTCCGCTCGATGCGGTGATCGCGCGCGCACGGACGCTCGTGGGAGGCTCGCCGTGATCCCGCTCTCGAAGGGACCGTCGATGGAGCTTCCGCCGGGATCCGTCACGGGGCTCCTCGCGGCGTGTCACGCGAACATCCGCGGCCGACTCGCCGAAGCGCGGCTCCTGGCGCGCGCGACGGAGTGGGACGAGCGCCATCACGCTTCGGCACGTGCCATTCACGACTACTTCGCCACCGCGTTTCCGCTGCACGTGCAGGACGAGGACGAGCGCATCGGGCCCGAGTTGCTCGAGCACCACGGGGTGGGGAAGGGGCCGCTGCTCTTCGAGCTGCACGACGAGCACGAGCGCGCGGAGGAGCTGCGGATCCTCTTGCTCGCGGACTGGGCGCGATGGCGCCACGAGCCGGGCCCGGTCTCGCGCGGGCACCAGCACGTGCTGCAGCGCTTCGCGCGTTCGACCGAGGTCCATCTCTTCCGCGAGGAGCGGGTGTTCTTTCCGCTCGTGGACGCGCTGCCGGAGACGACGCGGATCGCGATCGCGGACGCGATGGTGGCCGCGCGAGGTGGGCGTCGCGCGGAGTCGTGAGCGACTCTCGGGTGGGCGCGTGGACGCGGAAGTGGAGGACGTGAGCCGCCGGTGTGCACGTGGTCGTTGACGTGGACGTGGTCGTGGTCGTGAACGGCGACGTGAGCGTGAACGATCGCGTCGAGCGTGAGCACTCGATGGACGGCTTCACAGGTCTCCGTCGCCGATCACGTTCACGACCACGACCACGAGCGCGTCGTTCACGAGGGCGCTGCGTGCTCACGCGATCGCGCGTGCGTCTTCGTGTGTGCTCTCGCGCTCTCGGCGCACCTCCGCGATCGCCTCGCGCAGCCGGGGCAGCACGTCTTCGTGGGTGTAGCGGATGAGGTGCTCGCCGAGGATCGCTTTGACCACGACCCATTTGAGCTGCGCGGGGCGACGGCGGAGCGTCTCGAACGCCAGGGAGAAGAAGTGTCGCCCGCGCGGGGTGCGCGCGAAGTAGGCGACGCCACACGCGAGGTCGTGCAGGTCGCGCGCGTTCGGCCAGCCGGGATGACGCGGTGGAGGCGCGAGGCGAAGGTGGGCGCGCAGGCGGCCGTAGTACGCGTCGGCGGAGTAGAGCTCTTCGAGCAACGACGCGTAGCGTTCGAGGAGCTCGAGCTCGTCGCCTTCGGGATCGAAGTTCGGGCGGCCGAACTGATCGCCGCCGCTCTCCGTGCGAAGGCGACCTTCCTTCTCGAGGCGCTTGGCGAGCCGCGTCCCCGGCAGCGCGGTGAGCAGACCGGCCATCGCCATCGGGATGGGGGCGTCCTTCAAGAACGTGCGGTGGACGTCGAGATCCCCCTCCGCTTCGCCGTCCATTCCGACGATGAAGCCGCCCATCACCTCGAGCCCGCCTCGCGTGAGGGTGTCGATCGCGTCGCGGAGATCGAGCCTGAGGTTCTGCGCCTTGCCGGCGCGCGCGAGGGATCCCTCCGAGGGGGTCTCGATGCCGAGGAAGACCGCGCTGAAGCCGGCTTCGACCATTCCGTCGAGGAGCTCCGGATCGGAGGCGAGGTTCACGCTCGCTTCGGTGTAGAAGTCGAAGGGTCGTCCGCTCCGCGTCTGCCAGTCGATCAATTCGGGGATCAGCTCGCGAACCGCGCGCTTGTTCCCGATGAAGTTGTCGTCGACGAAGAAGACGCTGCCCTCGTATCCGGTGGCGCGGAGCGCATCGAGCTCGGCGAGGACCTGCGCGGGATCCTTCACGCGGGGCACGCGCCCGAAGAGCTCGACGACGTCGCAGAACTCGCAGTGGTAGGGGCAGCCGCGCGAGTACTGGAGGCTCATCGAGCCGTAGAGCGAGAGATCGAGCAGGTCGTAGCGAGGGATCTTCGCCTGGGTGATCTTCGGGTAGGGCCCCGGTTTCACGAGCCCCTCGCGGCGCCCGAGGACGACGTCGAGGAGGAGCGCTTCGCGCGCCTCGATCTCGCCCTGAAAGATGGCCGTCGCGTCCTCGAAGAGCTCGGGACAGCTCGTGGGGGCGGGCCCTCCGACCACCACGCGGCGCTTGAGCCGTCGGCAGCGCGCGACCACGTCTCGGATCGAGGGGGCCTGCACCAACATGCCGCCCACGAGCACCACGTCGGAGGAGAGGATGTCGAAGTCGTGGAGCTCCTGCGCGTTGAGATCGACGAGGCGCAGCTCGAGGTCGTCCGGGAGCGAGGCCGCGACGGTGAGCAGACCGAGCGGAGGCAGCGAGACGGATCGGCCGACCACCGCGAGGCCGTGCTGCATGCCCCAGTAGGTCAGCGGGAACTTCGGTTGAACGAGGAGGACACGGCGCGAGGTGGGAAACATGTAGGCCAGATTGGAGGGTGAGGAGAACGGTCGCCGTCATCGCACGGTCAAGGCGTGTCACCGATTGGCCTCGCGCAATCGATCGGGGGTCGCAGCGCAGATTCTTTCGGTGAGATGATCGATGTCATTTCCGCTCGGGACCGCGCACCCCACGATCGAGGTCGAAAGCGAGGTCCCATGCTCCCCGGCTCCACGCGCCCCGCGACGCGCCCCCACGCGATGCCTTCCTTCGACGAGTCGCCCTTCATCCTCTTCTGGGAGACGACTCGTGCCTGCGACCTCGCGTGCAAGCACTGCCGCGCGTGCGCGGTGCCCAGCCGTGATCCGCGCGAGCTGACGACGGCGGAGGGGCGCGCGTTGCTCCGGGAGGCCGCGGCGCTCGGGACCAAGCTCGTGGTGCTCACCGGCGGCGATCCGGCGAAGCGGCCCGACCTCGTGGAGCTCGTGGAGTACGGCGCGGGGCTCGGGATCCGCATGGCGCTCACGCCGAGCGCGACCCCGCTCGTGACCCGCGACTGGCTCGCGGAGCTGCGGAAGGTCGGCCTCGCGCGCCTCGCGATCAGCGTCGACGGATCGAAGGCGGCCACCCACGATCGGTTCCGCGGCGTGGTCGGCTCGTGGGCGCGCTCCCACTCGATCCTCTGCGACGCGCGCGAGCTCGGGCTCACCACGCAGGTGAACACGAGCGTGTGCCCCGAGAACCTCGACGAGCTCCCGCTGCTCGCGACGCAGCTCGCCGCGCTCGACATCGAGCTCTGGAGCGTCTTCTTCGTGGTTCCGACGGGGCGAGCGACGGGGATGACGCCGCTCTCGGCCGAGGCGGTCGAGAGCGTGCTCGAATGGCTCGAGGTGTTGGTGCGACGCTCGCCCTTCGACGTGAAGACGACGGCGGCGCCGCAGTTTCGGCGCGTGCTGCTTCAGAAGAAGCACCAGCGCGACGACATCGTGGGCTTGCGTTCCCTCCAGAGGTCGCCCCGGCTTTCCACCAGCGTGAAGCTGGCGGAGGCTCCCTCCGAGTCGACCGAGCTGCCGCCCAGCCTCAGCGACGGGATCGGTCGCTCGCCGCGCGGCGTGAACGACGGCCAAGGCGTGGTCTTCGTCTCGCACGTGGGGGAGATCCAGCCGAGCGGCTTCTTGCCGATCGTGGCGGGCAACGTGCGCATGGAGGGGCTGAGCCGGACCTACCGCGAGAGCCCGCTCTTCAAGGCGTTGCGCGACACCGACCAGCTCGGCGGCAAGTGTGGTCGCTGCGAGTTCCGCAAGGTCTGCGGCGGATCGCGAGCGCGCGCGCACGCGGTGACGGGCGACGTGCTGGCGGAGGATCCGTCGTGCACGTATCAGCCGCGGAGGAAGGCGTCGTGAGCGCGCCGGTCGTGGTGGTCGGCGGAGGTGTCGCCGGGCTCGCGGCCGCGTGGCGACTTCGCGAGCGAGGGCAGGACGTCGTCTTGCTCGAACGCTCGTCGCGGCTCGGCGGGCTGGTGGAGTCGGAGCGGCTCGGAGGCCAGCAGGGTTGGGTGCTCGAGCACGGTCCCGACGGCTTGCTCGCGAGCAAGCCGGGGATGCGCGAGGTGCTCGAGCGGCTCGGCATGCAGAGCGAGCTCGTCACCGGCGGCGAGGGAAAACGTGTGGCGTACGTCGCGCGGAGCGAGCGCGAGGCGCTGCGGCTCGATCCGATCCCGACGAGCCTCTTCCGCTTCGAGCGACGCGCGATCGTGGAGCTGCTGCGTTCACCGCTGCTGAGCTGGTCGGCGAAGCTGCGGCTCTTCGCGGAGCCCTTCGTGCGGCACAGCGCGCGCGCGGACACCGTGGCGCGCTTCGTGGTGCGGCGCTTCGGGCGCGAGCTCGCGGAGCGTGTGTTCGAGCCGATGATGCGCGGCGTGTACGGCACGTCGATCGCGGAGCTCGGGCTGCAGGAGACGATGCCGAAGCTCGCGGATCTCGAGCGTCGCTACGGCAGCGTCGGGGTGGCGCTCCTGCTCGCGCCGCGCGCGCCCGCCGGGCCGGGGCTCGTGAGCTTTCGGGGCGGCATGCAGACGCTCGTGGAGCGGCTCGCGGCGGAGGTCGCGTCGAGCGTGCGGCTCGGGGTGGAGGTCGAGTCGATCCGACCCGCGCGGCCCGGCGCGCCGACCACGCTCTACACCTCGGAAGGTCCGGTGGCGGCGCGTGAGCTCGTGCTCGCGTGCCCGGCGCGGGAGGCGCGTCGTCTGCTCGCGCCGCTCGACCCGGCGCTCGGCGACGAGCTCGCGGGCATTCGTTCGACCGACGTGTCGGTGGTCTCGCTCGGCTACGCGCGCGACGACGTGATGCACACGCTCGACGGCACGGGCTTCGTGGTCGATCCCGCCCTCGGTCGGCCGCTCGTCGCGTGCACGTGGTCGAGCCGCAAATGGAGCGGGCGCGCGCCGGACGACGGCGTGCTGCTGCGCTGCGTGGTCAACCGGGGAGAGAGCACGCCGGAGCTCGTTCAGACCGCGAGCGAAGAGGTGCATCGTTTCCTCGGCATCACCGCGAAGCCGCGGCTCGTGCGGGCGCGGCGTCGGAACGGCGCGCTGCCGGTGTACGCGCCCGGTCATCGCGAGCGCGTGGCGGAGGCGCGGACACGCGCGCGACGTTTCGGAGTCGAGCTGGCCGGCAACGCGTACGACGGGGTGGGCGTGCCGGATTGTCTGTCGAGCGGAATCGGCGCGGCGGAGCGTGTCCACGCGGCATGAGGCTCACGAACGTCGGCTCACGAACGAAGGTTCACGAACGAAGGTTCACGAACGAAGGCTCACGAACGAAGGCTCACGAACGAAGGCTCACGAACGAAGGCTCACGAACGAAGGCTCACGACGGCGGCGATCGCCCACCCGATCCCGAGCGCGCCCGCGAGGGTGTGGGCGTGGACACCGAGGATCGCGGTGGGGAGCACGACGTCGACCACGAGGACCGCGCCCATCGCGAGCGCGCTGCCGCCCGCGACGAGGCTCGGCAGACCGCGGGCGTCCGCGAGCGAGACGAAGACGGGACCGAGCAACAAGAAGTGCAAGCCCGCGACCGCGAGCGCGTGCGGAGGGCCGCTCGGGAACGCGAGCATCGCGAGGCCGCCGAGCGCGAAGGCGAGCCAGAGCGCGCGGGGCCAGCGCGGCGCACGGCGCGCGGCGTACGCGACGACGAAGCCGTAGAGCGCGAGCGCGATCGCGCCGGCGAGGTTTGGCAGCGGACCGAGGTGGAGCGCGGCCACGAGGCCGAGCGGTCCGAAGACGCGCGCGTCGGAGAGCGCGTGATCGACGCGTGAAGACGCGCGTTCGTGCGTGCTGTCCGTGGTGTTGGCGTCCGTGGAGTCTGTGGTGTCCGTGGTGTCTGCGGGCGTGCGCGACGCGAGCCGTGCAAGCGCCGCGGGAACCACCACGAGGAAGAAGAGGATCGAGAGGAACGCGTGCACGAGCCCGTTCGCGAGCGCGGGATCGCGGCGCGTGCTGACCGCGATCGCGGGGATGAACGCGGTGCCGAGCACGATCGCGATCGGCGCGAGGCGGAGCGCGTCGCGACGAGCGCGCACGACGCCACGCGCGGACCACGCGGTGAAGAGCCAGATCGCGCCGACCACGGTGGATGCGACGATGGACGGGAGGGCGTAGCCGCCGAGCGCGAAGGTCACCGTCGCCACGCCGCACGCGACGAGGTAGAGCGCGGTGGTGCGAGGGCCCGGCACCGGGAGACCCACGCGACGCCACGCGAGCCACGTGAGCGGAAAGAGGACGGCGTAGACGCCCGCGTGCGAGTGCGCGTGCCGCCAGTCGGGCGCGTCGAGGGGCAGCGACACGAGGCCCGCGTAGTAGAAGCGGAGCCACGCGCCGAGGCTCGCGGCCACCACGGCCGCGACGCTGGCGCCGAGGGCGAAGCGGCGAGGCGACATCGCGGCGACTCTGAGGGATGCACGCGTGGAGCTCAACCGTGCGGTGCTCGACCATGCGGAGCTCGACCACGCGGTGCTCGACCACGCGGTGCTCGACCATGCGGAGCTCGACGGTGCGAGCTCGCGGCTCCCGTGGTTCGACTCGCTCGGAGCTCGACCACACGCGGCCTCTCGAGCATCCGGGAGCTCTCACTTCCGCGTGGGTCGCGATGGGATCGGCGCGAGCAGGGTGCGGAGCACGTCGCGCACGTCGGTGCGCTCGCGGCCGATCGTCGGCTCGAGCAGGCTCATCTGCATCGTTCCGAGGACGACCAGCGCGAGCGCTTCGGGTGGAAGGTCGTCGCGCACGAGCCCCTCGTCGCGCGCCTCCGCCAAGGTGTCACGCACGAAGTCGCGGGAAGCCCGCACGCCCGCACGCAGCTTGCGACGCGCGGCTTCGGGGAGCGCGCGCGTGAACTGCTCCGAGAGCACGAGGCGGGGGATCGCGCGCTCGCTCCGGGCCAAGGCGAGGCGTGCCACCACGAACGCGTCGAGCCGCTCGAGCGGCGGGAGCTCCCGCGATGGAAGGGACGCGCGGAGGAGCTCGTCCGCCCGGGCGGCGACCGCCTCGAGGATCGCGTCGAGCGACGCGAAGTGACGGAAGAGCGCGCCCGGGGTGATGCCGACCGCGCGCGCGAGGGTGCTGGTCGTCAGGGCCGCGATGCCGTCGCGGGCCACGAGCGCGAGCGCGGCGTCGGCGATCTGCAAGCGGCGGACGTCGGTCGGGAGCCGTGCGGTCATGCGCGGATCGTAGCAGCGGGTCGTAGTAAGTAAACGTTCACTTGCGAGTTCCATGGCGCGGATCCATCCTCGGGGCATGTCCGAGAGAACCGCGTCGCTCCGGGACCGACTGCGCGCCGCCCGCGGTCGAATCGTGCTGGCGCTCGTCGTCCTGGCGGTCGTGGGCGTCGTCGTGTGGGCGCGCCTGCTCCGTCCGCTGCCGGTGCTCACGCACGTGGTCGAGCGCGGTGACGTGGTGGAGCAGGTCTACGGACGCGGCACGATCGAGAGCGATCGTGAGGCTCAGCTCGGCTTCGATCTCGTCGGGCGGCTCAGCGAGGTGCTGGTCGAGGAGGGCACGCGGGTGACGCTCGGGCAGGAGCTCGCGCGGCTCGCGCCGGAGCAGATCGAGGCGGAGCTGCGCACGGCCTCGATGGGCGTCTCGGCGGCGCGCACCTCGTTGACGCGGCTGGCCGCAGAAGAGCGGCGCGTGCGCACCGCGCTCGAGGCCGCGCAGCGAGAGCTCGATCGGCTGCGACCACTCGTCGGCTCGGGCGCCGTCGCGAGCCACGAGCTCGATCTCGCGGACGATCAGGCGCGGCTCCTACGCGCGGATCTCGATCGTGTGCTCGCGCAGCGCGCGGAGGCCACGCGAGGGATCGAGGTCGCGAGCGGGAGCGCGGAGCAGCGGCGCGTGACGGTCTTGCGCGCGACCCTGCTCGCGCCCTTCGACGGTCTCGTCACGCGGCGGCTGCGCGAGCCGGGCGACACCGTCACGGTGGGCAGCGAAGTGCTGCGCCTCGTGGACACCGAGGAGGTGCGTGTTCGTGCATGGGTGGACGAGACGACCTTGCCGCGTTTGCGCGAAGGTCTGGTGGCGCAGATTCGGCTGCCGGGGCGCGAGGCGCCGATCGCGGGTCGGGTGTCGCGGGTCGGTTGGGAGGCGGATCGTCAGACCCACGAGCTGCTCGTGGACGTCGAGCTGACGGAGCCGCTCGGGCGCTTCGCGATCGGGCAACGCGCGGACGTGTGGATCGAGACCACGCGGCACGACGACGTCGCGCAGGTGCCGGAGGACTTTCTCGCGCGCGACGGCGAAGGCGCCTTCGTGCACGTCGACGAAGACGGAAGGATCGTGCGGCGTCGCCTGACGATCCGCGGGGTGGGCGCCGATCTCGTCGGAGTCGACGAGGGCGTGGAGGCGGGCACGCGTCTGCTCCGCGCGCCGGGCGTGGGCGGTCGGCTCGTCGAAGGCCGCACCTGGAAGGAGCAGCCGTGAACCTCGCGCTGCGCGACGTGCGACGTCATCTGCCGCGCTTCGTCGGAACGGCGGCGGGGCTCGCGCTGCTCTTCGCGGTCGTGATCGCGATGCAGGGCATCTACGCGGGCATGGTGGACGACGCGAAGATCCTCACGCGCACGATGGGCGCGGACCTCTGGGTCGTGCAGCGCGACACGCTCGGGCCCTTCGCGGAGGCTTCGCGGCTCGATCCCTCGCTCGTGCGGCGCGCGGCGGTGGTGCCCGGGGTCGCGCGCGCACGGGGCTACACCTACGCGATCGTGCAGCGCGAGCACGAAGGGCGGACGCTGCGGCTCGCGCTGGTGGGACTCTCGTGGCCCGACGATCGGGGCGCGGAGCTGCCGCTCGAGCGAGGGCGCGAGCTCTCGCGCGGGCGTGGCGAGCTGATCGTCGATCGCACGCTCGGGCTCGATCTGGGCGACGTGCTGCCGCTGGGCGACGAGTCGCTGGAGGTCGTGGGGGTGACGCGCGACACGCTGACCTCCGCGGGCGACGCGGTGGCGTTCTTGTCGATCGCGGATTGGCATTCGGTGGTGGACGCGAGCCCCGACGAGGCGCTGCGGCTCGAACGCGAGCGAGCGCGCGCGCGGCTGCTCGGGACCGAGCTCGGTCGAAGTCAGCCGTGGCTCTCCGAGCTCGCGATCGATCCGCGCTGGCGCGCGCCGGTGCTCCCCGAGCCGCCGCTGCACGCGGTGCTCGTCGACGTGGCACCCGACGCGTCACCGACGGAGGTCGAGGCGCGCCTCGCGGGCTGGCCCGACGTGCGGGTGCTCTCGACCCCCGCGCAGGAGCAGGTGCTGCTCGACTCGGTGGTGGGCCGCGCGAAGCTGCAGATCGGGCTCTTCACCGTGATCCTCACGCTGACCGCGATGGTGGTCGTGATGATGGTCCTCTACACGCTCGCGGTGGAGAAGACGCACGACATCGCGGTGCTCAAGCTCCTCGGCGCACGGCGGCCGACCATCGCGGGGCTGGTGCTCCAACAGGCGTGGCTGCTCGGGCTGCTCGCGTACCTCGTCGCGGTGGGGATCGGCGCGATGCTCTACCCGACGTTCCCTCGGCGCGTGGTGCTGACGGACGAGATCCGCTTCCTCGCGCCGGTCGTGATCTTCGTGGTGACCACGGGCGCGAGCTTGCTCGGCGTCGCGCACGCGATGCGGGTCGACGCCGGAAAGGTGCTCGAAGGATGAGCGTCAGCGTCCGAGGAGAAGGTCTGGTCAAACGCTTCGGTCGTGGCGAGGCGGCGGTGCGCGCGCTCGACGGCGTGAGCATCGCGCTCGACGACGGCGTGATCGCGGCGCTGCTCGGGCCGAGCGGCTCCGGCAAGTCGACGTTGGTCAAGGCGCTCGGGCTCGTGCAGTTGCCCGACGAAGGGGTGATCCACTTCCGCGATCGGGTGGTGGCGCGGGATGGGCTCGCGGTGGCGGATCTCGCGGAGCTGCGTCGGAGCCACCTCGGGTTCGTGTTCCAGAAGGCGAACTTGGTCTCGTTCTTGAGCGCGCGGGAGAACGTGGAGATCGCGGCGCGCATCGGCGGTCAGCGCGATCCACGGGCGCGCGCGGAGGAGCTGCTCGCGTACCTCGACGTCGGTCATCGCGCCAAGGCGTACCCGGAGGAGCTGAGCGGCGGCGAGCAGCAGCGCGTGGCGATCGCGCGCGCGCTCGCGAATCGACCGGCGCTGGTCCTCGCGGACGAGCCGACGGCGGCGCTCGACAAGGAGCGCGGTCGCGCGGTGATGGAGCTCTTGAGGCGCGTGGCGCACGAGCAAGGCGCGGCGGTGCTGGTGGTCACGCACGACCACCGCGCGATGGACGTCTTCGACGTGGTCTACGAGATGGAAGACGGTCGGCTCACGGGCCCGCTCGCGCGAAGCCGCGACGACGCACACGCGGCGGCTCCGACGAGCGCGACCTGATCTGGATCATGCGCGGCGCGCGCTGCGACGTATCGCCACAGCCGCGCGCGGAGATCGACGCCCATGCTGCTCTGCATCGGAGGTCGACATGCGACGAATGAGCACGATGGCGGTGATGGGTCTCGGGTTGGCGCTGGCGATGGGCTGCGGCAGCAGCGAGACGGCGGAGCCGGTCGAGGTGGTCAGCGAATCGGGCGCGATGCTCGGCACGTTCGAGCCGGAAGGTGCGCCGCGCGTGGGCATGCATCGGTTCGCCGCGCACTTCGCGCCCGCGTCCGGTGAGCACGACGGAGGCGGCATGCACGGCGCGCCCGTGATGCGGGTGGAGCCGTGGATGCCCGCGCACGGGCACGGATCGCCGAGCCCGGTGACCATCACGCCGCTCGGAGGTCCGGATTTCGAGATGGAGGTCCACTTCTCGATGAGCGGCTATTGGGAGCTCACGGTGTATCTGACGACCGGACACGGAGACGAGGTCTTCGTGGTGCCCGTCGAGGTGCGCTGACATGGACCGCGCGGCGCAGCAGTACGGCGTGGTCGCGCGACGACGCGGCTTGCGTCGGCTCTCTCGTGTGACCCAGCTCGGGCTCGTCGCGCGGCGGCGGAGGGTGCGGCTCGCGGCGCATGGGCTCTCGGTGCTTTCGCGCGCGAGGTTCCGACTCGCTGCACTCCGAGTCGTGATGCTGGGCGGCCTGGTCTCGGCGGCGCTGCTCGGCGTCACGTCGGAGGTCGCCGCCCAGGCGTGCTGCGCCGGGACCGGCAGCGGCGAGGTCGGGCTCGTCGGCCCTTGCCACGACGGCGGGCTCACGACCTCGCTCACCTACACACGCGCGCTCGCGAGCTACGACTCGGAGGGCGCGATGCACGGCACCCACGCGAGCCTCGACGATCTCGTGCTCGCGCTCAGTGGCGGCGTTCGCCTCGCGGATCGACGTCTCTTGCTCGCGGTGGCGGCGCCGGTGCGGCTGCAACATCGGCGCTACGGAGACGAGCGCTCGACGCGCGTCGGGCTCGGCGACGCGGCGGTCTCGCTGCGCGCCATGGCGGTGCGCGGGTCGATGCGTGGCTTCGAGCGCGCCGACGCGGAGAGCTACGTGCCCTTCGTCGATCTCTTCGCAACGGTGGGCGCGCCGACCGGCCGCGCTCCCGACGACGCGAAAGATCGACTCGGCGCCGACGTGACGGGCACCGGCGCGTTCTCGCTCGCGCTCGGTACGCGCATCACCTCGTTCCTCACGCTCGAGCACTCGCTCTCGCTCACCCTCGGGTGGCGGCATGCGTTCGCGCGCGAGGTCGAGGTGAACGAAGGGCCCGCGCGGCGCATCGCGCTCGGCGAGATCTTCGACGCCCGCCTCTCGTGGTCGTACGTGCCGAGCCTCTTCACGGCGGGCGGCGCGTTCGTGGGCTTCTCCTGGAACGGCACGACCGAGCAGGACGGAGCCGCGGTGCCGCACAGCCGTGGGCATCGCACGACGGTGGGCGCGTTCTACTCGCGCTACCTGCGCTTCCCGACCGTCGAGCTCACGGTCGTGGTCGCGGTCGACGCGCTCTTCCCCCACGCGTCGGCGAACGCCGCGCAGGTCGGGCCGTCGGTGTCGATCGCGATCAGTCGCTGGTTCCACCGGGCGTGGCGGGAGTGACGTCGGCTTCGCGCCGCGCGGCGCCGTTCGTCGGCATGCCTCGGTAGGAGCATCCCGAGGTCGCCGTCTCGCGCACCTCGACGCGATCGAGGCCCGGCAACCACGGCGCGAGGCGGGTCCAGATCCACGCCGCCAGGTGCTCCGAGGTCGGGTTCTCGAGCCCGGGCACCTCGTTGAGCTCGCGGTGATCGAGCGCGCTCACGATCGGCGCGCACGCCTCCGTGATGCGCGCGAAGTCGATCACCCAGCCGAGCTTCGGGTCGAGCTCGCCGCGGACCTCGACGCGCACGAGGTAGGAGTGCCCGTGCAGGCGCGCGCAGGGGTGATCGGCGGGCACGTGCGGGAGCCGATGCGCGGCCTCGAAGCGGAGCTCTTTGAAGACGACGTACACGCACGGAGGCTCGCGCGCGTGGGCTGGTCGCGCACGGGACGAGTGCACGACGGCGAGGCGCGATTGCGCGCGATCAAGGGGCTCGTTCGATCTTGCTCGAGGAGGTGCGATCATCGCCACGCCCAGACCTCGCCCCCGTCCAACGCGGGCGAGGTGAGGTTGCCGCCCACCGCCCAAATCGTGTCGTCGGAGCGGAGCGCGACAGCGTGGAAGTCGATCGTCGCGGTCGTCGTCTCGTCGAGCAGCCATTCGCCGCGCGCGCGGTGGAGGACGACGCCGTCCGAGCCGACGACGACCGCACGTCCGCCGCGCACGAAGACGCCGGAGAGTGTGGGCATCCACTCGGGGCTGTGCTCGACGAGCGCGCCCGCTTCGTGCTCGAGGAGGACGCCGTTGGAGGCGCCGCCGACCACGATCGGCGCACCGTCTTCCGCGCCGTGCACGGTGAGCAGGCGTGTGCGCACCGGCGAGGCGACGCGGGTCCAGTCGGTGCCGTCGAAGTGCAGGACGAGGCCCCGTTCGCCGACCACCCAGACGTGGTCGTCCGCGCGGCCCCAGACCTTGAAGAGCGCGCCTTCGAGGTGCTCGCTCGCGACGCGTGGATCGGGCGCCCACCCTCCGGACGCGTCGCGGCGGAGCAACACGCCGCGCGCCTCTTCGCGCAGCACGTCGCCGCCGACTGCGAAACGTTCGTTCGTGCCTTCCCAGACGCCGTAGAGCGTCGTGCCCTCCGCGCCTTCGACGGGCTCGGCGCGCCATCGCTCGGCGGTGCGCCACGCTTCGTCGGTGGTGCGGAGGACGGTCGGGCCTTCGCCGACGAGCGCGACGCTTCCGTCCGCGGCTTCGGCGACCCACCAGAGGGTGCCGCGGACGTCGACCGCGACGCGGGCGAAGTCGCCGCCTTCGGCGTGCAGCACGGTCGCGCTCGTGCCGTCGTCCGCGCCTACCGCGAAGGTGCCGAGGTTCGTGTGCGCGATCGCGAGCAGCGCGGCGCCGGGCTCGTGGTGGACGCGCTCCCACGCGCGCTCTTCGCCGCTACAGGCGACGAGCACGAAGGCGGAGAGGAGGAGCGCCACGAGGGTGCGGAGCGGGCCGCGGGGAGCGGCGCGATCGTCGGGGTCGTCGACGGCACGACGGACCACGTGCAGGAGCGTGAGCTTCTCGCGGCCCGCCGGAAGCGCCGGCGGATGTCGTCGATCGGTGCACGTTCGATGGGCGCGCACGCGGTGGACGTGTACGAACGCCCGCAGCACCACCGATCGCATCGCGACGGATCGCACCGCAGGGGAGCCCCCGAACGCTCGAGCCATGAGCCGAGCATCGCTCGCGCGCCTCCCCCACGAGCTGATCCAGATCAGGTTCGTGAAGGCGCTTGCGCTCGATCAAACGAAGCCCTCGCGTCGCGGCCAACCCTCAGGACGTGTGGCGACTCGCCCTCGTGGTCTTCTTCGCGTGTGACGCTTCGGACTTCGAAGCCGAGGTGCTCCCGCTCGTGGAAGGGCGGTGTGCCTCGGCCGCGTGCCACGGCGTCGCGGAGGGCGACGACTGGCCGGGGGTCGAGGGCTTCTTCGTGCGCCTCGACGCACGCGGTCGCATCGCGGAGCCGAGCGAGGCGCGGGAGCTGCTCGTCGAGCGCGTGAGCACGGAGGCGCCGTGGCAATCGTCGCTCGTCCGGGTGCCGCTGCCGAGCTGGGCGGGTGGCGGGCCCCACGCGGGCGGTGCGCTCTTTCGCGGGACCGACGATCCGGAGCTCGCGTCGATCGTGCGGTGGATTCGATCGCTGCGCGCGGCGGGCGAGGCGGGCGGCGAGGACGGCGCGCTCACGCGGGAGGAGCGGCGCTTCGGTCGCGCGGTGCTGCCGGACCTGATGGATCGCTGCGCGCGCGGAGGCTGCCACTCCGCCGGCGACCTCGCCTTCACCGCGATCCCAGTCCGCGAGACGGTGCGCGAGACGGCGGACGAAGGCGACGCGCGCTTCTCCCCCGCGCAGATCCGCGCCGCGCGCCGGACGATGCGCAAGCACGTCGACCTCTGGAGCGACGACCCGTGGCGTTCGCGGATCGTGCGCAAGACGCTCGGTGAAGCGGACGGCGGGATGGTGCACCGCGGCGACCTGAGCACCTTCTTTCCCGAGGCGCCGCCGGACGATCCACGCGCGGCGCCCGCGCTGCAGCGTTGGATGCGCTGGATCGAAGCGGAGCGCGAGGTCGTGGAGGTCGACGGAGCGATCGAGGGGGTGCTCTTCGTCACCGGGCCCTCGCACACACGCGCGCCCTTTCGGATCGAAGAGGGGCCGCTCGGGAGCGACGTCTTCGTCGCTGGCTATCCGACCCCGGGCGAGCCTCGAAACCTGAGCGCTGCGCTGCACCCGGAGGGGCCGGTGGAGATCCGCGGGCTCGCGCTTTCGCACGACGCGACGCGCGTGGTCTTCGCGATGCGACGCGCGAGCGAGGCGCGCTTTTCGCTCTACGCGATCGGGGTCGACGGAAGCGACGGACGGCTCTTCGCGCAGGCGGAGGGCTCGCTCGTCGATCCGGTGTTCGGTCCGGACGGTCGCGTGATCGCGGCGTGGGATGGACACGCGGAGCGCGCGGCCGACGGTCCGGGGATGGCACCCGAGCTCGTCGCGATCGACGACGCGGGGCGGCTCGAGCGCCTGACCTTCACGCCCGCGCCGGAGGTCGTGCCGGCAGTGCTCGCGAGCGGCAAGACGCGCGGCATGGTGGGCTTCGCGACGCGGCGCGCGGGGCCGCTCGGGTCGGAGGGGGTGCTCTTTCGTTTCCCGCTCTGCCACGACGATACGCACCACGGCGAGCCCGAGTACCACGTGCAGTTCGGGGCCTCGGTCGCGCCACGGGCGCCGCACGTCGCGCGCGATCTGCCGGACGGTCGACAGCTCCTCACGTTGCTCGACGACGCAGAGGTGCTCGACGATTCGGGCGCGCTCGCGATCCTCGATCGAGCGCTCGGCCCCGCGACGCGACCGGGCGAGGCGCCGAGCGCGAGCGGGCTTCGTGCGCCGCTGGTGGTGCTCGACGAGGAGGCGCGTTGGCGGGATCCGCAGCCGCTGCCGGACGGAAGCGCGCTCGTGACGCGGCGGGAGGACGACGGCGACGGCGCGCTCGTGCGCGTGACGATCGAGGACGCGATGGGCGGGCCCCGCGCGCGCGTCGATCCGTGGCTGCGCCTGCCCGGTCGGACGATCCGTGCCGCGACCGCGATCGCGCGGCGACCTCTGGAGGACGACGCGCACCCACCGGTGGTGGAGCCCGCGTACGACCGCGGGGTGCTGGTGCTACGCGACGTCGCGGTGCTCGAGACCCTCTACGCGCGCGCGGCGCCGCATGGGGTGCGGGAGCTGCGCGACGAGATCCGCGAGCTCCGGATCACCACCGCGCTCGTGCGTGCGCCCGGTGACGACGCGTCGTTCGGGCTCGGTGGCGCGCTGCCGACGCGGGTGCTCGCGGAGCTCGCGCTGCCCGCCGATCGTTCGGCGTACCTCGACGTGCCGGCGCGCACGCCGCTGCGGCTCTCGTTCCTCGACGCGCGCGGGATGGAGGTCGGGGAGGCGCTCGATCGTTGGTACTTCGCGGAGGGCGCGGAGCGCGTTCCCGGAGGGACCAACCTCGCGACCTACGCGAGCGCGTGCGCGGGCTGTCACGGCGCCGCGAGCGGACGCGCCTCCGACGCGAGCGCGCCCGCGCCGGACGCGATCAGCTCCGCGAGCCTCACGCTCTCGACCTATCGCGATCGCGATCGACGGAGGCCGCTCGATCCAGTGGTGATCGGCGAGGGCGAGCGGAGCGACTTCCGCGCGCTCGTGAAGCCGGCGCTGACGGCCTGCGTCGAGTGCCACGACGCGGCGTCGAGCGTGCCCTTGGTGGGCGAAGGCGAGCGCTTCCCGCGTGCGTACGAGGCGCTCTTCGCGCGCGTCGATGCGGGCACCTTCCGCGCGCGCCGCAGCCCGCTGATCGAGCTCTTGCTCGGCGAGGAGCTCGAGGCGCCGGGAGCGCCGCGAGCGCATCCGACGATCGACGCGCCGACGCTGCGGAGGTTCGTGCGTTGGATCGAGGCGGGCGCGTTCCACGCCTTGCCGGAGGCGACGCCATGAGGACGGCGCACGTGCTCCCCCTCGTGTCGGTGCTCGCGACGGCGTGTGCGGGGCCCGCGTCGGGCAGCGAGCCGCTGCCGAACGGCGATCTCGCGCGCTTCGTCGAAGAGGTGCAGCCGTACCTCACGCGCGATTGCGCATCCGGCGGATGTCACGGGCGCGCGGAGCGACCCTACGCGCTCTTCGCGCCGGGGCAGTACCGTCGCGATCCCGCGCGCACGCACCTCGACGAGCCGCTCGACGCGATCGAGCTCGACGCCAACGCGCGCCGCACGGCCGCCTTCGCGATCGGGGTCGCGCCGCACGACGCGTTGGTGGTGCGCAAGCCGCTCGCCCTTCGGCGCGGCGGGGTGTGGCACGGCGGTGGCGAGGTCTGGACCGAGCCCGACGACGAAGGCTGCGCGGCGTTGATCGCGTGGCTCGGGAGCGCGGCGGTTCCTCGCGACGCCGCGGTCCTCGGTGGCGATGGAGGCGTGCCGTGACGTTCGTGCGTTCGACGGATCGTTCGGTATGCGCGAGCGATCGTGTGGCTCGGCGGGCCGCGTTCGGAGCGCGCGTGTGGCTCGTCGCGTCGTCGGCCGCGGTGCTGGCGCTCGGCGGCTGCGCGACGGTGCAGCCTTGGGAGCGCGAGCTCCTCGCACATCCGGCGATGGCGGAGTCGACCGATCCCGAAGGCGAGGCCTTCGACGCGCACGTGCGGGGCGCGCACGAGGCGGGGCTCGATCCGGGCGCGAGCGGCGGAGGCGGCTGTGGCTGCAACTG
>CALJLK010000266.1 GCA_937982655.1 uncultured Sandaracinus sp.
CGCATTCGCCCGTCGAGGCGTCGATCCTCGACGCGGCGTTTCTTCTCACGGATCGACCACGACCACGCTCACGACCACGTTCCCGAGACCCTGCCGGAGCCTGTGCTCGGCGCTCCGCTGCGGCTCGCGTCGGAGGGGTTCGGGCACGCGACGTGTGGATGGGTCTTTCACCGCGACGAGGTCTTCGACGAGGACGCGCTCGTGGCGCTCTTTCGTCGACGCGATCTGCCCGCGCGCGCGAAAGGCGTGCTGCGCGTCTCGAGTGGTCCCGCCTCGGGCGACGTCCCGTACCTCGCGTTCAACCGCAGCGGCGACGGGCTGCGCGTTCGCCCGATCGCGTATCGAGGCGAGAGCCGCGTGGAGCTGATCGCGCGCGACGACGAGCCGCAGCCGTGGGACGAGGTGGAGCGCGCGCTGCTCGCGGCGCGGCGTGCGCCCATCTGAGCGCAGCTCAGATCAGGCAGCGTGGGAAGTCGGGGCAGTACGGCGCGTCGGTGGCGACTCCTTCGACGAGCATCCGGTCGTCCGCCGCGGAGACGGTCGCTCGCGCGCGCCACTCGCTCTCGGGCCTCCACTCGCCGAT
The DNA here is from genome assembly GCA_937982655.1 of uncultured Sandaracinus sp. Taxonomy (GTDB): domain Bacteria; phylum Myxococcota_A; class Polyangia; order Polyangiales; family Houyiibacteriaceae; genus JACKEH01. The sequence goes on from CALJLK010000266.1 coordinate 584, forward strand.
CACGCCGTCCACGCGCTCGACCCGCACGTTCACTCGAATCTCGTCGGGCCACGCGTCGCGGCTCGGATCCCAGAACCGCGCGTAGCCCGTGCGCTCGAAAGGCAGCTCCTCGCCGCCGGCGCTCACCTCGAGCTCGAGCACGTAGCGATCGAAGGTCGGCGTGTCCCCCGCGCGCAGGTGGAGCGTGTTGCAGAAGCCCGAGTCGATCCCCGCGACCACGTACGGCAGGTCGATGCTCGTCCCGTCGAGGTTCACGGCGAACGAGCCGTGACCGAGCTCGCCACGACACACGAAGGGACCGCCGACGTCGGGAGGGGCACCCACGTCCGCGAACGCATCGACGCCCGCATCGGGGAGGGCCGGAGTCCCTCCATCCCGTGTCTCCACGACGTGGCTCTGCGCGCAGCCCACGAGGAGCAGCAGCGTCGCGCCGACGGATGTCCAAAGGCGTCGCACGTTCCGACTCTACGCGTTCCCCTCCGGGGCCCCAACCGCCGCACGTGGCGCCCGACCTGCACGCCGCGGCTCGCGACGGCGCGATCGGGCGTTACAAACACCGTCTCGTTCGCATTTCCGTTTGTAAATACGAAGTAAATACGAACGTTTGCGCAATCGACGGCGCGGGCTATGACGCACGACGCGGTGCGTCGAGTGTGGTTGAATGCGCGAGCCGCCGAGGCCGCGTCGCTCTGCGCGTCACGCACGCCCGCGCCTGATGCCGCTGTCCGAAGCCCGAAGGAGTCTCATGAGCACCTACTCGCTGTCGAACCCGCTCGCTCCTCCCGCTCCCTCCATGCACGCCGGCGACGGCCCCTACGACCAAGCGCTCGCGCTCGGGCGTGAGCTGCAAGAGCGGCCCAAGCGCGGTGGCGGTCCGGACCGCGTGCTCGTGCAGCACGTGAAGTCGCGCATGACGGTCTGGGAGCGCATTCAGGTGCTCACCGAGTCCGAGCCGAACATCCTCTATCAGAACTGGGGACCGGGCCTCGACGGCGCGTCGCTCGTCACCGGCATTCTCAACGTGAAGGGCCGCGACGTCGCGGTGTACGGCCACGACTTCACGCTCCGCGCCGGCTCGATGGACGCCACCAACGGCGCGAAGCTCGCGCGCCTGATCTTGATGGCGGCCGAGAAGGGCATCCCGCTCATCGGCATGAACGACTCCGCGGGCGCGTACGTCCCCGCGGGCGTCGGCGGCCTCGACGGATACAGCGAGGCGTTCTGCGCGCTCCGCAAGATCAGCGGCGTGGTCCCGAGCATCATGTGCATGTTCGGGTTCAACGCGGGCGGTGGCTCGTATCTCCCGCGCCAAGGCTCGTTCCTCATCCAGAGCGAAGGCACGTTCTTCGGTCTGACCGGTCCGGGCGTCGTGAAGTCGGTGCTCGGCGAGGACGTGACGGCGGACGAGCTCGGCGGTCCGCGCGTGCACGGCCAGAGCGGCGTCGTGGATCTCGTGACGGCGGACGAGCTCGGCTCGCTGCGCACGGCCCTTCGTCTGCTCAGCTACCTGCCGGACAACAACTCCGTGAGCCCGCCCTTCTGGCCGACCTCGGACTCCATCGATCGTTTCACGCTCGACGAGGACATCCTCTTCCGGCGCACCTTCAACTCGCCGACGGGCATGAACTCGCCCTTCGACGTGACGCTCTACCTCCAGCAGATCTGCGATCACGGCGAGTTCTTCGAGCTGCAGCCGCAGCGCGCGCGCAACCTCGTGACCGCGTTCGCGCGCATCGGCGGGCACGTGGTCGGCTTCGTGGCGAACAACTCCGCCGTCGCGTCGGGGCAGATCGACATCGCGGCCGCGCGCAAGGGCACGCGCTTCGTCCGCTTCTGCAACCTCTACAACATCCCGATGATCTTCCTCGAAGACACCACGGGATTCTTGCCCGGTCGCGATCAGGAGTCCGGCGGCATCGTCCTCGAAGGTCGCCGGCTCCTGGACTCGATCATCGATCTTCGGGTGCCGCGCATCACCCTCATCATCCGCAACGCCTTCGGCGGCGCGTATGCGAGCTACAACTCGTATTTCACGGGCGCGAGTGTGGTTCTCACCCTGCCCACCGCGCGCATCGCGGTCATGGGACCGGCGGGGCGCGAGTTCGTCTACAAAGACGAGATCGCCGCCATCGCGAAGGGCTACAAGGACGCGATCGCGCGCGGCGTGCCGGCGGCCGAAGCGGCGGCCGAGCGTGAAGCCAAGCTCGCGCAGCTCTCCAAGCGCTACGAGGACGAGCTCCTGAATCCGAAGGAAGCGCTCGCGCTCGGCTCGGTGTCGAGCGTCGTGATGCCCGGCACCTCGCGCCGCGAGCTCGCGCGAAACCTCGATTTCTTGGTCCGCAAGTACGTCCCCGGCCCGATGAGCGGCCCGCAGCGGGAGTTCGAGTGATGTTGGATCGTGACCGTGTGCGCGTGCGTTTCCACGAAGCGACCTCCGAGTGGGCTCGGAGCTTCTCGCTCGCGTCGATCAAGTGTTTGATCGTCTGCCGCGGCCCCGTCCGAAAGGAGGCCATCGACGTCTTCGACGAGGTCGGCATCGCCGAGTACGGCATGCTGCTCTCCGAGAAGGACTCGATCGTCTATCCGCGCTGTCTCGCGCCGGAGATTCGTGGTTTCCGGTTTCCGGAGAACATCCACCGCGTGCCCGACTACATGGGCTCCGGCCAGGAAGAGAAGGCGCGGCGCATCCGCGAGATCGTCGCGATCGCGAAGGACCACGGCTACACCCACGTGTTCGCCGGCTACGGCTTCATGGCAGAGGACGCGGAGTTCATCGAGGCCATCGAAGAAGCGGGCCTGATCTTCGTCGGCCCCTCGTCGTACGTGGCGCGCGGCGCGGGCGCGAAGGACGAAGCCAAGAAGCTCGCGCGTCGGCTCGGCAACTCGGTCACGCCGGGCGTCGACAATCCCTCCGCTCTCGCGCTGCTCGCACGGGTGAAGGATCGCGCGGGGCTCGAGAAGCTCGCGAAGGAGATGTCGGCGGCTGACCCCGCCGACTCAGGCAAGAAGTCGCTCGCGTTCGCCTACGACGACACCAAGCCGGTCGAGGAGAACGCCGAGGCGCTGCTCCAGCTCGGCTACGAGCGCGCGCTCGAGCTCGTGACGATCGAGGAGCTCCAGGCGACCGCGCGCGCGCAGGCGGCCGGCATCTGGAAGGAGCACCCGGGCAGCCGGATCCGTTTCAAGTACATCGGCGGCGGTGGCGGCAAGGGCCAGCGCGTGGTGTCGAGCGAGGCGGAGGTCCCGGCGGCGATCATGGACATCCTCGCGGAGTCCAAGGTGATCGCGCCGGGCAGCAACCGGAACTTCCTCATCGAGCTCAACATCGAGACCACCCGCCACAACGAGATCCAGCTCATCGGCAACGGCGAGTGGTGCGTCTCGCTCGGCGGTCGTGACTGCTCGGTGCAGATGCACGAGCAGAAGCTGCTCGAGCTCTCGCTCACCGACGAGCTGCTCGCGGTCGAGATCGAAGGCGCGAAGGATGCGAAGAAGCGCGCGGTGCTGGAGGCCGATCGCCGCACGCTCGCGCGAATGGAGGCGGAGTCGGCCGCCTTCGGCCAAGCGGTGAAGCTGAACAGCGTCTCGACCTGGGAAGCGATCGTCGAGGGCGAGAAACACTTCTTCATGGAGATGAACACGCGGATCCAGGTGGAGCACCGCGTGACCGAGCTCGCGTACCGTCTGCGCTTCGAGAACCCGTCCGATCCGAGCGACGTCTTCTACGTGGAGAGCCTCATCGAGGCGATGCTCCTGCTCGCGCAGCACGGGCCGCGCGTGCCGAAGCCGACGCGCGAGGTGCGCAACGTCGCGGGCGGCGAGGTGCGCATCAACGCGACCAACGCCGCGCTGCAGCCGCACGCGGGTGGCATGATCCGCTCGTGGTCGTCGCCGCTCGAAGGCGAGATCCGCGACGACCAGGGCATCGGCGTGCGCAACCCCGACACGGGCGCGTTCGTCTTCTACAACCTCGCGGGCGCCTACGACTCGAACGTCGCGCTCGTGGTCACGCACGGCGACTCGCGGCGCGACAACCTCGAGCGGCTGGCCGAGATCCTGCGCCGCACCGAGCTGCGCGGCGACGACCTGCAGACGAACATGCCCGTCCACTACGGGCTCCTGCAGTGGATCCTCGGCCAAGACGCGATGCTCAAGCCCTCGACGCGCTTCATGGCGTCGTATCTCGCGGCGGTGGGCTCGCTCGCGAAGGTGGTGACGGACGTCGACGTGCAGACCGCGTTCGACGCGCTGCTCGCGAAGGTCGAGCGCGACGCGCAGCCGGTGCTCCGCAAGAAGATCACGCTGCTGGTGCGGCCGATCGAGAAGCTGCTCGCGAGCCCCCACGTGCTGGCGGGCTTCCTCGGCCGCTACGACGGAACCTTCTGGAGGCGCGAGGGCGACGCAGTCGCGTTCGTGGAGAACCCGGTGGTGGTGCTGAAGGCGCTCTACCGCTTCCTGAACCTCGAGAACGGTGGGGTCGAGAAGCCGGCGTCCGAGAAGATCTGGGAGCACGACCACGTGATCCTGGAGGACGCGCTCGCGTTCTACGCGGCGGCGGCGGAGCGGCTCGGCACGAGGGACTGGACGTCGCTCTCGGCTGCGCTCGCCTCCGACACGACGCCGCGTGGCTTCGACGACGCGCTCTGGGCCGCGTGTCGTGCCTCGCACCGGGGCTTCTCGCTCGGGGCGGAGCTGCTCCTGATGCTGCCGCGCATCGGAATCGAAGCGGGCTTCTTCGAGCTGCGCGCGACCGACACCCTCGACGTCGTGGTGCCCGAGCGCTTCCGCGACGCGAAGACCAACGCGGAGCTGGTGAAGGCCCTCGCGCCGCCGCCGAAGGCGAGCTCGAACGAGATCGTCACGCCGATGGGTGGCCACTTCTTCGCGCGCGAGGCGCCGCACCTGCCGGTGCTCGTCGACGAGGGCGATCACTTCGCCGTCGGTCAGCCGCTCTTCGTGATCGAGGTCATGAAGATGTTCAACAAGGTGCTTGCGCCGTTCTCCGGGACGGTGACGAAGAACCTGATGAAGGACGCGGACGGGAAGATCGTGAAGAAGGGGCAGCCCATCTTCCTGATCGAGCCCGACGAACGGCACGACGCGGACGACGCCGGCGCGGAGGCGCGCAAGCGCGCGCTGACGATGAAGCTCGCGGGGATCTGAGCGGCGACGTGCACGGTTCGCGTGGTGCACGCGAGCCGTGCGCGCGTTCTACGCGAGCCGCGGACGGTCGGGCCGCCGCGTGAGTGCCCGTGAGAGTGTCAGTCGATCGCGATGCCCGGCACGGGGAGCATCACGAGCGCGCCGAGCGTCGCGAGGAGCACGAGGTACACGGCGAGACCCTGTCGGTCTCCTGCGCCGAAGGGGCCGACGAAGCAGCGGAACGTGCCGCCGAGCGCGACGAGCAGGAGCATCGTCTCGCCGGTGAAGAACCAGAGCGCGAGCGCGGCGCCGGTCGCGATCGCGCGGTCGCGGCGGGTCAGGGCGCGGAACGCGCGGCCACCGTCGAGCTGCCAGATCGGGATCAGGTTGAAGAGGTTGATCCACGCGCCCGAGCGGGCGAGCGCGGCGAAGAGCGGACCGTCGGTGGCGAGGTAGACCACGAGGCAGACGAGCGCTGCGCCGAGACCCCACCACGGGCCCGCGAGCCCGATGCGCGCGTCCTCGACGTCGTCCTTCGGCGCGCGGTGCAAGCGCACGTAGGCGCCGAGGCCGGGGATGAACATCGGCGCGGAAGCGGGATACCCGCGGCGCCGCAGCTCCGCGACGTGACCCATCTCGTGCACGTAGATGCTGAGCACGAAGCCGAGCGCGAACTTCCAGCCGAACGCGGCCCAATACGCGGCGAGGAAGACGAGCATCGAGAGCGCGGTCTTCCACTTGGTGAGACCGAGCAAGAGCAGCTTGCCCTTCGAGAGCAGGAACACGAGGACGAACTTCAGCTTCCAGAGGACCAAGCCGACGGCGCCGAGCGCCGCGAGCCATTGGGGCGCGGGTCGTTTCGGCGTCTCCTGCGCGGAGTTCGGGGGAGCACCGTCGAGGGTGTCCGCGCGCAGCTCGTCGATGCGGGCCGCGATCACCGCGCGCTGGCGTGCCGCCGCCGGGAGGAGCGGGATCGCTTCCGCCCAACGGATGGCGGCCGCGCGGCGATCGGTCGCTTCGAGCGCTTTGGCTTCGCGTGCGAGGGTCTCGAGGCGTGCGGCGTGGACGAGACGTCGACAGCCGGGGCAGGCGAGGGTGGTCGGGCCCCAGGGTGCGGCGCAGTCGGGGCAGTGGTGAAGTGGGTCGGTCAAGGGGTGGAGAAGGGGGATGCAGGCGCGAGCTCGGGCTGTAGCGCGGGCGCCGCGAAGGGCACGGCGGCGGGGGTCGCGAAGGGACCTTGGATCTCGATCTCCGGCTTCTTGTTGATCTTCCACGCTTCGTAGAGCGCGATGAGCAGGATGATGAAACCCATCACGCCGCCATCGAAGACTTGGAGCACGGGGACCGCGAACGAGAGCACGGTCGCGATCAACCCGACCACGATGGCCGGTGCGCCTGGATCGTCGGCCATCATCACGTCCATCACCTCGGGAACGTAGGTGAGCGCGATGGCGGAGTAGGTGAGCCCGATCGCGAGCGCTTGATAGAACCAACCGCCTCGCTGGTAGGCACCGAACCGAACACCGAAGCCGACCGCGAAACCGACGCCGATCGCGATGAGGCCGAGCTCGTAGCCGGTGGAGGCACGAATCCCGTACCAGAGCAGGCCGCTCAGCGTCGCGGCGAGCCCGCCGAAGAAGATCGCTCGCATCGCACGCGCAGCCCCGGTGCCCGGTCCGTCGCGCAGCGCGATCCCACACGGCTCGCAGGTGTGGATGCCTCCGACGTCGAAGTAACGCGCGCCGATCGACGATTGACAGGAGCCACACGTGCGGGTGTCTCCCGCGATGTCGGCGTGGGAGAAGGCGAGCTCGGCGGGGCTCGAAGCGTCGAAGACTTCGTCGGACATCGCGGTCTCTTACCGTAGATGTGTCTGTCGGTCGATGGGCAGGAACCGCCCGGAGTGTGCGCCGAGCGGACGTCGTGGGGCGGGCCGTTCCCGCTTCGGCTTCGTCACGGGTCGAGCGGCTGCCAGCGGGCGCGGGCGCGCACCGCGGCGCGATCGAGCTTGCCCGTCGCGTTCGTCGGCAGCGCATCGAAGAAGGCCACGCGGGACGGACGTTCGAAGGGAGCGAGCGCGGCTCCTCGAAGTGCGTCGAGCGCAGCGTCTGGATCGCGCGCGACGAGCGCGACCGCCACGCGCTCTCCCCACTCGTCGTCGGGCAGGCCGAGCACCAGCGCGGCGTCGATGCGGGGGTCGTCGATCAGCACCGACTCGACGCGCGCGGGGTAGACGTTCTCTCCGCCGCGCACCACGAGGTCGCCGCGTCGACCGAGGAGCGTGAGCCGGCCGACGTCGTCGATCGTCGCGAGGTCACCGGTGCGAAACCAGCCTTCGGCGTCGAAGGGCCGTTCGAGGGGCATGGTGTCGACGACGCCGTCGCGAGCGGCCTCGACGGCACTCGCCACGATGGGGGTTGCGACGGCGCCCGGTACGACGGGGCTCGCCTCGACGTCACCCGCGACGACGTCGCTCGCCACGACGGCGCTCGTCTCGAGGGCGTCCACCTCGGCGCTCGCCTCGCGCGCATCGACGCGCCCCGAGAGGTAGCCGTCGAAGAGCTGGGGGCCGCGCAGCTCGAGCACGCCGTCGCGCACCCGCGCTTCGACGCCGCCGAGGAATTCACCGACGTCCGGCGCGTCGCGATCGTCGCCCACCGAGCGCGTCGCCACCTGCGCACAGGTCTCCGTCATCCCGTACGTCGTGAGCACCGGCACTCCGTGCTCGCGCGCGCGTCGCAGCAAGCGGGGGCTCGCGGCGGCGCCCCCGAGCAACACCGCGCGCACCGGAGGCGGCGGACGCCAACCGTGCGCGAGCAGTCGGTGCAACACCGTCGGTACGAGCGAGAGGATCGTGACACGGTGACGTTCGACGAACGCCGGCAACGTGGCCGCGTCGAGGCTCGGAGCGAGCGCGACGGTCCGTCGCGCGAGGAGCGAGCGAAGGATCACCGAGAGCCCACCGACGTGCGCGGGAGGAAGCGAGAGGAGCCAACGATCGTCGTCGAGCCAGCCGAGGTTCCGTGCGCTGACCTCGGATGCCACACGAAACGCGCGCCGCGAGAGCACGGCGCCCTTGGGCGTCCCGGAGGTCCCGCTGGTGAAGACGATCGCGAAGGGCGCCTCGGGAGTCGTCGTGGACGTGGACGTGGACGTGGACGTGGTCGTGGACGTGGTCGTGGACGGCGACGTGGTCGTGGTCGTGGACGTGGACGTGGTCGGCGACGTGGACGTGGCCGCCGGGAGCTCCGTCAGCTCCACCACGACCCCCGCCACCACACGCTGTCGCGCCAGCTCGCCTTCCGGCACACGCGGGTGCTGGAGCACCAAGGTCACGTGGCTCTCCCACGCTGCGGCGATCCACACGACGGTCCGCACGTCGACCGAAGGCCGCAGCGCCACGCGTGCGCCGTGTGGCAGTCGCGCGAGCGCTTCCCGCGCCGGGATCACCTTCGCGTCGAGTTCTTCCCAGGAAAGCGCGAGGTCGTCTCCGACGAGCGCGAGCCTCGAGGACGACGAAGAAGACGACGTCACGGCAGCGCTCCGAGGCCCGGGGCGGGATCGAAACGTAGCTCCGCGCCGACCTCGCGCGGCGCACCGACGGCCGCCCACGCGTCGAGTCCCGGGTGTCGACCGAGCCCGTGCGCGAGTGGACCGCCGATCGCGAGCGCGAGCGCGGAGCACGCCGCGTGTGCGCGGGGGCCGTCGAGCAAGTGAGAGACGATGCACGGGAGCTCGCGGCGTGCGGCGAGGCGCGCGAGCGCGAGCGACGCCCGGAGGCCGAGCGCCATCGGTTTGATCACGAGCGCCCCGACGAGGTCGCGATCGATCGCGCTCTCCAGCACCTCGAGCGGCAGCACGCCGAGGCTCTCGTCGAGCGCGATCCGCACCGACGCGTCGAGTCCCTTGAGGAGCTCGGGGAGCGGCCGAGGCTCCTCGACCATCTCCGCGCCCACCGCGGCGAGCTGATCGAGCACGCGCGGGAGCTCGCGCGATGGGATCGCGCCGTTGCCGTCGAAGCGCAGCGCCACACTCGGGTGCTCGCGACGCAGCGTGCGCGTGACCGCGAGCTCGACGTCCACGTCGCGACCGAGCTTGAGCTTCAGCGTGCGGTGCCCGCGCGCGACCGCGGTGTTCGCTTCGTCGACGAGCGTGAGCGCGTCGTCGCCCTGTGGCCACGCGGCGAGCTCGACGCGCGGCGCGACCTCGCGGCCGATCGCCTCCGCGAGGAGCGCGCTGGTCGGGCGTTCGTCGAGCACGCCACGACGATCGAGGAGCGCCATCTCGACCGCGAAGCGCGCGGACGCGGAGGGGCCGACGTACGCGTCCACGCAGGCCAGGAGCTCGTCGAGATCGCCCGCGGCGTCGGTCTCCGCGCCGAGGCGCGCCCAATCGACCGCGCCGAGGACCGCGCGCGCGCGCTCGACGCTGTCGTCGCCGAAGCCCGGCAGCGGAGAGGCCTCGCTGCGTCCGACCGCGCCCTCGGGGCCACGAAACGCGACGAGCAAGGTCGAGCGTTCGGTCCAACGCGTGCGTGCGTTCGAGGCGGCGCGGGCGAAGGTGACGCGACGCTCCGCGACCAACCCCTCGTATCCGTCGGGCGTCACGCCGCGGCTCCGACGAGGCCGCCCGCGAGCAGCACGCCGTGCAGCAAGAGGAGCTTCGCGGTCCCCGCGAGGGTGGCGTTGAGCGGCGCACCTTCGAGGCGGCGAAGATCGCGGAAGAGTCGGATCCCGATCGGCAGCGAGAGGAGCGGGAGCAGCGGCCAGGGCGAGCGATGCAGCACCGCGAGCGCGATCGGCGCGGCGTAGGACGCGACGAGCAGGAGCAGGTACTCGGCTTCCCCCGCGCGGCGACCGAAGCGCACCGCGAGCGTGCGTTTGCCCGCGTGCACGTCGGTGACGCGATCGCGCACGTTGTTGACGACGAGGATCGCGGTCGCGAGGGCGCCCACCGGCACCGACGCGATCCACGCGTCGCGCGGCACGGCGTCGAGCTGCACGTAGGCGGTGCCGCAGACCGCGACGAAGCCGAAGAAGATCATCACGAAGACGTCGCCGAGGCCGTGGTAGCCGAGCGGGTAGGGGCCACCGGTGTAGGCGATGCCGCTGAGGATCGACGCGATCCCGATCGCGAGGATCGGCCAGCCGGCGACGGCGATGAGGTACACGCCGACCGCGAGCGCGAGACCGAAGGACACGATCATGCCGACGTAGAGCGCGCGCGGGGTGAGCAAGCCCGAGGCGGCCGCGCGGGTCGGCCCGAGGCGCGCTTCGGTGTCGGCGCCCTTCTCGTGATCGAAGACGTCGTTGGCGAAGTTGGTGCCGATCTGCAGCAGGAACGCTCCCAGCAACGCGGCGAGCGCGGGCAGCCACGCGACGCCGCCGGCGACGTGCGCGACCGCGGTGCCGACCGCGACCGGTACGAACGCGGCGCTGAGGGTCTGCGGGCGCGCGGCGAGGATCCACGCGCGGAGCGAGCCGGGAGCGACGTTCGGAGAGCGGGGGGCAGCGGTGGGAGCGACGGCGGTCATGGGAGCTCCGAAATCAGCGACATCCGATCGCGCGGCCGAGGGCGACGTCGTTCAAGAGCGACTCCACGACGTGGCGCGCTTCGTCGCCGCAGCCGAGGACGTCGTGATCGGCGCCCGGCACGATCGCGATCCGCGCGTGCGGCGCGCGAGCCAACACGTGCGCGGCGAGCGCGCGGTAGGCGGTGTCGTGTTCTCCGACCACGTACGTGAGGTCGTGGCGCGCGAGGGTTTCCCAGCGCGGCGTCATCGTGCCGGTCGAGAGCACACGCATCGCGCGCGCGAGCTCGTGGGCGTCGAGCGTTTCGCGGAGCGGCGGCGTGCGGCGCGCGAACATCGGCAGGGCGTCCCACACGCGGAAGAAGGCGTCGAGGCCTTCGGTCTCCAACGTGCGTGCGCGCGCGTCGTCCTCCGCTCGGCGACGTTCACGTTCGTTCGGGTCTTCGATCCCGGGATGCGCGGCGATCAACACGAGACGCGCGACGCGTTCGGGATGGCGCGCCGCGACGCCGAGCGCGAGGCGCCCACCCATCGAGTAGCCGACCCAGGTGGCGCGCGTGGGCGCGAGCGTGGCGAGTCGATCGACCTCGTCGTCGAACGTCGTCGCGCTCGACGCCGCGCCGTGCCCGAGGATCGTGGGCGCGATCCCGCCGAGACGCGCGCGCCAGGGATCGAAGGTCCGCGGCGTTCCGGCGAAGCCGTGGAGGAAAACGAAGCTCACGCGAGGCTCCGCTCGAGCGCGGAGAAGAACCGCGCGTTGGTCTCTCGCGCGCTCTCGGGCGGCAGCGGGACCTCGACGATCGTGGCGCCCATGCGCGAGAGGCCCCGCGACACCGCGGCGCGCACTTCTGCCGCGCTCGTCGCGCGCTCGTAGGCGAGCCCGTAGAGGGCGGCCGCGTGATCGAAACGCATCCCGTGCGACATCGCGAAGTGCCGCTCGAACTTCGTGGCCGCGAGCGAGCGGTGCACGGGGAGCTGTTCGAAGATGCGTCCCCCGTCGTCGTTGAGCACGAGCACTACCAGCGGCACCTCGAGGTCGCGCGCGAGCAGGAGCGATCCGAGGTCGTGGAGGAAGGTCACGTCGCCGACGATCGCGAGGGTCGGTCGGCCGCTCGCGCGCGCGACGCCGACGCTGCCCGCGAGGTTGCCGTCGATGCCGCTGACGCCACGCTGCACGACCACGCCGAGATCGACGTCGACGTCGACGTAGAGATCGACCGCGCGGATCGGCAGGCTGTTGCCGAGCACGACGCGCGCGCCGAGGAACGTGTCGTGGGCGGCGAGAGATGAACCGCTCGACGTCACGTCGGAGGAGGTGTGAGACGCACCGTGCGACGCGAGCGACGCGAGCGCGCCGAACGCCGCGTGAATCGCCGACGGTTGGCTGAGCGCGCCTTCGAGCGCGTGCGCACGGGCGATCGCGAGCGCCGCGCTCGACACCTCGATCGTGCGCTTCGGCGTCGCACGATCCGCGAGGCGATCGAGCGTCGCGCCGACGTCCCCGAACGCGAGGAGCTCCGCGTCGCCCTCCGGATCGGGGTGACCGCCCTCCGCGATCACGATCCTCGGACGCCCTTCGACGAGGCGCGCGAGGCCGGGACCGATCGGGAAGTCGCCGAGCTGCACCACGAGATCGGTGGACAGGAGCGCGCGTCCTGCGCCCGTGCGGGCGTACGCCTCCGCGCCGTCGAGCGCGAGCCCGAGCCCGGTGAAGCGGAGCTGGCTTCCCGCGTCCGCCGCGAGCGTCGCGTTCGACGCGTGGACAAGGCGCGCGACCGGCTCGCGCCACGCGCGTTGTGCGAGCCCTCCGGGACCCGCGACGAGGAGCACACGCTCCGCGGTACCCATGCGCTCCGTGATCGCGTCGACTGCGTCGTCGTTCACCGTCGTTCGCGGCGTGAAGATCGTGGGCGCGCTCGCGATCGGCCGTGCGTCCTCGTGCTCTTCGAGCGGTTTGCGCGCGCCCACGTCGACGTGCACCGGACCTGGCTCGGGGCTCGTCGCGCTCAGGACCGCGCGTTGTGTCCGTCGCTGCGCGGCCCGCATCGCGCGTTCGGAGTCGTGGGGGGCTCCGAGATCGACGAAGGCTCGCACGTGAACGCCGAACAATCGTGATTGATCGATCGTCTGGCTCGCGCCGGTGTCGTGCAGCTCGGGCGGTCGGTTCGCGCTCACCACCACGAGCGGGATGCGCGCCGCGCTCGCCTCCATCACCGCGGGGAGGTAGTGCCCGGGCGCGCTGCCGCTCGTGCAGACCAGCGCGGGCAAGCGGCCTTCGCGCGCGAGGCCGAGCGCGTAGAAGCTCGCCGCGCGCTCGTCGATCACGTCGTGGATCGTGAGCGACGAGCGGAGCAGCGCGAGCAAGATCGGCGTCGAGCGCGAGCCGGGGCTCAAGACGACGTCGGTGACGCCGCCGCCCACGAGCCCGTCGACGAGGTGGCGCATCCACCGCGTCTGACCTCCGTCGTGCGCGCCGTCGTTCGGCATGACGCGCCTCCGATCACGCGCGCCCTTCGAGCGCGGAGAGGAACGCGTCGAGCTTCATGCGGGCCTCGGCGTGCTCTGTGCGGGGATCGGAGCCCGCCACGATGCCGCAGCCCGCGAAGGCCCACGCGCGATCGTCGCGCAGCACGCCGCTCCGGAGCGCGACCACGAAGCGGCCGTCGCCCGCTGCGTCGAAGGTCCCGAAGGGCGCCGCGTACCAGCCGCGCGCGCCCGGCGCGTCGGTCCCGAAGAGGACCGGCTCGCGCTCCGTGATCCAACGTCGCGCGGCGTCGCGTGGCACCCCGCCGACGGCGGGCGTCGGATGCAGCGCGCGCACGAGGTCGAGCACGTGGGTCGGTCGCGCGAGCGCCGCGTCGATCGGCGTCGAGAGGTGTACGACGTTGGGCAGCTCGCGCAGCACGGGCGCGCCGACCGTCACGCGCGTGGTGAAGGGCGCGAGCGCGTCGGTGATCGCCTGCACCACCACGTCGTGCTCGTGCCGATCCTTGGCGCTCGCCCGCAGCGAGGCGCCCTCGCCGACCGCCGCGGATCCCGCGAGCGCTTCGGTGCGGAGCTGCGTGCCGTGTTTCTCCACGAGGCGCTCCGGTGTCGCGCCGAGGAAGGTGGTTCCGTCGATCCGGAGCGCGAAGCGCGTGCAGCCGGGGAAACGACGCGCGAGCGATTGCAGCACCGCGACGGGGGAGGCCGTGGACGCGAGCCGGAAGCGCGCGCTGAGGGCCGCCACGACCTTCACCGCTTCGCCGCGCGCGATGGCGTCGGTGATGTCGCGGACGTGGGTCTCCCACGCGTCGTCGCTCGCGTCGTGGCGCTCGATCACGGCCGGCGCAGGGCGCGGCGCATCGTCGGTCGAGAGGCGCGCCCAGAGGGTACGCAGGCCCGCGAGCAGCTCGTCCTCGTTCGTGTGCTCGGTGACGACGTAGCGGAGCCACGCGCCGCTCGGGGAGAAGCCGTAGCTCCAGCGTGGAACCACGAAGAGCGCGCGACCGAACGCCTCCCACGGCTCCGCGGTCGCGGTGTCCGGCGTGAAGACGAGACCACCGAACGCACACGCGGGTGGCGCGACGACGCCGCTCTCGATCGCGTCGCGAGTGTCGAGGCCGAGCTCGTCGGCGTCGGTGCGGCTCGCACGCGCGGTCCCGAGACCGGAGATCGGTTGACCGCCCGCGGGATGCCAGACCAGCGCGTCGCTCGTTTCGTCCCAGAGCACCGAGACGTCGCGTGCGCGCGGCGCCGAGACGGTGATCACGCCGGCCCCCGAGCGGAGCGCGTGGAGGGCGAACTGCTGCGCACGCTCGAGACCACGCGGCTCGATCGGCGGCTCGATCGGATCGGGCCGCGTCGCGGTGCGCATCGCCGGGGCGGTCATCGTGGGACCTCCGCGACGTAGAGACAGCACACGCCGAAGGTCAGCGGGCGCGTCGCCACCGTGCGCAGGCCCGCGCGCTCCATCTGCGCGGCGAACTCGTCCGGCGGCGGGAACGCCGCGATCGACTCCTGCAGGTAGCGGTACTCGCGGCTGCCGCTGAGGAACGCGCCGATGCGCGGCACCGCCTGGCGGATCCAGAGGCGCGCGAAGAACGCGAGCATGCCTTCGCGTGGCTCCGAGAGCTCGAGGATCGCGACACGGCCGCCGGGGCGCACGACGCGTGCCATCTCGCGCAGCGCGGCGTCGCGGTCGGGCACGTTGCGGATGCCGAAGCTCATGCAGCAGGCGTCGAAGCTCGCGTCCGCGTAGGGCAGCTTCTGCGCGTCGCCGACCTCGAGGGTGACCTTCGCGCCCTTCGCGTCGACCTTCGTGCGTCCGATCGCGAGCATGTTCGCGGAGGGATCGCTGCCGAGCACCTCGGCCTGGGGGAAACGCGCGCTCACCGCGAGCGCGAGATCCGCGGTGCCGGTCGCGAGGTCGAGCACGCGACGCGGAGCGGTGCCGCTGGAGTCGATCAGCGCCTCCACCGTCTTGCGTCGCCAGCCGCGATCGATGCCCATCGAGAGCACGCGGTTGAGGAAGTCGTAGCGCTCGGCGATCGCGTCGAACATCGCGCCGGAGCCGAGTCGCTCGGAGCGCGTCTCGGGAGCAGGCGGAGTCTGGACGTCGGGGGTCATGCTTCACCTCGCTTCGTCGCGTTCGCGCTCGTCACGGTCGCGGTCGTCGCGGCCTCCGCCTCGTGCTTGCGCGCGTGCAACCGCATGTGGCCCTTCTGGATGCCTTCGCCCGCGAGCGCGCGCAGGGCGGCGAGGTTCGACGCGAGGCCGACCGCGCCGAGGATCACCGCGAGCTCGCCCGCGCTCGGACGACCGAGCAGCTCGAGCCCCGCGCGGACTCCCGGATGCACACCCGTCGAGCCTCCCGCGGTCGCGACCGCGAGCGGCATCTCGAGCTCGCCCACGAGGCCCGTCTCGGTGCGCGTCCACGTCGCGAGCGGCGCGTATGTCCCGCGAAGGGCGGCGTACGCGTGCGCGCCCGCTTCGATCGCGCGCCAGTCCTGGCCGAGCGCGACCGCGGCCGCGTCGATGCCGTTCATGATGCCCTTGTTGTGCGTGACCGCGCGGAACGGGTCCTTGCTCGCGAAGCGGCTCGCGCGCGCGATGCCGTCCGCGAGCTCGGCGCCTCCGAGCGCGTCCGCGCCGACCTCGCAGCGCACGCGGATCATCCGTCGCAGCGGGAGGTTCGTGAGGATGCGGAGGCCCACGCGGCCGCCGAGGATTCGTTCGACCTCGGGCGCGACCGCTTCGGCCACCGTGTCGACCACGTTGGCGCCCATCGCGTCGCCGACCGCGACGTGGAAGTGCAGCACGACGAGGCCTTCGTCGGCGTCGATCACGCGCACCTCGAGATCGCGCGCGCCGCCGCCACGACGCACCATCGCGGGGATGCTCGCGTTCGCGGCCGCGAGGAGCGCGTCGCGGTGCGGCGCAATGCGCGCGGGCGCTTCGTCGGCGTCCGGCACGTCGTCGAGCTGTACCTGCGCGGTCATCACCGCTTCGGTCGCTTCGCCGAAGAAGCCGCCCGAGAGCCGGACCATGCGCGCGGCGTTCGAGGCCGCCGCGACCACGCTCGGCTCTTCGACCGCCATCGGCACGATCACGTCGCGTCCGTCGACGCGGAAGTTGAGCGCCACGCTCAGCGGCAGCCCGTGGATCGCGATCACATTCTCCGTCATCGCGTCCGCGATCGACTCGGGCAGCGCGCCGCCGCTCGCGAGGTGACGTGCGGCGTCGTCGGAGAGCACGCCGAGCCCGACGATGCGCTCGCGGCGCGCTTCGAGCGGCTCGCGGTGGAAGCCCGCGATGCGGCTCGACACGGTCGGTCGTTCCGTCACGTCGGTGGCCGGCTCGCTGCGTTCGCGTTCGCCGCGCTCGCTGCTCGTCGTCGCGCTGGGCGCGCGTTTGCTTCGTTCGAGGACGTCCACGTCAACGCTCCCGCTCGATGGTGGCGAGCGCCACCGTGTGCAGCGCGTCTTTGCCGCGCCCTTCGGGCAGCTCCGCGATCGCGTCGAGCGCCTTGGCGACATGCTCGCCCGCGAGGCGACGCGTCGCTTCGAGCGCGCCGGCCTTCTCGAGCGCGCCGAGCAACGACTGCCCGAGCGCCGCCGGCACCTCGGGCGAAGCCACGATCTCTTCCAGAAGCGGCCGCACGCGCGGGTCGCGCTCGCGCGCGTAGAGCACGGGGTAGGTCATCTTGCCTTCGCGAAGGTCCGCGAACAGCGTCTTGCCGGTCTTGGCCGCGTCGCCAGCGTAGTCGAGCCAGTCGTCGACGAGCTGGAAGGCGTTGCCGAGGTGGAGGCCGTAGGTCTCGAGCGCGTGGCTCGCGCGATCGTCGAGCCCGCCCGCGCGCGCGCCCGCGAAGGTCGCCCAACGGAAGAGCGCCGCGGTCTTGCCTTCGACCACGCGGAAGTACGCCTCTTCGCTGGTGTCGACGCGCCCGCGGTGCTCGAGCTGGATCGCTTCGGCGAGGATCATCTCGTCGATGATGTCGAGCAGCCGATCGAGCGTGCCGTCGACGCGCACCGCGCGGACCCGCTTGAGCGCGTGCACGAGCAGCCAGTCGCCCGCGAAGATCGAGGCGGCGTTGCCGAAGAGCAATCGCGCAGCTGGCGCGCCGCGTCGTTGATCGCCGAGGTCGACCACGTCGTCGTGCAGCAGCGTCGCGCAATGCACGAGCTCGACCGCGACCGCGAGATCGCGTCCACGCGCGTCGAAGCCGGTGCCGCAGCGCGCGGCCACCGCCACGCACATCGGGCGCAGCCGCTTGCCACCGCGCGCGATCAGGTGATGCGCGCTCTTGCGCACCACGTCGGCGGCGGGCGGCAGCTCGTCGAGCGCGTCCTCCACCGCGCGCATGTCCCAGCGCACCAGCTCTCCGAGCTCCGCGAGGCGTCGCGCGAGGCTCCCTTGCCCTTGCGCATCCGCCACCCGCGTGAGCGTGGCGAGCACGTCCGGCGAGCCCTCGGCTCGCGCTGCACCGATCAGCGACATGGTCCGCTCCTGATGGAAGCTCGGCCGGCTTTGCGAGCCGCTCGTCCGCCGCGCTCGATTGCTCTCACTCCGGGTGCACTAGCAGCCCGCACGTTCGTCTCGCGTCGCTCGCGTCTCACGCGTCGGCGCCCTCGTCGCCATCGACGCTCACGTCGATGCCGTCTCGATCGGCCACCTCGCGCACCGCGCCGACGTCCAACGTCCGGCCCGACACGAAGGCACCGAGGAGCCGCTCTCCCACCGAGGAGAGCAGCCGAAGCTTGTCGATCCGCTTGCGCACGAAGCGCGCGCGGGCCGCGTCGATCTGACCGGCGCGACGTCCGGCGTCCAGCGCCGCCGCCGCGCGCACCAGCGTCTCTGCGGTGTCGCGCACGAGCGCGAGCTCCCGTTGGCTCAGCACGCGCGTGACGAGCTTCCAGATGCTCGTCTCCGCCACGAAGAAGTCGCGCCGATCGCCCGGCACACGCGTCTTCTTCACCGCGCCCCATTGCAGGAGCTCGCCGACCGTGAGGCTGATCGCGCTCGCGCTGAGCTGCAGCCGGTCCGCGAGGTCGTTCGCGGTGAGCGGCTCCGGCGACAGGTAGAGGACGGCCCAGGTTCGCCCGAGGTGCCGCCGGAAGCCCCAGAACTCCATCAGCCGTCCCACGACCTCCACGACCTCGCGCTCGGCGTCGAACGCGGGCGCGAGGTCGGTGGAACCGGAGGTGGACGGGGAGCGGCTCATGCGAACGTCCGGAGGTTTCAGAAATCTTTGAAAGCTTCGTAGAAGCAGAATGGCGTGCGGTCAAGGCCGCTGCGACGGGTCCGTGCCGATCGCTGCCCCGATCCGAGTGGGCGCGCACGAGCTCGACCCTGACGATTCGTGCGTGTGCCCGAGCGCGCGTGGTGGCGTGGACGGAGACGCAGACACGGGCCTCCGATGCCGCGCGCCGAGCGCGCGCGCCGGGGTGCTACCGTTGCGCGCGGTGCGCTTTCTCTACGGCGACTCCGAGCCCTTCCCGTGGCGCTACGACTTCCTGCACGTGCTGCGGCTTCTGCTGCGGCATGGCAGCGAGGCGGCGCGTGCGCTCCACGTGGCGGAGATGGAGTCGGCCGCGATGCGCGCGCGAGTCGCCGACGCGAAGGAGGCGCTCACGCACCTCGTGCGTTTCACGAGCGAGGCGGAGGCCGCGATCGAGACGATCGCGCTGACGGCCGAGCACCCCGAGGCGCGCGCGATGGGCGAGCAGCTCCTCGCGCACGCGAGGCGCGACGCGCACGAGCGCGCGGAGGCGCTCAAGACCGAGCTCAAGCGCGCGAACGCGGCGAGCGCGGACTCGGCGGCGTCGGCGACGGAGCGGGCACGCGAGGAGCTGCGCACGTTCTTGCTGCACGAGGAGCTCGGCGCGTCGCTCGAAGCGCTCGAGCTGAAGCTGGTGGACGGGCGCTACGCGGTCTCGCTGCGGCATCGGCTGGCCGACGTCTCGATCGTCTACGCGGTGTCGCCCAAGGGGCTCGACGCGTGGCAGGAGCCGCGGCGGCTCGCGTCGATCTCGGACGAGCTCGACTCGCTGCAGGTCGGCATGAAGAAGAAGCTCTTCCGGCGCGACATGACGCGCGAGATGGTGCGGGTCGGCGATCATTACCTGCTCTCGGCGCGCGTCGAGGCGCGGCGCGCGACGGTGGAGATCGCGAAGAAGCTCGACGGCACGAAGGCGCCGCTCTCGCTCGAGCTCGAGGTCGAAGAAGACGGCATCTACGCGCACATCGAGCGGCCGCAGAGCGACGGCGCGAGCTTGTTCCCCGCGGTGCCGAGCGACGTGGAGAAGCTCTCGGGGCTCTTCGCGGTGCTGCAGCGCGTGGGGCAGGAGGCGCATCGACGGCGCGTGACGGTGAGCGCGGCGGAGCTCGGCGGCGTCGACGTGCTCACCGAAGATCCGGGGGCGCTGCTCGCGCACCTCGTGGAGCGCTTCGCTCCGACGGTGGACGAGATCGCGCGTCGCAGCCCGACACCTCGCGAGCTCTCGTTGAAGCTCGAGCACGACGACGGGCGTCGCGAAGAGCGCTACCTCGATCGGCAGCTCGTCGACGCGCTGCTCGCGGATCTTCCGCCGCGCGCGAGAGAGCGGCTGGCTGCGCTGCAGCCCACGGCCTGAAGAGAAGCTCAGCCGATTTCGCAAGCCGCCCTACCGGACGGCGCGCAGCGACCGAAG
>CALJLK010000267.1 GCA_937982655.1 uncultured Sandaracinus sp.
GCGGGGTCAGCCGCCGACTTCTTGCCCGAGTCGGCGGGGTCAGCCGCCGACTTCTGGTCGCAAACCGACCGCTCCGTGAGCGCGCGTCTCCCCCGATTGGGGGAGGCGCGCGTTCGTGATCACCCGCTACGGTGCCGCGCATGCGCGACGGCGAAGCGAACGTCTCCCTCTGGCTCCTCGCGTGGCACGGCCGCGCGGAGGACGGACTCGCGATCCTGACCGAGCTCGGCATGGGACCCGAGGACGCACGTCGCGCGCTCGCGTCGACGCCCGCGCTGCTCGCGCGCGAGCTGAGCCCTGCGACCGCGCGCGAGGTCGCGGATCGGCTGGAGTCGATGGGAGGTCGGGTGGAGCTGCGGGTGCTTCGGCCGAACGCGCCCTCGGCGGCGAGAAGGACTGCGGAGGACACTGCGAGCGCACCACCACGTGCGCGTCCCGTCGTGGGTCGCATCCCGTGGGTTCGGATCGTCCTGGTCGTGCTCGTGCTCGGGATGGTCGGAGGCGGCTACGGAATCGCACGTCGAATGTGGCGTCGCGCGAGCTCGTCGTGGCTCTTCGCGTCGACCGAAGAGCGCACCATCGAACGTGGGATCCTGGAGGAGGCGCGCAACCATCGCGACGATCCCGTCGTCGCGCGGCTCTTTCACGGGGTCGCGAACGGAGAGCCCGAGATCGAAGAAGAGGCGGTGCGCGCCCACCTCCGAGGGTTGCAGTACTTCACCCACGAGCAGCTCGTGCGCTTCTTCGGGGTGATGCGCCGGGTGATCGGGGCGCCGAACGGATGTGATCCCGACGCACGATCCCTGTCGGTGTTGACGGAAGCGGAGCAGTTGGACGCGGGTCGGCTCATCGCGGTGTCGATCGCCCTCGGCGCGCACGCGCGGCGACGAACGAGCGGTCACGAGCGGGCGGTCGAGGAGGGCGTCCGCTTCGCGTACCGACGGTTGCCGGCACACGAGCAGCAGGACCTGGAGAAGCTCGCCGAGCGCGCCGCTCGCGACCCGATCGCACGTTGTGAGTGGACGTTGGCGCTGTTCGAGGCAACCGACGCGATGCATCCCGATCTGCAACGCCGGTTCCTCCGCGCCTTCGCCTATCGCATCGGCGAGATGGCTTTGGAGGAGAAGCGCGAGGAAGCGCGCAGCTCATGGTGACGTCGCTCGTGGTGGGCGTCGTTCGTGGTTCGTTCAACGTTCGTTCGTGGTGAAGCGCTCTCGCGCCACCCTCTCCCACCGCTGGCTCGCGCCGTGACGCGCTCTCGACCCCGTGAAGCCTCGGTCACGCGCGGAGCATCACACCACGAACGAGGGCTCGAAGATGCGAGCCGCCACTCAGCGACGCCCCGCGTCTTCCTCCAGCACCGCCTCGCGGCTTCCCGCCGCGACGATCGCTTCGCGGGCGCCCGCCACCAACGCGCGGCCTTCGTCTCCCCCGAGGCGGATGCCGCGTTGGTAGCGGGCGATCGCGACGTCGATGGTCTGACCGACGTGCGCCGCCTCCGCTTCCGCGCGTTCGAGGTGCGCGAGCGCGCGCGTCGGTGCGTTCGTCGCGTCGGCGGCGTAGGCGAGCGCTCGGAGCGCTCCTGCCGTTCCGAGTGGGCAGGCGCCGTCGGCCCACGCCGCGTAGCGACGCACGCTGCGCGCGGAGGCCGCGGGATCCTTCTCGCGCAGCGCCGTCGCCTCCACGAGCGCGGCGATCGCCGCGAAGCTCCCGCCGTACATCGAGTGCATCGGACGGAACCGCGCGTGCTCGCGGATCGCGCGCTCCACGCGGGCGCGCGCCTCCCGAGCGTCGCCGACGAAGATCTCCGCGCACGAGGTCTCGAGCGCCGCGACGAAGCGTTGAAAGGTCGGCTCCGCGCCCCATCGCGCGCGGATCTCGGCGCCGCGCGCGAGCGCCTCCGCGTGGCGCCCACGCAGCACGTCGAGCTGCACGCCGAGGAAGTCCACGTGGCATCGGATCGCGGAGTCGTCGCTCGCGCGGCTCGCCTGCGCGAAGTGCTGAAGCCAGTGGTCGGCGTCGTCGAGCTGCTGCGCGAAGTAGGGGATCTGCGCGCGGTGGACGAGCGCGATCATGTGCTCGAAGGTGCCGTGGAGGTTCGCCTTCTCGATCGCGTCCACGGTGTCGCCGAGCGCCTTCTCCGCGTCCGCCCAGCGCCCGTCGCGGTGCGCGGCGACGCCGTCGAGGAAGCTCGGGAACACGCGGACCTCGACGCTCGACACACGGCGCACGCCGAGGTGGACCGACGCGCTGTGTCGATAACGCTCCGCGAGCCGCACCGGCCCCGCGCGGCGCGCGCCGAAGTACGCGAAGTACGCGAAGACGAGGTCGACCCACGCCACGCGCTCACCGTCGCCACGTCGCACGTAGGTCGTGCGCGCGCGACGGAGGAAGCGCAGGCCCGCGAGCGGGTCGAAGTAGCCGACGAGGGAGCCGAGGCGCACGTCGCGCTCGGCTTCGCGACGATCGGCGCTCGCGAGCTCTCCGGCCGGAAGCGCGAGCGGGCGCGGGCGCGGCGGCCCGAGCAAGAACGCGATGCCCGCGAAGAGCCCACCGAGCCCGGGCCGGGTCGTCGGATCGCCGCCGAGGCGCAGCGCCTCGTCGAGCCGCGTGCGGCCCGCGCTGACCTCGTTGGCGGCGAGGAGCGAGCAAGCCTCGGCGAACATGGCCGCCCGACGCGCCTCCGGATCGGGCGCGTCGTCGACGAGCGCGCGCCAGACCTTCGCGGCTTCGAGCGGCTGCGCGGCGCGCTCGAGCACGTGCGCGCGCGCAGCGCGGAGCTCGCGCGCGTCGGAGGAAGGGACGCGCAGCGCGATCTCGTAGAGCTCCGCGGAGAGCGCGTAAGCGCCCCGAGCTTCCGCGCGCGGCGCGAGCTGGCGTGCGAGCCGTGCCGCGGGTTCGACTCGGCGCGCGCCGATCAGGTGCCGCACCGGCCATGCCTCGATCCGGGTGCTGCCGCGC
>CALJLK010000268.1 GCA_937982655.1 uncultured Sandaracinus sp.
GCTGCGCGCCGTCCCGTAGGGCGGCTTGCGGTAATCGGCCATCAGCTTCTTTTCAGCCGTAGGAGGAACGCGTGGCCGCCAGATCCGCGCGGAGGATGTCGCGCGAGAGCTCGCGCACCTGCGAGACCGCGCGGCGATAGCTCTCGGTCGCGCGCAGCGGCACGAGCGCGGGAGAGCGTTCGAGCCAGTCGCGGTCGACGAAGGGATGGCGCATCAGCTCGTCGAGCCAGCGTGCGCCGAGCTCGACCTCGCCGAGCGCCCCGAAGGCGTCCGCCGTGAACTGCCGCACGAGCTGTTGGAAGCGTGGGTTGTCGAGCTGCGCGAGGAACTCCACGAGCATCGCGTCGCCCTGCGCGGGCGGGATGATCCCCGCCGCGATGCCGAGCACACCGTCGAAGTGACGGCGGCGCCGGTCGTCGTCGATGCCCGCGTTCAACAGCGTGCGCGCGTGCTCGCGGCTCCGACTCCAGAGCGCGGCGCGCACCTCGGTGAAACGCGCGAGCCCGTCGTCGTGGTGACGCGCCGCTTCGAGGTGTCGCTCGTAGGCGAGGAAGTCGCCGTCGAAGTACGCCATGCGCGCGAGCGAGACCTCGGTCATCGGCGTGAGCGAAGGATCGAGCTCCGCCGCGAGCTTCAAGCGTCGCTTCGACTCGTCGAGGCGACCGAGCTCCATCTGGATCCCGCCGAGGTAGAGCTGCGCGAGCGCGAGCGTCGGCGCGAGCTCCAGCGTGCGCACGAAGGCCCGCGCGGCCTCCCCGGCGTCGAGATCTTGGAGCGCGAGGATCCCGCGCGCGAGGTGGGTGTCGGGATGGTCGGGGGCGGCCACGCGCGCACGCGCCACGCTGCTGCGCGCGGCGGCTTGGGCGTTCGAGCTCGACGAGAGCACGTTCGCGGTGAACCAGCTCCGAGCGGACGCGGCCGCGTGGAGCGCGTACGCGGGTGCGAAGCTCGGCGCGATCGCGATGCACTGCTCGAGGTCACCGAGCGGGCCGGCGACGTCGGAGTATCCGTCGACCAGCATGTGCCGACGCGCGCGGAAGTAGAGCTCGACCGCCTCGCTGGGCACGCGCCCGTGCGAGTGTGTGGAGAGCTCGAGGCGCAGCGCCTCCGCGATGCGACGGCTCATCGACTCCTGCAGCTCGAAGACGTCGTCGAGCTGGCCTTCGAAGCGCTCGCTCCAACGTTGCGATCCGTCTCCGTCGAGCAGGCGCGCCGTGATGCGTACGTCGTGTCCTCGGAGCTGCACGCTGCCCGCGACCACGTGTCCGACCTCGAGACGTCTCGCGACCTCGATCGGATCCGCGAGCGGGCCGAGCCCGTGCGTCGCCGAGAACGCGAGCACACGGATCCCACGCAGACGCCCGAGCACGTCGACGAGCTCCTCCGCGAGCCCGGTCCCGAGGTAGTCCTCTTCGCTCGGGCCGCGGTAGGCGAAGGGCAACACCGCGAGGCTCTCGACCATCACCGCGTCCGCGAGCGGGGCCGCAGGTCGCATCGGCGCGGGGGTGGCACGGCCGTCGAGCAGCTCGAGCACGTCGCGCGCGCTCGACGGCCGCTCGGAAGGCTCGCGCTCGAGGCAGCGCAGGATCACGCCCGCGAGCAAGTCGGGAACTCCGAGCGATCGCGGGTCCGTCGGCTCCTGTGTGACGCGCGCGAGCGCGAGCTCGATCGCGGTCTCACCACGGAAGGGCCACTCGCCGGTGAGCAGCTCGAAGAGCATCACGCCGAACGCGTAGAGGTCCGCGCGATGATCGACGGGGCGCCCCGTGACCTGCTCCGGCGCCATGTAGATCGGCGTGCCGACGAGCTGCTGGGCGCGGGTGAGCGCAGGCTCCGCGGCCGCGCGCGCGATGCCGAAGTCGGTGAGCACCGCGCGACCGTCCGCGCCGACGAGCACGTTCGCGGGCTTGAGATCGCGGTGCACGATGCCGGCGTCGTGCGCGGCCGCGAGCCCTCCGAGCACTTGACGACAGAGCCGCGTCGCTTCGTCGATCGCGAGCCGACCGCCCCGTGCTTCGAGCACGTCTTCGAGCGTCGTGCCCTCGACGAGCTCCATCGTGAGGAAGAGCGCGCCGTCGTGCTCACCGACGTCGTGGGTGCGCGCGACGTTTCGGTGCGTGACCCGACGCCCGAGCTTCACCTCGCGAAGGAAACGCTCCGCCGCTTCGCCCTTGCTCGCGAGCGTGAGCCGCTTGAGCGCGACCACCTCGTCGAGCTGGCGATCGCGCACGCGATAGACTTCGCCCATCGCGCCAGCCCCGAGACACGCGACGACCTCGTAGCGTCCGGCGAGCAGGTCACCGACCGTGAAGGTTCCGCGCGTCGGCTCTCCGTCTCCGTCCGAGAGCGTCGCCAGGGTCTCGTCGAACGCGCTTTCGTCGCTCGTCTCGCTCACTGCGGCAGCGTACCAGCTTCCCCACCGCCCTCGGGATGGGTCGTTCGTTCTCCCGGCGTTGCAGTCGTGTTCGGCGTCGGGACCGCGTCCGGGCCCGTCGCGTACGAGGCGAAGAGCTGCACGGTCGTGCGTGTGCGGAGCACCTCGATCCACCGCGCGACCGCGGTCTCGATCCGACGCCGCCGAATCAACGCGCGCAGCGGCTCACGGACCTCCTCGAGCTCCTGACCGAGGAACGGATGCTCGCCGCTCTCGTAGAGCGCCGCGACCTCCGCGTCGGGGACCTGGGTGCCGCCACGCAGGTTCGCGTCGAGGAAGAGGCGCACGAGCGCGCGCCGCTCGACCATGGTCGCGACCTCCTGCTCCGTGGCGCCGAGCGCGCTCACCACCGCCGCGAACGCCTCGACGCCTCCCGCGAGCTCCGCGAGCGCGCGGCGCTCCTCGCGCAGCGCACGCGTCGAGGGCGCCCCGATCTGCACGCGTCGGGCTTCGCGGGCGAGCAGCGCTTCGCCGACCAGCTCGTCGAGCGATGCGCGCAGGAGCTCGGGCGGCACCGGACCGCGCGGCACGCGACCCCCGAGCTCGCGCGTGAGCCGGAGGCGCGCGCGGAAGTCGACGTCGCTGAGCAGCAACACCTCGGCGTCGGCCCGCGGATGCCTCGCTGTGGTTCTTGGCCGACCGCAGGCGAAGCGACGGGCGAAGCGACGAACGCGAAAGCGAACGCGAGCGCGAGCGCAAGCCCGTACGTCGCCTCGCGCACGCTCACTCCTCTTCGCCGTCGCCTTCGACGCTCGACGCCCCGACCGCGCCCGCACGCGGCGTGGGGCGACGCTCGCGGAGGAACTCCAGGAACGCGACCGCGCCGTCGAGCTCGCGCGCCGGCAACACGTCCGCCAGCTCGTGCAGCCGCGTTCGCAACGCGTCGACGACCTGCGCGCGCGTGCGCCGCCCACGACGCTCCTCCGCGACGACCTGCTCCTTCACGTCGTCCGCCGTCGGCACCGGCCACGCGGGCCGCTCGACGCCGCGGAGATCGTGCGCCGCGAGCCAACCTTCCATGCAGGCGCGCAGCCGCTCGCTGCGGAACGTGAACCAACGCTCCCGATCGACCGGGAAGCTCATCAGCACGTCCTTGAAGCGCCGGAAGGCGCCCTTGCCGTCGATCGACTGCACGAGGCGCCCTTGGAGATCGGGATCCTCGACCGTCGCGATGAAACGCTCCATCCAACGGTACTGCTCGCGCGACGAGACCGGATCGACCCGCAGGTAGAGCGAATCCCCCATGATTCGTTGGTGAAGCTGCGGATCGGCCACGCCGTCCACGATGCGGATCACCTCGCCCGTCTGGACGTGCAGGTAGCTGTGCACCTCGGGCGCGTTGTTCTCGAACGCATCCTCGAGCGCCTCCCAGCTCACCGGGATCTCGCGCAGGTCCTCTGCTTTCTTCGCGTCACTCATTCAGGTCTCCACCGTGCTTCGCGCGCGCGCCACGGCACGCCCCCATCTCTCGAGCTGCGCGCGTCGCCACGCAACATCGACCTTCGGTTCGAAGGTGCGCTCGACGCGGTGCGCCGCGACGATCGCGCCGAGATCCGGGAACACCCCGGCGCCGAGGCCCGCGAGGTACGCCGCGCCCAGCGCGGTCGTCTCGACGTTGGCGGGTCGGTCGACGGGGACTCCGAGGAGATCGGCTTGGAACTGCATTAGGAGCGCGTTGGCGGCGGCGCCGCCGTCCACTCGCAGACGCGCGAGCGGGGCGCTTCCTTCCGAAGCCGCGTCCGCATTCATCGCGGACACCAGATCCGCGATCTGATACGCGATGCCGTCGAGCACCGCGCGGCAGACGTGCGCGAGCTTGGTGTCGCGGGTCAAACCGCAGAGCAGCCCGCGCGCGTCGGGATCCCAATGCGGCGCGCCGAGCCCCGCGAGCGCGGGCACGAACACGACCTCGCCTGCCGACTCGACCTCGGCGGCCTTCTTCTCGATGTCGGAGGCCTTCGCGATCACGCCGAGCCCGTCGCGCAGCCACTGCACGGCCGCGCCCGCGATGAAGGCGCTGCCTTCGAGCGCGTAGACGGTGCGCCCGCCGAGCCGCCACGCGATCGTGGTGACGAGCCCGTTCTTCGACGGGACGAAGGTCTCGCCCGTGTTCTGCAGCAAGAACGCCCCGGTGCCGTAGGTACACTTCGCGTCGCCGACGTCGAAGCAGGTCTGCCCGAAGAGAGCAGCTTGCTGGTCGCCCGCCATGCCCGCGATCGGGATTCCGTCGGGCAAGCCGGGCACGCCCTTCGTGCGGGCGTAGATCTCCGCGCACGAGCGCACCTCGGGGAGGAGCGCCATCGGGACCTCGAGCAGGCCCGCGAGCTCTTCGTCCCAGCGCCCGGCGCGCACGTCGTAGAGCAACGTGCGCGACGCGTTCGTCGCGTCCGTGACGTGCGCCGCGCCGCCCGAGAGCTGCCAGACGAGCCAGCTGTCGATCGTGCCGAAGGCGAGCGCCCCGGAGGCCGCCTTCGCGCGCGCGCCGTCGACGTGATCGAGGATCCACGCGACCTTGGTGCCGCTGAAGTAGGGGTCGAGGACGAGGCCCGTGCGCGAGCGGAAGAGCGCCTCGTGGCCCGCGTCGCGCAGCGCCCGACAACGATCCGCGGTCCGGCGATCCTGCCAGACGATCGCGCGGTGGATCGGCGCGCTCGTCTGGCGATCCCAGATCACCGTGGTCTCACGTTGGTTCGTGATGCCGATCGCGAGGCAGTCCTTCGCGTCGACCTTCGCGATCGCGAGCGCGTCCTCGATCGCGCCGAGCACGCTCGCCCAGATCTCGGCGGTGTCGTGCTCGACCCAACCGGGCTTCGGGAAGTGTTGCGGATACTCGCGGTTCGCCTTCCCGAGCACCTTCGCGTCGGGAGAGAGCACGAACGCGGTCGAGCCGGTGGTGCCTTGGTCGATCGAGAGGAGGAATCCAGCCATGCGAAGGCCGACGCTACCATCGTTCGTTGCCTAGCAGCCCGTTGAAGAACCTCGTTCTTCAACGGAGCCGCGTGTTTTGGGGGA
>CALJLK010000269.1 GCA_937982655.1 uncultured Sandaracinus sp.
GATCCACCAGGTTGGGGAGACGACGCACCCGCGCGCTTCACCGAGCTGCCGCTGCGCCACCCGGAAGAGCCGTTCGACGACGTCCACGCGAGCGACCTCGGGGTCTACTTCTCCGCCCTCGTTCACTTCGCGACGATCTTCGGGCGCGACCCTTCCGGCGCCCCCTCGATGGCCGAAGGCGTCGACGACACCACGGCGACTCGGCTCGGCCGGTTCGCGTGGAGCTGCGTGCGAGACGATCCCGCAGCCGGGGTCACGCGCTGATCTTGGAGCGCCGACGCTCGGAGCGGGTGGTATAGAGCAGCGCATGAAGCGTCTGCTCGGCTGGTCGGTCGTGCTCGCAGCTCTCGGATACGCGTGCGGCGGTGGAGGAGGCTCGATCACCGACGGCGGTGGAGTCCCCGGTCGGGACGGTGGCCGCGCCCCCGGTCCTCCGAGCGATGCGTGCGGCAGCGTGCGACTCACGAGCTACGAGGTCTTCGCAGGCGGCTGGTGCGAGTTCGGCACGAGCTACGATTTCCTTCCGCGCTTCGTGCGCGACGGCATGACCGCGGCGATCGCGGAGCCCTGGAACGACGGAGTGGGAGGAGCACCTGGCGAGTCGTGCGGCGAGTGCTGGGAGATCGACACCGTGAACGGCACCGAGGTCGTGATGATCACGGACCTCTGCCCGGTGGAGGGCAATCCGCTCTGCGCGGGAGGGCACTTCCACATCGATCTCGCGACTCCCGCGGCCCGTGCGCTCGGCGGCGGTGCGCTCGACGAAGGCCACGCCCGTCGCGTGCCGTGTCCGGTCGACGGCGACATCCACGTGCTGGTCAACGACGAGAACGTCCGCTACCTCCGGGTCGCGTTCATGAACCACCGCGTGCCGCTTCGCTCGGTCGAGTTCCGAGGCGCGGGTCCCGGAGTGACCGGGACGAACGAGTGGACGCCGGTGGTTCGTAGCGGCGGCGGATGGGAAGTGATCGGCGGCGAGACGACGACCGACCGAGGCGGCACGGGCGTGCAGTTCCGACTGACGAGCGCACAAGGACAAACGGTCGAGTCCGAGGTGATCGTTCCCTCCCACCCACCGCGGGGAACGACCGTCTCGCTCGGTGTGCAGTTCGAGGATCGCGACCCACCGACCGGTGGCTCGTGCGACTTCGTCCCGCCGGGCGACGTGTACGTCGACGCGTGGGGTGGCATCGACGAGGTGCGCTGGGCCATCAACCCCTGGGGCGAAGCCGAGCGCGGTTTCTTCGGCGAGACGAGCGACGGTTGTTTCGCTGGCTCGTGCCTCGAAGTGGAGCGGCTCGGCCCCGCGACGGGCTTCCACCTCTACTACCGACAAGCATTCCCCCGCGACGTGTTCTCGCGCGTGACCTTCCGCGTTCGCACCCGCAGCGGCTCGAGCGAGATCGACGTCGCCGCGAGCTCGGATGGGATGCGCTGCGAGCCCGCGTTCGTGGCGGTGAGCCCCGAGTGGACCGAGGTCTCGCTCGATCTCGCCGCCACGTGCGCCTCGCTCTCGACGCTCAACGGCCTGACGATCGGCCACGGCGGCACTCAGGTCTCGCTCCTGCTCGACGACGTCAGGTTCGTGCGATGAGAGGCTTTCGACGTCGTCGACCGCGCGTGCTCGCGATCTCCTCTGGTGGTGGCCACTGGATCGAGCTCATGCGCATCCGTCGTGCGTTCGAAGACTGCGAGATCGTCTTCGCGACGGTCTCCGACGCCTACCGCTCGCACGTCCCGGACGCGCGCTTCCACGTCGTTCCCGACGCCACGCGCTGGGACCGCGTCAACCTCGCTCGCTGCGCGGCCCGCGTGGCGTGGATCCTCGCGAAGGAGCGCCCCGACTTCGTCGTGTCCACCGGCGCGCTGCCGGGTTTCTTCGGCGTCGTCCTCGGGAAAGCCACCGGCGCGCGCACGCTCTGGCTCGACAGCATCGCCAACGTGGAGGAGCTCTCGATGTCCGGGGCGCGCGTGGGACGCTTCGCGGACTTGTGGCTGACGCAATGGCCCGAGCTCGCTCGTCCGGGCGGGCCCGAGTACGCAGGAGCGGTCCTGTGATCTTCGTGACCGTCGGCGCTCAGATGCACTTCGATCGCCTGATTCGTGCGGTCGACGAGTGGGCCGCGGCGCGCGGACGACGTGACGTGTTCGCGCAGATCGGACCCGCCGACTACACGCCGAAGCACGTCGAGCACGCGCGCTTCTTGGAGCCGCCGGAGTTCGATCGGCGCTACCGCGAAGCGACGCTGATCGTCGCGCATGCCGGGACCGGGAGCATCTTGCAGGCGATGGAGCTGGCCACGCCGATCCTCGTGATGCCGCGACGCGCCGCGCTCCGCGAGACGCGCAACGATCACCAGGTCGCGACCGCGGAGCGCTTCGGGAAGCTCGGCGTCCCCGTGGCCTGGGACGAGACGGAGCTGGCGTCGAAGCTCGACCGGAGCGACGTGCTGGCGAGCGAGCGACGCATCGGTCCCGACGCCTCGCCGGAGCTGCTCGATCGAATTCGCTCGTTCCTCTCGCGTCGGTGAGCGCGCGGTCGAGCTTCGGACGAACGCTCAGTCGGGCGTGAGCTCCTTGCGGACCCGCTGGAGCCTCCAGAGGTTGTCGTCGACGAGGCGCCAACCGTCCATCGCACCCTGGGCGGCGAGACGGAACATCCACTCCGCGTCGCCCCCTTCGATCTTCACCCGCGGCAGGCTGATCGGATCCATCCCGCGGCGGATCGCGCCGTGCTTCGAGTTGAACGCGAGCGTGTAGCCCGCATCGCGCAGGGCCTGCTCGGTGTCGGTGGTGAAGTCGCCATGCGTGCCGAACGGATACGCGAACGAGGTCACCGGCCGGCCGAGCTTCTGCTCGATCGTCTCCTTCGAGCGCCGGGCCTCTTCGCGCGCCTCGGTCGGCGGCATCTTCCCGAGCGAGCGGTGCGTGTGGGCGTGCGAGCCGATCGCGATCCCCGAGTCCGCCAGCTCGCTCAGCTCCTCCCAAGAGAGGAAACGTTCACCGTGCCCGAGATCGCCGAGCCCGATGAGGCTCGACGTCACGTACGCCACCGCGGGGATTCGATGGCGCGCGAGGATCGGCGCCGCGACACGCAGCGTGCTCACCGATCCGTCGTCGATCGTCACGAGCACCGCGTCACGCGGAAGATCCCGCGTCCCCGCCACGAAGGCCTGAACGTCGTCGAGCGACACCGCACGCCCGCGCTCCGCAAGCCACGCCATCTGCGCGTCGAGCTCGCGGGCGCTGACCCAAAACGCATCGCCACGCACGTCTCCGAAGCGGTGATACGTGAGTGCACGAACCACGGCGGGCTCGGCGATCGCGCGCGCTCGTCGCGGCGCCACCGTCCCGACCGCGCACGCCGCGCGGGTCGCCTTCTTCACCAACCAGCGCGCGTTCACGACGCCTCCGTTCGCAAGATCTCCAAGAGAGCTTTTCGATCGACCTTGCCGTTCGCGTTCAGCGGAAACTCGTCCACGAAGCGCACCGCCCGCGGCTGCATGTACGAGGGCAAACGCTCGTTCGCGCGCAGGCGGATCGCCTCGGCGTCGCCTCCGTCGACCGTCGCGACGAACGCGACGACGCCGTCGGCTCCGCTCGGCGTCACCGGCCATCCGACCGCGATCGCGACGTCGGCTCCCGACACGTCCCGGAGCACCGCCTCGATCTCGCCGAGCTCTGCGCGATAGCCCTGGATCTTGATCTGATTGTCGACGCGCCCGAGGTACACGAGCGGCTTGCCGGGCGGCATGCGTCGCACACGATCGCCGGTGCGGTAGAAGATCCGATCCTTGCCCGGCGGGACCACGAAGGCCTTCGCAGTGCGCTCTTCGTCCCGGTAGTAGCCGAGCGTGAGCTGCGGTCCGGTCATGAGCAGCTCGCCCGTCTCGCCGACCGGGACCTCGTGCAGCGCCTCGTCGGTGACCAACACTTCCATGTTCGGATACGGCTCACCGATCGGAACCACGCCGAGCTCACACTCCGCCGGCGACGTCTCGCGATCCCAACGGTAGAGGGTGCAGGCGATCGTGAGCTCGGTGGGGCCGTAGAGGTTCTCGACGATCGCGTTCGGGCACGCCGCCGCGAACGCTTGCGTCACCTCGACGGGGAGCGCCTCGCCGCAGAAGAGCGCGAAGCGCAGGCCGGGATACGAGTCTGGCTTCAGCATCCGGAGCTTGTTCATCAGCACCGCGGTGGAGGGCACGGAAAACCAGACCGTCAGATCCGCCGACTTCACGTACTTGCCCGGGAACGCCTTCTCTTGCTGGGTCGGGCAGAACACGCACGCTCCGGATTCCCACGCGAGGAAGAGGTCGAAGACCGAGAGATCGAAGGTGAGATCGAAGGTGTGGCTGAAGCGATCCTCGGGCGTCGGTCGGTAGCGCTCCATCATCGCGTCGAGGAAAGCCACGACGTTGCGGTGCGCGACCATCACGCCCTTCGGGACTCCGGTCGATCCGGAGGTGAAGAGCAAGTACGCGATGCCGTCGTCGTCCACCGGGGTCGGCTCCCACTCGCTCGCCGGAACGAGGTCGCTCGAGACGAGCACGCGATGCCGCGGATACCGAGCGCGCAGCGCTTCCGCCTCGGAGCTCGGCGCGTCCGGGAAGACCAGGAGCAACGGACGTTCGAAGCCTTCGAGCACTTGCTTCGCGACCGCTCCCGACGCGCCGTCGATCACGAGCGTGCGAACCCCGGACCGGTCGAGCATCGTCCGGCTGCGGTCGGGTGGGAAAATCGGATTGAGCGGCACGTAGCCGTGCCCTCGCAGAAGCGCGCCGAGGATCGACGCGAAACACGTCACGTGCCGGTGCCCCAGGACCGCCGTGAGCGCGGGATCGTCCGTCGAAGCGTCGTGACGTCGAAGCGTCGCCGCGACGCTGGCCGCGCG
The DNA here is from genome assembly GCA_937982655.1 of uncultured Sandaracinus sp. Taxonomy (GTDB): domain Bacteria; phylum Myxococcota_A; class Polyangia; order Polyangiales; family Houyiibacteriaceae; genus JACKEH01. The sequence goes on from CALJLK010000269.1 coordinate 4,895, forward strand.
CTCGAAGAGCTGGCGATACGTGAACAGCTCACCCGCGACCGAGAGCGCGGGGCGATCCCCGTGACGCTCCACCGATCGAAGAAATCCGCTTCGCAGCGTGCGTGCCTCGTCGCCCATGCGCGAGTAATGCCGAATCCCCCGATCCGAGGCAAGGCCGGCGGGCTCACGTGCGACGTCGACGCGACGCGTGTCCCGTCGAGTCGATCGCACGGTTCGGTCGCCTGACGGCGACGCTCACGTTGCCGCGGGTCGCTCGGCCTTGCGGCCGGCTCCAAAACGGCAATCCGCACGAAGACACGACGAACGGTACGCACGACGAAGGGGACGCACGAAGAGGACGCACGACGGCGTCCCTCACGAGGAGGACGCGGGACGATCACGATGCGATCACGATGCGATCACGATGCGATCGCTACGCGAGCACGACGCGGCCACGGCGTACTCAAGGCGCGAAGAAGCCCGAGTAGAGCGTGTCGATGCTCGTGAACACCGCCGGCTCGATGGCCTCCGTGTCGACCTCGTCACCCCGCAGGCTCTCGATGAAGAGCACCAGCTCGACGATGTCGAGCGACGAGAGGATGCCGCGCTCGAGGATGGGGGTGTCGTCCGGGAGCTCGCCGGTCACGGGCACTTTGCTGTGCGCCACGATCCACTTCTTGAGCTCGGTTCGGATCTTCGATTCGTCCATGTTGCCGTCGCGGGGGGAAGTCGGTCGCGTGGAGCCGGGAGAGGAGGTCTCCACGGGAGGTCGCCACGCGGCGCGCATGATGGGCTCGCCCCACGCGTTCGATCAAGGCAACCGAGACAGAAGAGGTGAGATCGATCGGCGCTCCCACGAACGACTCGAGCCCGCTGGAGAAACCAGCGGGCTCGTTCGTTCGTTCGTTCCGGCTCGTTCAGACCGCGGGCACCGACTCGAGGATCCCCGTGCGCGCGAAGAAGCCGAGGAGCTTCTTGGATGCCTTCGCGCGGTGCTCGGCCGTCGCGGGGTGCGCGAGCGCCTTCTGACGAAGCTCGTAGGCGTTCTCGAGCCCCGCGTCCTTGTACATCGCGGGGTTGTAGAAGTCGGCCCAGCTCGACTTCACGTATTGCACGAGCCATTCGCGGAAGCGCTGCGTGACCTCCGGGGTCCACGTCGGGCTCCACTTCTCCCACAGCGCCTTCGTGTGCTCGCGCCCGAAGCCGAGATGACGCGACTCGTCGCGGTGGTGAATCCAATTGATCTGCTTGACGATCGGCGCGATGCGCTCGTCGCGCATCATCACGATGTTGTAGTAGTCGCCGAGCTCCTCCACCACGAGGACCTTGCAGAAGAAGGACATTTCTTCCTCCCCCTTCACGTACTCGCGCGGGAAAGCGACCTTCTTCTCGGGATAGACCTTGCCGAGGTAACGCTGGCAAAACATGCCGAACATCACCATGTGCTTGTTCTCTTCGTCGATGAAGTGGTGCAGGTACTCGGTCGCGTCCGAGGAGATCTTCGTCTGATAGAGACGGTCACTCATGCCGGCGACGAGAGGACGTTCACCTTGGAGGGTGAGCGAGAAGAAGTTGCCGATCTCGTAGCGGCTCAACTTCTTCTGTTGAGCCTCCGACAGCTCGGACCACATCTCGGTGCCGTAGAGCGAGCACAGCTCGGGGCTCATGCACCAGGCGTCGTCGGGGATCGACTCGGGCCAGTCGAAGTAGGTCCAGACGTTCCAGTTCTCGTCACGCGATTGCTTGGTCAACTGCCTCGCGAGGCGATCGATGGGCTGGGTGTCCATGGGCGCGGGTCCTCCGAATCGAGAGCGTGAAGTCTGGGCCCCGGCGGGGCAAGCAGGTGAGGTAGGTCCACTCACGCTCGAAACCAACCGCGTCACCTGCCGAATCCTCCCCTCGTCACCGAGCCGGGATGGAAGCACGTCGACGCGCGGCGGCGCTCGCCGCGGGCGCCCACGCCCGTCGGCGGCGGTCGGTCCGACCGTTCAGCTCGCCTTCGCCGTCCAAAACGCGGCCACGTTGCCGACGCGGTCGTCGAGCGAGGTGTACTCCTCCTCGATGCCGAGCAGCACGAACCCGATCCCGTCCGAGCGACCCAGCCGCGTCGACACCTGACGCAACGTCAGGAACGGCGTTCCGGCAGGAACCAGGACGCAGACCCGATCGGCGAGGCGCGCCGCGCGTCGAAGGGCAGGTCCGTGATCTGCCCCCTCCCACGCCTCGACGTGGAACGGGGTACCGGCCTCGAGCGGGACGTGGTGCGCGCGGGCTCCCGTGTCGAGGACGAGCTCGCTGCCTCGCGACGTCGACGGTGGGAGGGACGGGTAGCCTCCAGCGGCGGGGATCCCGTCTTCGTCGAACGGAGAGCCACCGACCATCGTGGTGTCCATCCAGTCTCGTCCGAGACGGGCCGAGAACGTCCGCGCCAGCTCCCCATCCTCGACCTGTGCGGGCACGACCAGCATCGTTCCTTCCGCTTTGAGGATGAAGTCGTCCAGGTCGGCGATGAGGTCGTCGAGCGCGGCTGGCTCACGTGGCCAACGGCTGGTGGCCACGACCGGAGCGTTGCCCCACCACGCCACCTCGGCAGGCGCCTTCGCCTTCAGCCCGCGAAGCTCGAGCGCGATCAGCACGAGCGCGAACACGAAGAAGACCCCCATCGGGATGCCCACCGCGATGAGCAGCTTCTTCTTGGAGGCATCGGCGTACTCGGGGACGGCCGCCTCGCTCAAGATGGTGAAGCCGTGGCTCGGGTTCTGCGCGGCGTCCAAGAGCCGCGTGCGGCGACCCTGAAGCTCCGTCAGCAGCTGCTCGTTGCGGCGGACGTCACCGAGCAACTGGCTCGCCTCGCCCTCGATCGCGCTGAACTCCTGTAGCCGCGCTTGGGCCGCCACCACCAAACGCTCGAGGCTCGCGTGACGTTCGCGCGTCGCACGGAGGTCCGCTTCGGCTTGGCTCACCGCGGCTTGGAGGGAGTCGAAGAGCGGGCTCGCGCCGGAGGTCGTCGTCCGGGCGCCCATCGACGACGCCACCTGCGCCTGGAGCCGGTCGATCTGAGCCTCGAGCGCCAAGATGCGCGGATGATCGGGGGCCAGCGTGCCCCGCGCGGCGACCAACTGCGCACGCGACTCCGCGAGCTGCGTCTCCTCGAGCGAGGCCGAGACCACGACGACCGCCATCGTCGACGGTGTCGCCCGAAGCTCGCGGCGCAACTGCTCGATTCGCGCCTCGAGCGCCCCGATCTCCGAGCCAGCGAGGTCCCGCGATGCGCGCAGGTCCGCGGCACTGTCGATCGCCGCTTCCTGTTCGACGGTCAGATCGGTGATCCCCGCGCGCTCTCGGAACCCACCGTACCGCTCGCGCGCGGTGGCCAGCGCCTGCTCGACGACCGTGATGCGCTCTTGGAGCTGTGCCGCGGACCCCTCGAGCCGCCGACGCTCCGCCTCGAGCTGGTGCTTGAGAAAGACCTCGACCACCGTGTTCGCGAAGCGCGCAGCGTCCTCGCCGGTCTCCGCCGAGGCGGTCACCCGCATCACGAGGTCCGCGTCGTACGTGGCCTGGAACAAGTTCCGGAGCACGTGGTTGGGGACCTCTTCCATCCCCATTCGAGTCGCGATCTCGCGCAGCGGTGCGTCGGTGAACAACGCCTGGGCCGCCGCGCCCAAGCGCTGGATCGGCTGCTCGGGGATTCCGCCGGAAGAGTTGCCTTCGATGGGCGGCATGCCCTCGAAGCGCAACATCGCTTGTGACGTGTACGAACGAGAGACCAAGAACTTGGCGACGACGACACCGGCCACCCCGGCCAGGACGAACGAGGCGAGGATGGGCCACCGGCGTCGCCACAACGGGCGAAAGAGGCGCGACGGCTCGAGCGGCTTTCCAGGCCGAGGAGGCCGTGGCTGACCCACGGGATCTGCGGAGAGATCGGCGTTTGGGTTTCGATCCACGGGCGGGGAAGAGATACAGAGTCTCTTGCGCGGATGCAACAACGGAGCTTCTCGACCGGTCGGCGGGGTCAGCCGCCGACTTTCTCGCCGATTCCGCTGGACGGCCTTCGACCTTCGGCTCGTCACCGCTCGCTCACGACGACCGACTCCCCGCTGGGGACGACGGCACGTGGGTGAGTGTGCTATCGGGCCGCCCATGCGTGTCGCCTACGTCGTCAACCGCTACCCCGCGGTGAGCCACACCTTCATTCGGCGTGAGATCGAAGGCCTGGAGGCTCACGGAGTCGACGTCGTGCGCATCTCGGCGCGCGACGTCCCCCGGGAGGAGACGCCCGACCCGCGGGACCAAGCCGAGCGCACCCGCACTCACGTGCTTCTGGAGCACGGAGCTCGAGGTCTGCTCCCGGCGCTCGAGCGCACGATGCGCTCTCGGCCCGCCGTCTTCGCGCGCGCGCTCGACCTCACCCGACGCATCGGGATCGGGAGCGCGAGTGGGCTCGGGAAGAACCTCGCCTACCTCGCAGAGGCGTGTGCGGTGCGCGAGATCTGCGAGCGCGAGGGGGTCGACCACGTCCACGCTCACTTCGGGACCAACCCGGCCGCGGTCGCCATGCTGTGCCGGGAGCTCGGAGGCCCGTCGTACTCGTTCACGGTGCATGGCCCCGAGGAGTTCGATCGCCCGGAGGCCCTTCGGCTGCGAGAGAAGATCGAGCGGTCGGCGTTCGTGGTCGGTGTGAGCAGCTTTGGCCGCAGCCAGCTCTTTCGATGGTCGCGCATCGAGGATTGGCCGAAGGTACGCGTCGTGCGGTGCGGGGTGGATCCCTCGTACTTCGAGGCGCCGGTCCCGCTGCGCGACGTGCCGCGTTTCGTGTGCGTGGGGCGCCTCTGCGAGCAGAAGGGTCAACTGCTGCTCGTCGAGGCGGCCGAGCGTGTCGTCCGCTCCGGACGTGAGCTCGAGCTCGTGCTCGTGGGCGATGGCCCGATGCGCGCGGAGGTGGAAGCCGCGATCCGTTCGCGCGGGCTCGAGTCGCACGTCCGCATCACGGGATGGGCGACCGGAGCGGAGGTGCGCGCGCACCTCGAGGACGCGCGGGCGCTGGTTCTGCCGAGCTTCGCGGAGGGCCTGCCGGTCGTGATCATGGAAGCGCTCGCGCTCGCGCGGCCCGTGTTGACCACGTACATCGCCGGCATCCCCGAGCTGGTCGCGCATCGTGAGCAGGGATGGCTCTTCCCCGCCGGCGACCCCGAGGCGACGGCGCGGGCGATGATCGAGTGCTTGGACGCCCCGGTCGAGACCTTGGCGGCGATGGGCGAGTCGGGGCGACGTCGCGTCGCCGAGATGCACGACGCCCACGTCAATGCGGGGCAGTTGGCCGAGCACGTGAGCTCGACGCGCTGAGCGTTTCGACGTCCCCCCACGACGTCGGCATCGAGGTCCTCGCCGAAGTCACTGCCGAAGTCACCTCCTCGCTCGGCACTCGTTTCGCGGAACGCCGAGAGGGGCTGGTATGGTCCGTCGCTCGATGTTCCTGGACGGGTCCCCCAATCCGATCGCGTACCTGTCGTTTCTGCTCTTCGGTCCGATCGTTTGGTGGGCCTTCTCGCAGACGACTCCGTCGCGTGCGACCGCGTGGACCCTGGTCGGTGGCGTCGCGTTTCTGCCCGAGGTGCTGCAGTTCGACCCTCCCGTGCTGCCGCCGTTCGACAAGCAGACGATCACCAGCCTCGTCGTCTTCGTCGTCTCGGCCATTCGACATCCCGAGCGCTACGCCGCCTCACGACCGCTCCGCGGCTACGACCTGCTGTTCGTCACGGTCTCGCTCGGCGCGGTCGCGACGGTGTTCACGAACCCCGACCCCGTGGTCACGGGCCCCATCGTGCGACCCGGGCTCGCCCCGTACGACGCGATCGCGGGAACGATCAAAGACGCGCTCTACATCTACTTCCCATTCTTGGTCGCGCGGACGATGTTCCGCAGCGTCGGTGAGCTGCGCGACTTTCTCGAAGTCCTCCTCAAGATCGCGTTCATCTACTCGCTCGTCGCGCTCTTCGAGATCCGGTTCAGCCCACAAACCCACCGAATTCTTTACGGGTACCACGCGGCCGACTTCTCGATGACGATGCGCTTCGGAGGCTACCGCCCCTCCGTGTTCATGATCTCCGGCCTCTCGGTCGCGATGTTGCTCTTGTCCGCGGACTTCGTCGCGATCGTGCTCGTTCGCACGGGAGTCCTGCTGAAGCGGTGGCTTCCCTGGTACCTCGGCGTGGTCTTGGTGCTCTGCAAGAGCACGGGCGCGCTGGTCTACGCAGCCGTGCTCTGGCCGGTGCTGGTGTACGTCAAGAAGCCTCGCTTCATCCTGCCCGCGGCCTTCGCGCTCCTCGTGATCTCGTTCCCCATCCTACGCGGGACGGACGTGTTCCCGACCGATGAGCTCGTGGAGGCCGCCGAGTCCATCAACGAGGAGCGCGCTCTGTCGCTCTGGTTTCGGTTCTTCAACGAGGACCAACTGCTCGAACGTGCACGCGAGAGGATGTGGTTCGGATGGGGAGGCTACGACCGGAACCGCGTCTTCCACGCGGAGACCGGTGAGGACCTCTCGATCACCGACGGGCAGTGGATGATCGAGCTGGGTTGCCGCGGGGCCGTCGGCTTCGGCGGGCTCTACTTGTTGCTCACCTGGCCCATCCTCCAGACGTGCCGCGTGGGACGTCGGCTGAAGGACATGAGGGTTCGGCAGGTGGTCGGGGTGGCCGCCCTGGTGGCCTCGCTCAACGCCCTCGAGCTGCTGCCGAACGGGTTGTTCACGTTCCTCCCGTACGTCTACTCGGGCGTGCTCGCCGGAATCCAGCCCGCCCTGCGTCAGCTCGCCGGAGCGCCGCGGTAACCACGTGCGAGTCCCCGAGTCTTCGACGGACGATCGCGTGCGCTTGTGGTATGCGTGCCCACCTGGAGGGTCACGGACGTGGGCAGCATCCCCGAAGGCTACGGCGAGAGCGACATCGCGATCGTCGGCATGGCGGCGCACCTTCCCGGTGCGCGCAACGTCGACGAGTACTGGAAGAACCTCGTCGAGGGCGTCGAGTCGATCCGCTTCTACTCGGACGAAGAGATGCTCGCCGAGGGCGTGCCGCGTGAGCACCTGCGGCACCCGCGCTTCGTGAAGGCCGCCGCGCCGCTGCCCGACATGGAGCTCTTCGACGGGGAGTTCTTCGGCTTCTCGCCGAAGGAGTGCGCGATCCTCGATCCGCAGCACCGCCACTTCCTCGAGTGCTGCTGGGAGGCGCTCGAGGACGCGGGCCGTCCGCCCGAGTCGCTCGAAGGACCCATCGGCATCTTCGGTGGCTGCGGGATGGGCAGCTACTTCTACTTCAACCTCTGCACCAACCCCGACCTCGTGGACTCGGTCGGGATGTTCCTCCTGCGGCACACCGGCAACGACAAGGACTTCCTCGTCACGCGCGTGAGCCACGTGCTCGACCTCAAGGGTCCCGCGGTGAACGTGCAGACCGCGTGCTCGACCTCGCTCGTCGCGGTGCACTACGCGATGCAGTCGCTGATGAACCAGGAGTGCGACCTCGCGCTCGCGGGTGGCGTCACGATCGAGCTGCCGCATCGGCGAGGCTACTTCTACAAAGAAGGCGAGATCCTCTCGCCCGACGGCCATTGCCACGCGTTCGATCACCGCGCGCAGGGCACCGTGTTCGGGAGCGGCGCGGGCGTCGTGGTGCTCCGTCGCCTCGCGGACGCGATCGCGGACGGGGATCCGATCCACGCGGTGATCCGCGCGACCGCCATCAACAACGACGGGGCGAGCAAGGCGAACTACCTCGCGCCGAGCGTGTCCGGTCAGGCCGCGTGCATCGTGGAGGCGCACGCGCTCGCGGACGTGACCGGCGATCAGGTCGGCTACGTCGAGTGCCACGGCACCGGCACCTACCTCGGCGATCCGATCGAGATCGCGGCGCTCACGCAGGCCTTCGCGCAGTCGACGAAGAAGAAGCAGTACTGCCGCGTCGGCTCGGTGAAGACGAACATCGGCCACCTCGACACCGCGGCGGGCGTCGCGAGCCTCATCAAGGCCACGCTGATCGTGAAGCACGGCGTGGTGCCCCCGAGCCTCTCGTTCGAGAAGCCGAACCCGACCATCGACTTCGAGAGCAGCCCCTTCCGCGTCGCGGATCGGAAGACCGCGTGGGATGGGCCCTCCCCGCGCATCGCGGCGGTGAACTCGCTCGGCGTCGGCGGCACCAACGCGCACGCGATCGTGCAGGAGCCGCCGCCCGCGAAGAGCTCGTCCGCGAGCAAGCGCGCCTTCCAGCCGCTCGTGCTCTGCGCGCGCAGCCGCCGCGCGCTCGACGATCTGCAAGCGAAGATGGCGGGCTTCCTCTCGGAGAACCCCGACGTCTCGCTCGGCGACGTCGCGTACACGCTCTTCGAGGGACGTCGCCACTTCGACTTCCGGCGTGTGATCTCCGCGCGCAATGCGAAGGAAGCGGCCGCGATCTTCGCGCAGAACGACTCGCGCCGCGTGTCGACGCATTCGAAGGTCGAGGATCCGAAGCTCGTCTTCTTGTTCCCCGGCGGTGGCGCGCAGTACGCGGGCATGGCGCGTGGGCTCTACGAGTCCGAGCCGGTCTTCCGCGCGAAGATCGACGAGGGCTTCCGCTACCTGAGCAAGCTCGTCGACTGGGATCCGAAGGCCACGATGTTCGGCGAGATCGACGACGCCGATCGTGTGTTGCTGCGACCGTCCGTGCAGCTCCCGCTGCTGCTGATCACCGAGGTCGCGCTCTACGAGCTCTTCACGAGCGCGGGCCTGAAGCCCGACGCGCTGATGGGTCACTCGATGGGCGAGAACACCGCGGCGTGTGTCGCGGGCGTGCTCTCGTTCGAGCACGCGGTCGGGCTCGTGCACCTGCGCGGCAAGCTCTTCGACACCGTGCCCGCGGGCGGTATGCTCAGCGTGACGCTCCCGCCGGAGCGGCTGTTGCCCTACCTCGGCGACGAGCTCGATCTCGCGTGCAAGAACGCGGGCGAGCTCTGCGTCGCGTCGGGTCCGGCGGACGCGCTCGATCGGCTCTCGAAGCGCTTCGAAGCGGACGGCGTCGAGCACCAGCGCATCGACATCGACATCGCCGCGCACTCGCGGATGCTCGAGCCGATCTTGGCGGATTTCCGCGCTTACCTGCGGAGCATCCCGCTTCGCGCGCCGAAGCTGCGCATCGTCAGCAACCGCACCGGCACCTGGATGACGCCCGAGCAGGCGACCGATCCGGAGTACTGGGTCGGTCACCTCCGCAACGCGGTGCTCTTCGGCGACGGCATGCGCACGCTCGCGGCCGACGCGTCGCGCGTGTACCTCGAGTGTGGTCCGGGACGCGCGCTCTCCTCGCTCGCGAAGCTGCAGCAGGGCGTCGTGGGCACGCAGGTGCTCTCGGGGCTTCGCCATCGCGACGACGACGTGGCGGACGAGGGCTACCACACCGCGCTGCTCGCGCGGCTCTGGGCCTCCGGGCTGCCGATCGATCACACGAAGTTCTTCGAAGGCGAAGAGCGACGCCGCATCCGCATCCCGACCTACGCGTTCCAGCGGCAGCACTACTTCATCGAGCCCGGCAAGGTCTCGGTGCAGGCGGCCGAAGGCGCGGCGCGCGCGGAGGACGTGATCGACTTCGGCTGGGAGCCGATCTGGTCGCCCGCCGCGGTCATGCCCGCGAGCGAAGAGCTGCCGAAGAGCTGGCTGATCTTCCTCGACGACGCGGGCGTCGGCGCGCGCCTGCAGCGCAAGCTCCAAGAGAGCGGCGCGCAGGTCACCGTCGTGCACGCGGGCGACACGTACTCCAAGCGTGGCGAAGGCGAGTACGTGATCAGCCCCGAGCGCGGGCGCGAGGGCTACGACGCGCTGGTGCGCGATCTGATGCAGAGCGGGCGCGTGCCGCAGCGCATCGTGCACCTCTGGCTCACGACGGCGGACGAGAGCTTCCGACCGGGCTCGAGCTTCTTCCACCGCAACCAGGAGCGCGGCTTCTGGAGCCTCTTCTTCCTCGGGCAGGCGCTCGCGGACGAAGGCGTGCCCAAGCCGCTGCACGTCACGGTGGTGACCAACGGGCTGCAGGCGGTCGGCAAGGACGAGCGCGCGCGGTATCCGGAGAAGGCGCTCGTGCTCGGGCCGGCGCGCGTGATCCCGCGCGAGATGCCGGGCTTCACGGTGAGCACGCTCGACGTCGTGCTCCCCGAGGTGAGCCGCAAGCTCTTCGGCGGCAAGCTCGCGATGGCGTTCGTGGATCCCTTCGCGGGCAAGAAGAACGCGTCGCGCGGGCTCGACGAGCTGGCGAACGACGTCTTCGAAGAAGCGAGCGGCGAGCCCGAGAACGTGACCGCGGCGCTGCGCGACGGCCGACGCTACGCGCAGACGTGGCGACGCAAGAAGCTCGCGCCGCTGGAGTCGCTGCCGCCGGTACTTCGTCAGGGCGGCACGTACTTGGTGACGGGCGGTCTCGGTGGGCTCGGCCTCGTGGCCGCGGAGCGGCTCGCGCGCCTCTGCAAGCCGAACCTCGTGCTCCTCGGACGCAGTGGGCTGCCGCCGCGGCGCGATTGGGACGAGTGGGTCGCGCTGCACGGCGAGAGCGATCCGACCTCGCGGCGCATCGCGCAGGTGCGCGAGCTCGAGACGCTCGGCGCCGAGGTGCTCGTCGTCGCGGCCGACGTCACGAACGTCGAGCAGATGCGGCAGGCGATCGGCGCCGCGCGCGATCGGTTCGGCGCGATCCACGGCGTGCTCCACACCGCGGGCACCGTGGCCGACGCGCTCTTGCAGATGAAGAGCCTCACCGAGGTCGAGGACGTCTTCGCGCCGAAGATCCACGGCACGCTGGTGCTCGACGAGCTGCTCGGCAGCGATCCGCAGCTCGACTTCATGCTCCTCTACACCTCGACCTCGACCGCGGTCGCGCCGGCCGGTCAGGTCGACTACGTCGCGGCCAACGCGTTCCTCGACGCGTTCGCGGAGAGCAAGCGCGGCGGACGCACGAAGGTGATCGCGCTCGGCTGGGGCATCTGGAATCAGGTCGGCATGGCCGCGGAGGCGCAGGGCACCGCGGATCTCTCGGCCGGTCCGGACGAGCTGCCGCCGACCGCGCATCCGCTCTTCGACGGACGTCGTCGCGACGCGCACGGGCAGACGCACCTCTTCGGCATTCACTCGACGAGCACGCACTGGATCTACGACGAGCACCGCGTGAAGGCGGACGGCTCGCGCGATCCGCGGGGGCACGCGCTCATCCCCGGCACCGGCTACCTCGAGCTCGCGGCCGAAGCGCTCGCGGAGGTCGGCGAGAAGGGGCCGTTCGAGATCCGCGATCTGTTGTTCCTGCGGCCGCTGACGGTCGCGGACGACGAGCGCCGCGAGGTGCGCGTGAAGATGCGGCGCAACGACGCGGGCTACGCGTTCGAGGTGCGCAGCGCGTGTGTGGTCGAAGGTCGACCCGCGTGGCAGCTCCACGCCCAGGCGCAGCTCGTGCTCGGCACCGCGAGCGGTCCGGGCGTGCTCGATCTTCCCTCGATCGAGCAGCGTTGTGCGCGCGTCTCGCGAGACGCGGCCGGCATCCGCTCGCCGCAGGAAGAGCACCTCTCCTTCGGCGCGCGATGGCGCGTGCTGCGCGAGCAACGCTACGGCGACGGCGAAGCGCTGGGTGCGCTTTCGCTCTCGGAGGGCTTCTCGGACCTGACCCAGGGCTGGCTCCTACACCCCGCGGTGATGGACCTCGCGACGGGCTTCGCGATGGAGCTCATCGAGGGTTACCGACCGACCACCGTGTGGGTACCGATCTCGTACGAGAGCGTGAAGGTCTACGGGCCGCTGCCGCGCGAGATCCGCTCGTTCGTACGCAACGCGCAGCCGAACAAGGCGAGCTCGGAGTTCGCGGTCTTCGACGTGACGATCACGGACCCGCAGGGGCGCGTGCTCGTCGACGTGCGGAAGTTCTCCATCCGCAAGCTGCCCGAGGGTCAGCGCTTCGCGCTCCCGAAGGCGCCCACGCGCGCGGAGGTCGACTTCGAGCCCACGACCGGCGCGCACGAAGAGCGTCAGCTCTCGCCGGCCGAGCAGCGGCTTCGTCGCAACCTCGAGCGTGGCATCGTGCCCGCGGAAGGTGGCGAGGCGCTGATCCGCGTGCTCGCGCAAGCGCCGACGCGCGTGATCGTGTCGAGCCTCGAGCTGCCTGCGTTGATCCGGGAGGCGGGTGAGAGCGCGGCGAGCGAAGCGGCGACCGGTGGCGCGAAGTTCGCGCGACCGGAGCTCGAGAGCGAGTACGTCGGACCGCGCGACGACGTGGAGCGCACCCTGGTCGGCTTCTGGGAAGAGCTGCTCGGGGTCGAGAACGTCGGCGTCGCGGACAGCTTCTTCGATCTCGGCGGCCACTCGCTCATCGCGGTGCGCCTCTTCGCGATGGTGAAGAAGAGCTTCCAGGTCGAGTTCCCGATCAGCGTGCTCTTCGAGGCGCCGACCATCGAGGCGTGCGCGGCGCTCGTGAAGGACGCGATCGGCTGGACCGGCGATGGTGCTGCTTCGAGTGGCACCGCGGAGAAGAAGCCCAGCGCCCCCAAGCGTCGCTACACGCACCTCGTGCCGATGCACCCGGGCGAAGGCGGCTCGAAGGCGCCCTTCTTCCTCGTGGCCGGCATGTTCGGCAACGTGCTCAACCTGCGGCACCTCGCGCACCTGCTCGGCACCGAGCGTCCGTTCTACGGGCTGCAGGCGCGTGGGCTCTACGGCGGCGACGCACCGCACGAGACCTTCGAGGAGGCCGCGCGCGACTACATCGCCGAGATGCGCACGGTGCAGGCGCACGGGCCGTACTTCCTCGGTGGCTTCTCGGGCGGTGGCTACATCGCGCTCGAGATCGCCAAGCAGCTCCGCGATGCGGGCGAGACGATCGGGCTGCTGGTGATGCTCGACACGCCGGGCAACCTCATCCCGGAGCCGCTCACCTGGCGCGACCGGATGGTGATCCAGAAGCAGCGCCTCGAGCAGAAGGGTGCGCAGTACGTGGTCGAGTGGGCGCAGGCCCGCATCGACTGGGAGATCGGCAAGCTGCGTCGGCGCTTCGAGGCGCCGGAGGAGCTCGGTCAAGAGGTGCTCCACGATCAAGCGATCGAGGCGGCGTTCCGGCGCTCGCTCGCGCGCTACTCGATCCCGCGTTGGGATCGCATCGTGTTGTTCCGGCCCCCGCTTCCGAAGGTCTACGACCTCGGCGACGGGCGTTACCTCAACAAGGATCGCGAGCTCGTCTACGAGGACAACGCGTGGGGTCGGCAGTGCGATCGCGTCGAGGTGATCGAGGTGCCGGGCGATCACGACTCGATGGTGCTCGAGCCGAACGTGCGCGTGATGGTCGCGAAGCTGCGCGGATTCCTCGAAGCCGCAGAGGCCGCGTGCGCGCCGAGCACGGCCGCCGTAGCCGACGTCGCGCAGGCGGAGGAGTGAGCGTGAAGCTGGCCAGCATCGTCTTGAACTGGCGGACGCCGGACATGACCCTCGACGCGGTGCGCGCCGCGGTGAAGGCCATGGAGCCCATCGAGGGTGGGTGGCACCTCTACGTGGTCGACAACGACTCGCAGGACGGCAGTGAAGACAAACTGCGCGCCGCCATCGCGGACGAGCAAGCGCGCGGCACCTGGGGGTACGAGCACGTCGAGGTGATCCAGAGCGGACGCAACGGCGGCTTCGGCGCGGGCAACAACGTCGGCATCCGCGCCGCGCTCGCGCGTACCGATCGCCCCGAGTACGTCTACATCCTCAACTCGGACGCGTTCCCGGCTCCGGACGCGATCGCCAAGCTCGTCGCGGCGCTCGATGCGCGGCCCGAGCTCGGCATCGCGGGCAGCTACATCCACGGCGTCGACGGCGAGCCGCACGTGACGGCGTTTCGGTTTCCGTCGATTCAGTCGGAGATCGAGGACGGGCTCGGGCTCGGCGTGGTCACGCGTCTGCTCGAGCGCTGGGTGGTGCCGATCGGCATCCCCGACGGAACCATCGAGGTCGACTGGCTCGCGGGCGCGAGCATGATGATGCGCGTCGCGATGCTCGACGAGATCGGCACCTTCGACGAGACGTTCTTCCTCTACTTCGAGGAGACCGATCTCTGTCGCCGCGCAGCGAACGCCGGCTGGAAGACACTCTACGTGCGCGACAGCCACTGCGCGCACGTCGGCTCGGCGTCGACGGGCATGAAGAAGTGGACGCGCATCCCGGGGTACTGGCTCGACTCGCGACGCCACTACTTCACGAAGAACCACGGCACCGGGTATTGGGCGGCGGCCACGACCGCGCGCGCCGCGATGGCCTCGGTGTACGAGCTTCGCCGACGGGTCCAGCGCGGCAAGGCCGCGAAGAACCCCGAAGGATTCGTGATCGATCTCGTGCGACACGCGATCAAGTCGCGCTGACCTCTCGCGCGGCACGCGCCCGAGTCGCGCCGATCTCTCGCGTGGCACGCGCCCGAGCCGTGCGGCGGACGCGAACCGCGCTGACCGCGGCCGTCGACCACGACCGACTCACTGGCGTCGAACCTCGCGCAGGATCACCCGCGCGCACCACACGGCGTAGGGGCCCACCACCACGATGCCCACCGCGATCGACAAGAGCGGCGCGTCGACGTCGAGCATCGGCCCGAGCACCCAGGGCGTGTAGCCGCCGAGCCCCGCGAGCACCAGACCGACGAGCGTCCACTTCATGTCGCTCGCGACGATCGGCACGCCGTTGTCGCGAAGGCTGTAGGCGACGAACGCATAGCCGACGACGGACCCGAGCGTGATGCCGACGAGCAAGCCAGCCATGCCGTTGCCGAGCCAGTGTTGCCCCGCGAAGTAGCCGCCGAGCGCGCCGGGTACGGTGGCCACGAGCTTGGCCACGTTCGCGACCATCTGCGAACGCGAGCGCCCCATCGCCAGCTCCACGCGCACCGAGGTCTCTTGCAGGAAGAAGAACCAGGTCGACAGCATCAGGAGCTGCACCATCCAGCCGGCCGCGGCGTAGCGTGCGTCGTAGAGCAGATAGAAGAACGCGGGCGCTCCGACCGCGGTCCCCACGATCATCAGGATGCCCGCCGCGTTGAGCACGCGGCGCGTTCGCTGGACCGTCTCGACGAAGCGCGCCGAGTCGTCGCGGAACGACTCGCTCAACGCGGGCAACAGCACCCAGATCACGACCTGCCCCGTGACCAGCGTCGGGAGCCCCGCGAGGTTCTGGCCGATGTTGTAGACGCCGAGGTCGTCCAGACCGCCCGGGGTGTCGCCGATGAGCTTGCCGAGGGCGAGCGCGTCGAAGCGCATGCCGAGGTAGGTCACGAGCGTGGACACGAAGATCCACTTGCCGAAGTGGAAGATCACGTGTGCCGCTTCGGGCTCCCAGCGGAAACGATTCCGCGGGCCCGGCACGGCCACGTAGCTGAGCACCGTGCGTGCGACGTCGCCCGCGAGCGCGCCCGCCAGCAGCGCCCACACCGACGGCGAGAGGTACGCCCAGACGACCATCACCACGAACGACACGACCTGCGCGCCGAAGTTGACGAGCACCAAGCGGCCGAGCTCGATGCGACGGTTCAGCGTGGCGAGGTTCGTGGACTCGAAGCCGCTGATGAGGCCCTGGGTCGAGGCGACCAGGATCATCCCGATCAGCCCTTCTTGCCCGTAGAACTTCGCGTAGGGCCACGCGAGCGCGAGACCGAGCAGCGTGATGAGCCCGCCGCGGAGGGCCTGCATCGTCCACGCGGTGTCGAGGAAGTCGCGCTCTTCGCCGCGCTTGTGCTGGATGATGCTCGGCAGGATGCCGACGTCGCTGATCATGTGCAGGCCCTGCACGAGGACCAGCACCATGAGCATCAACCCGTAGGCCTCGGGGAAGAGCAGGCGCGTCGTGATCACGTTCCCGACGAGCCGGAGGATCTGCACGCCCCCGACGTTCAGGATGCTGAGCAACGTGCCACGCACGGCGCGCTGCTTGAGCGAGGGCGCCGGGGTCGACGACGAAGGATCGAGGGCGTTGCTTCCCATGGGCGCGCGACGAGCGCGCGGGACATTACCCCCACACCGCCCTCGACGAAACCGAGATCGTCCGCCTCGCGTGTGGTGAAACGCGGAGCGTGATACGAGTCGCCGCGTGTCGGAACGAACCCCTGCGCACGAGCGGTCGGAGCTCGCGCATCTCGGCGGCCTCACGGCGCTCTTCGGACTCGCGGTGCTCCTCGTCGACCCACGGGGCGACTTCCCGCTGAACGACGACTGGGGCTACGGCCCCGCCGTGCGGACGCTGGTCGAAGAGGGCCGCCTGCAGTTCACCGACTGGCAGAGCATGCCGCTGCTCACGCACGTGCTCTGGGGTGCGCTGTTCTGTCTTCCCGCGGGATTCTCCTACACCGCGCTTCGGCTCTCGACGCTCACCGCGGCCTGGCTCGGCATGCTCGCCACGTACGCGCTCTTGCGACAGGTCGGGGCCAAGCGCGCCACGGCTTCCCTCGGTGCGGCCGCGCTGGCGCTCAATCCCCTCTACCTCGCGCTCGCGCACACCTTCATGACCGACGTCCCGTTCGTGGCGGCGATGGTCGCCGCGACGGCCGCGTGGATCCGCGGGACGGTGCGCGAAGCGTGGGGTTGGCGCGCCGTCGCGATGGTCCTGGCGCTCTGGGCCACGCTCAACCGACAGCTCGGGGTGGCCTTGCCGCTCGCGTGGACGATCGTGGAGGCGCTGCGGGTCGGCCTCGGCCTGCGTTGGCTCGTGCGCGCGCTCCTCCCGGCGGTCGTCGTGATCGCCGGCCTCGTCGTCTACCAGAAGGTCGTCGACGCCACGATCGGCTTGCCGGCGCTCTACCACGAGAAGACCCGCGAGCTCGGCGAGGCCGTCTCGGCTCTGCTTCGACTGCGCGGCCTGCGATACCCGCTCGAGCGGTCGCTGCTCGTGCTGGTCTATCTCGGTCTGTTCGCGGGGCCGCTCCTGGTTTGGACGCACGCACGCGCGGCGCGTCGGCCGCTCGGTCGGTGGGCACCGCTCGCGGGTGCGGTCTTGGGTGCGGCGGCGGCCTTCGTCGGCCGCGGAATGCCGCTGACGGGGAACGTCTGGATCGACTTCGGCATCGGACCTCGGACGGCTCCCGGCGCCGTCGAATCCGCGCCGGCGGTCGTCTGGATCCTGCTCTCGGCCCTGAGCGGCGCGGGCGCGACGGCGTTCGCGCAGGCGCTCGGACGCTCTGCCGTGCGGTCCGGGATCGTCGCCCGCGCGTCGTCGTGGCGCGCCCTCCCCCGCCGTGTCTGGGACGGCCTCCGAGGTCGGGTCGCCGGTTCGGGTGGACCCGCGTGGCAGTGGACGCTCTTGCTGCTCGTGCCGCTCGTGACCTTCGGCCCGACCGCCGTCGCCTACGGCGCCTTCTTCGATCGGTACGTCCTCGGCCTCGTTCCCTTCGCGCTCGCGCTCGTCGTGTCCGCGAACGACGAGACGCCCGGCACGTCATCCGACGCGTCGTCCTCGCGACCCTCGCGCGTGGCGTCGATCCTCGCGCCGCTCGCGTTGGCCGCGATGTTCGCCTTCTCGGTGCCCGCGACCCACGACTACCTCGCATGGCAACGCGTGCGCTGGGAGGGGGTCGCGCGGGTCGAGTCCCGCGGCGTCGCGCGCGAAGCAATCCACGGTGGCTTCGAGGTCGACAACGCCGATCCCGAGCCGGGTCGGGTGTTGGTCGAGGATCGCGAAGGCTCCGAGTGGGCGATCGCGCTCTCCGAGCTCGAGGGCTACGTGACGACGGAGACGTTGCCCGTCGCGTCGTGGCTCCCATGGTCCGTGCGTTCGATCCACGTGCTGCGGCGCGCCGACGCGCAGTGAGCACGCGGCATCTGCCGCATCGTCAGGTCGGCTTCGCGACCGAATCGAGCAGGATGCGCCAGCGCCCCTCGTGCATGCCGCGGTGCGTGAACCGTGGCGCGACGTCGAGGGCCTTCAAGCCCATCCGCGCGAGCGCCTGCGGTTCGGCGGTCGCGCGCTCGATCGCCGCCGCGAGCGCAGACACGTCACCCGCACGAACCAACCAGCCGGTCTGCTCGTGATGGACGTGGGGGCGCAGACCGTCGGTGTCGAAGGCGATGACCGGAACCGCTTGAGCGTAGGCGTCGAACACGAGACGCGGCTGTTCGTCCCCGAGGTTCGGGACGAGCACCGCGTGGTGGTCGCGCACCACGCTGAAGAAGGGTTGCCCGTAAGGGACCGGATCGAGCACCCGAAGCTTCACGGTCGAGAAGCTTCGCGCCGCGGCGACGCAAGCCTCGCGACGTGGCCCCTCACCCAGCATGTCGACCTGCACCGCCACGCCGCGCCGTTCGAGCTCGCGCAAGGCGTCGAGGAGGACGTCGGTGCCCTTCGAGGTGAGCATGCGCGCCGCGAACAAGAGCCGCGGCGTCTCGGTGGTCCGAAGCGCCCAACGCGCCTCCGCGTCGGCTCGCGACACCACGTCTTCGAGGTTGATCCACGTCGCCGGGATCACGTGACAGGCCTCGCCGTTCACGTCCCCCGCGAGCGTCTTCTGGTAGGCCGGCTGCGTGAACAGGTTCAAGTCGGCACGCCGCACGAAGAACTTCGCGAGCTGCTCCGTGAAGACCTCGCGGAGCCGGTCGCGGGGGCGCTCGTCCGGGGTGCCGTGCAAGCGCCACGGCGCCGACTCCACCACCAGGACGAGCGGACGTCGCCGGAGCAGCGCCACGGTGTTCGCCACCCAGCCCGGCGGAAAGGGCCAACCGACCACGCCCGAGTGCACGATGTCGGCCTGATCGATGGCGCGCCACAACGCCCTCGCCAAACCCGGGGTGTGGCGCAGGGCTTCCCAAGTCGACTCCATGTGAGGGAGCGGGACGAGCTCGAGCGTGACGTCGGAAGGCACGTCGACCCGAACCAGGTCGGATGGCCCCTCGCGTCGTGGATAGGTCGGCGCCGCGAGCCGCAGTCGCTTCAGGTAGCGGAGGTGCTCGACGAAGTCCTGATGCCAGAGCCGATCGAGCCAGAACCCGCCCGCGTCGTCGACGTACACCGGGATGAAGGTGACGAGGAGATAGCGCGCCAGAATCGGCGGGAGCGCGACCGCTTCGGGAGCCAGGGTGTCGGTCACGGCGGACATCTGCGCCGATGGTAGGGCGCGCCGCGATGCGTTCAAACCGAATGGCGCACTATTTGATGGTTCGGTCGCCTGACGGCGACGCTCACGTGACGTCGGGTCGCTCGGCCTGG
>CALJLK010000270.1 GCA_937982655.1 uncultured Sandaracinus sp.
TCGAGCAGGGCAAGAAGCACGCGCCCTGCATCATCTTCATCGACGAGATCGACGCGGTCGGTCGCCATCGCGGCAGCGGGCTCGGCGGTGGTCACGACGAGCGCGAGCAGACGCTCAACCAGCTCCTCGTCGAGATGGACGGCTTCGAGTCGAGCGACGGTGTGATCATCATCGCGGCGACCAACCGCCCCGACGTGCTCGACCCGGCGATCCTTCGTCCGGGCCGCTTCGACCGCCGCATCATCGTGCCGCGTCCGGACCTCAAGGGCCGCGTGGGGATCGTCAGCGTGCACACGCGCAAGGTCCCGCTGGCGCCGGACGTCGACCTCGAGATCGTGGCGCGCGGTACGCCGGGCTTCTCGGGCGCGGACCTCGAGAACCTCGTGAACGAAGCGGCGCTGCTCGCGGCGCGGCAGGACAAGGACTTCGTCTCGATGGCCGACTTCGAGATGGCCAAGGACAAGGTCCTGATGGGCTCGGAGCGGCGCTCCATGGTCATCTCCGACAAGGAGAAGCGCACCACCGCGTACCACGAGGCCGGTCACGCGCTCGTCGGCATGCTGCTGCCGAACCACGACCCGATCCACAAGGTCACGATCATCCCGCGCGGACCTGCGCTCGGCGTGACGATGTCGCTGCCGGAAGAAGATCGATTGAGCGTGTCGAAGGAGTGGCTCCTCGATCAGATCGCGATGATCCTCGGCGGTCGAATCGCCGAAGAGGTCGTGTTCAACCAGCTCACCACGGGCGCGAGCGACGACTTCAAGAAGGCCACCCAGCGCGCGCGCTCGATGGTGACCGAGTGGGGCATGAGCGACGCGCTCGGGCCGCTCGCGTACGTGGAGCGCGAGGAGTCGGGCTTCCTCGGCGCGAGCTACCACAAGGACTACTCGGAGACGACGGCCAAGGAGATCGACGCCGAGGTGCGTCGGATCATCAACGAGCAGTACGCGCGGGCGCGTGCGGTCGTGGAGGAGAACCGCGACAAGCTCGACCAGATCGCGCAGGCGCTGCTCGAGCGCGAGACGATCGGTCGACCGGAGCTCGACGCGATCGCGGAGGGACGCGAGCTGCCGCCGCCGGAGCGGATCGTGATCCCGAGCTACGAGGACAAGAAGCGTGAGGCGCGGGAGAAGCGGAAGGGCTCGATCTTCCAGCCGCGTCCGCGCGAGGTGCCCAGCGCGGGTTGAGCGAGGGCTCGCGGCGCTTCGTCGCGAGGTTCGAAACGGTCGTCGGTGCGTTGGAGCCGGTGCGTTGGGAGCCGGAGGGAAACCGAGCCAGAGCGAGTGACGAGGGGAGGGACGGGATGATCGGGGGCGCGCCGCGCTCCGAGGATTCGGCAGACGGGGCCCCGCCGGTGGTGGAGGCCCCGTTGGTCGCGTCCGTCACCCGGGATCCGTCCGCGTCGGTCGCCCAGCCCGAGGCCCAGCAGCGTGAGGCCTGGTGCAGGGCGCAGCGCGAGGCCCGGTGCGCGGTTTGGGGCGTCCTGAACGTGACGCCGGACTCGTTCAGCGATGGGGGGCGGTTTCTCGACGTCGACGCCGCGGTCGCGCATGGGCTCGCGCTCGCGGCCGCAGGGGCGGACGTGATCGACGTGGGCGGCGAGAGCACGCGTCCGCGTGGCGCGACCTACGGCGAGGGTTACCAGGACGTCTCGGCGGACGAAGAGCGCGCCCGCGTCGTGCCCGTGATCGAGCGGCTGGTGGCGGCAGGGCTCGTGGTCTCGGTGGACACCGTGAAGGCCGACGTCGCGGAGGCTGCGATCGCGGTCGGCGCGCGCTACGTCAACGACGTCTCGATGGGCCGGAGCGAGCGATTGCTCGAGGTGTGCGCGCGGCGCGGCGTCGAGCTCGTCCTGATGCACAACCGCGGGCGAGGAGAGGTTCGCGAGCCCTTCACCGTATACGGCGACGTGATCGCCGACGTTCGAGACGAGCTCCTCGCGGCCGCGGATCGGGCGTGCACGTTCGGTGTGGCGCGTGAACGGCTCTGGCTCGATCCGGGGCTCGGCTTCGCGAAGACGGCCGCGCAATCGGGGGCGCTCCTCGCGGCGACCGCGACGTTCGTGGCGACGGGGCTGCCGGTGCTGGTGGGCGCGTCGCGCAAGTCGTTCTTGGCCGCGCTCACGACCGCGGAGGGGCCCGTCGCGCCCCCGTCCGAGCGGCTCGGGGGGTCGATCGCAGCGGCGGTGATCGCAGCGCTCGCGGGGGCGCGCGCGGTGCGGGTGCACGACGTGGCTCCGACGCGACAAGCGCTCGCGCTGGTCGGCGCGTTGGGGCTCGGCGCGAGGTCGCGAGCGTCGCAAGAGGATCCGCGCTCGGACGAAGGAACACGCGGGGGGCGACCCGGCGTCGAAGGAACGAAGGAGGCACCGTGGAGGTGATCCTCGAGCTCTTCGGCGGCGTGTACGAGGGTGTGCTGGCCTTCTTCCAGCGACCGATCGGCGAAGTGCTGCGCGACTGCCTCGACATCGGGCTCGTCGCGACGCTGATCTACTGGGGTCTCGTCATCCTCCGCGGCACGCGCGCGATGCAGATGGCGGTCGGCCTCGCGCTGGTCTTTGCCGGTTACCTCGCGGCCAAACGTTTCGATCTGATCACCATCTGGACGATGCTCGACAGCCTCGTCACGTACTTCGTGCTCGTGGTGGTCATCATCTTCCAAGCCGACATTCGGCGAGGCCTGATGCGAGTCGGACGCGGCCCGCTCTTCCGCGGACAACGCACCGCGCGCGAGACCGCGGTGATCGAGGAGGTCGTCAAAGCGGCGAGCTCGCTCGCGGCCAAGCGCATCGGTGGGCTCGTGGTCTTCGAGCGCGACGCGGATCTCGGCGAGTTCATCGAGGCGGGGACGCCTCTCGACGCGCAGGTGAGCAAGGAGCTGCTCTACAGCATCTTCATCCCGAGCTTCGAGAACCCGATGCACGACGGCGCGGTCATCGTGCGTGACGGACGCGTGGCGCAGGCGGGCGCGTTCCTCCCGCTCTCGTCGGCGGCCCACGACCGTTCGCTCGGCACGCGGCATCGCGCGGCGCTCGGCATCACCGAGGAGACCGACGCGGTCGTCGTGGTCGTGAGTGAAGAGCGCGGCGCGATCTCGCTCTGCTTCAACGGGAACATCGTGCGCAACCTCGACGGCGACTCCCTCCGCGACGCGCTCTTCGGGCTCTTCTACCGGAGCCAGGCCGCGGCGCCGAAGAAGCCCGCGAAGGGGGCGGACAAGAGCGGGCGCACCAGTCTCGTTCCGGACGATCCGGAGGAGCAAGCCGCGCTCGCGAGCGCGGTGGCGGCGGCCACGGCGGCGAAGGTGAAGAAGGCCGAGGAACAGACGCGATGACGGGCGCGCCGGTGATGCGTGGCGGCGGGCTCACGCGAAATCTCGGATTGAAGGTCGTCTCCTTGATCGCGGCGATCGGGCTCTTCTCGTTGGTGCGAGGCGCGGAGGATTCGCAGATGACGGTCGACGTGCCGATCATCATGACGCCGCCGCCGCTGGAGTCCGGGAAGATGTTGGTCAGCGACCTGCCTGATCGCGTGCGGCTCTTCCTGCAAGGGAGCCGCTCGCAGCTCAACGGGATGCGCACCGATCTGATGAGCGTGACGGTCGACCTCACGGACACGTCGCTTCACTACTACTACTTCGCCGACGATCAGTTCGAGCTTCCCGCCGGGGTGCGCATCAACCGCATCGCGCCCGCGTCCTTCCCGCTCGATTGGGCCGACCGGATCGAGCGGCGCGTGCCGGTGCAGGCGCAGCTCGTGGGCTCGGCGCCCGAGGGGCTCGTGCTCGCGGCGCCGCCGCGCGTGGAGCCGGGCGAGGTGCGTGCGGTCGGGCCGGAGGAGCGCGTGGCGGACCTGCGGGTCGCGCTGACGCAGCCGCTCGATCTCGCGACGTTGGGAGAAGGCGTACACTCGCGCCGGCTGCCGCTCGAGCGCATCGA
This sequence comes from uncultured Sandaracinus sp., assembly GCA_937982655.1. Lineage (GTDB taxonomy): Bacteria > Myxococcota_A > Polyangia > Polyangiales > Houyiibacteriaceae > JACKEH01. The sequence goes on from CALJLK010000270.1 coordinate 3,941, forward strand.
CGAGCACGTGACCTTCGAGCCGGAGAGCTCGGTGCGGGTCGAGCTCACGCTGGTGCCCGACGTCACGGAGCGGACGTGGACGCGGACGATGACGCTCGTGGGCGGGGAGGCGCGGGGGCTCGATCCGTCGACCGTCGCGGTGACGCTGCGGGGGCCGCCGCTCCTGCTGGACGGGCTCGATCCGGACGGGGTGATCGTGGAGCTCGACCTCTCGAACGCCGAGCCGGGGCCCGCGCAGGTGCGACCGCGGATCGGGGCGTTGCCGGAGGGCGTCGAGCTCGTCCGCTTCGAGCCGACGTCGGTCGAGCTCGTGGTCACCGGGGAGTGATCACGCGCGTGACCGCCCATCGAGCTCGTGGGCACCGCGAGCGATCACGCGAGTGACCGCCCATCGAGCGTGAGCCCACCGCGCACAGACCGTGTGACGATCCCCCGCGCGCCCCCGCGCGTTCAGCGCAAGTCGCGCGCGGCGGCTTCGAGGATCTCGCGCGCGTAGCTCTCGATCCGCGTTTGGTCGGGCCCCTCGATCATCACGCGGAGCTTCGGCTCGGTGCCGCTCCAGCGCACCAGCACGCGGCCGCGCTTGCCGAGCTTCTTCTCGATCGCGGCGATCGACTTCTGCGCGTGGGGCATGCGCTCGAGATCGAGGCGCTGCTCGAAGCGTTCGTTCAGGAGGATCTGCGGCACGCGCTCCATCGCGTTCGCCGCGAGCTCGGAGAGCGGACGGCCGGACTCCACGAGCAGCGCCAGGAGCTGCAGCGCGCCGACGAGGCCGTCTCCGGTGGTGGCGTGGTCGAGGAACACCAAGTGTCCGGACTGCTCACCGCCGAAGTTGTAGCCTTTGGCGCGCAGCGTCTCGACGACGTAGCGATCGCCGACCGGGCAGCGCACGAGCTTTCCACCCGCGGCTTCGATGGCGCGCTCGAGACCGAGGTTGCTCATCACGGTCGCGACGAGCGTCTTCTTCTTGAGCTTGCGGGTTTGCAGAAGGTGCGCCGCGCAGAGCGCCATCAGCGCGTCGCCGTCGACCTCGTTGCCCTTCTCGTCGAGCACGATCAGTCGGTCCGCGTCGCCGTCGAGCGCGATGCCGAGGTGCGCGCCTCGGCGACGGACCTCCTTCGCGCAGGTCTCGGGGTGGAGCGCGCCGACGCCGTCGTTGATGTTGCGTCCGTCCGGCTCGTCGCCGATCGCGATCACTTCCGCGCCGAGCTCCGAGAAGACGAGCGGCGCGGTGCGGTAGGCGGCGCCGTGTGCGGCGTCGACCACGATCTTCACGCCGTCGAGGGTGAGGCGCGCGGGGAAGGTCGCCTTCACGAACGCCACGTAGCGGCCGGGCGCGTCGTCGAGGCGCTCCGCGCGGCCGATCTGGGTGCCGGTGGGGCGCGCGACGTCGAGCGCGGTGCCGTCGATGAGGGCCTCGAGCTGCTCTTCTTCGTCGTCGGGGAGCTTGAAGCCGTCCGCGCCGAAGAGCTTGATGCCGTTGTCCTCGAAGGGGTTGTGCGAGGCGCTGATCACGACGCCCACGTCGGCGCGCATGCTCGTCGTGAGGTGCGCGATCGCGGGGGTCGGGAGCGGCCCGGTGAGGAGCACACGACCGCCCATCGCGCAGACGCCGGAGGCGAGCGCGGTCTCGAAGAGGTAGCCGGAGAGGCGCGTGTCTTTTCCGATCACGACGCGCGGAGCGTGCGTGACGCGCTGCCGGGCCTGGTGCGTGACGGCGAGTCCGATGCGGAACGCCATCTCGGGAGTCATCGCGCCGGCGTTGGCGAGGCCGCGGATGCCGTCGGTGCCGAAGTACTTGCGTGCCATCTGGCGCGCGGATGTAGCAGGTTCGGGAACGCCCGTCGTGCTCTCAGGGCTGCCAGGTCACGTCGAGGCTGAAGTTGTTGGGCGGCGTGAAGGTGTTCGTGTTCACGACGTCGCGCGGAAGCGCGAGCTCGAGGAGGAAGCCGTAGTCGAGCACCTGCCCGACGGTGCGGCGCGAGCCTTCGCCGTCTTGGCCCGTGGTGTTGAAGTAGCCCTCGATGTACACGCCGCGGATCACGTCGCGGAGCGACTCGGGCAGGACCTCTTCGAGGCGCCAGCCGCCGCGGATGCGGGTGCCTCCGTACGCGTTGCCTTCGACGACGATGGTCGGGACGACCTGACCGAACTCCTCGCGCAGCGAGAGCGTGAGCACGCCAGCGGCGATGCCGGCGAGGAAGTCGGTCGGTGCGCGCTCGACGTCTTGGGCGTTGTCGCCGCGGACCTCGCCGCTGACGAGGAGCGCGACGATCTCCGCGCGATCGTTCGTGAGCGACGAGGCGAAGCGGATGACGGGATCGCTCAAGCGACCGCTCGCGGAGACGGTGACGGTCTCGCCGGATCGGCTTCGCAGCTCGTGCACCGCGACGAGGTTCACGGAGGGATCGAGGTCGGTCTCACCGTCGAAGACCAGCGCGCCGCGCTCGACGTCGAAGCGTTTGCCGAAGATGTCGAAGTGACCGGAGCGCAGCTCGACCTCGCCCTTGAGCTGCAACGCGTCGACGTATCCGAGCTCGAGCAGCGCCACGAGCTCGGCCGCGAAGTCTTCGCCCTTGATCGAGAAGGGCTGGGTCGCGTCGACGTGCAGCGAGACCGCGTAGGGCTCTTCGGTCGTGGCGTCGGAGTCGGCGCCGAGCACGACCACGTCCGGATGCGGCGCGAGGGATTGTGGTGAGCGTCCGGCGTCGTCGCCGAGCCAGATCGAGAGACCGTCGATCGTGACGTCGCCTTCGAGCCCACCGTCGAAGAGCCGTGCGCCGAGCCGCGATCGACCGGTGAGGCGCGCGAGCACCGAGCCTTCTTGGCGAACCGGGAACGCCTCGGCGTCGAGCGCGAGGTCGGCGCGCACGGGAGAGAAACGTTCGAGGGTCACGTCGCCAGCGATGCTCGCGACGCCGTCGCCGTCGTGGGCCTCGAAGCGCTGCAGCACCAGCGTGTGGCCTTCGAGGACGAGGATGCCTTCGACGTCGTCGAGACGCTGACCGAGCGCCGGGATCGAGAGTCGGCCGTCGCGCAGCTCGATCTCGCCTTCGAGCAACGGGTCCGACGCGATGCCCCGCACGTCGACCGTTCCGAAGAGGCCGCCGCGCGCTTCGTCGACCTGCGGCAACCAGAAGAGCGCCGCTTCGAGCGGGGTGTCCACGAGCTCGAGCATTCCGTCGAGGCGCGCGTCCGAATCGAAGAGCGGGGTGACGTTCTCTCCACCCCACGTGAGCGGGAGGCCGACGCGCGCGGTGGTGAAGCCGCCGTTCCACCACGTGAGCTCGGTGTCGGCGTTCGCGCGGCCGTTGCCGAGCTGCGCGTGTACGCGGGCACGAAGCGGCTCCGAGCGAGAGCGCGTGATCCATCGACCGCGCGCGTCGAGCGAGGTGCGTCGCACGCGCAGCGCGTCAGAGCTCACCTCGGCGATCAGGCTCGGGCGCGCGCCGAAGACACGTTCGAGCTCGATCGACGCGGTGAGCGGACCTTCGAGCTCGCGGCAGACGTAGGGCAGACGATCGAGCGGGACCCCGAGCGCCCACACCGTCGCGCGGGTGCTCGGCGGCGCGACCTGCTCGAGATCACGGAGCCACGCGTCGATCGGCGTCGCGGCCTCGGCTTCCCCGAAGATCACGCGCCGATCGTCCACGAGGCCCGCGAGCTGCACCTTCGTCACGCCGCCTTCGAGCCGGGCGCCGAGCTCCACGCGGGGACGCGACGGGGGACCGCAGCCGTGCTCCTCGGGGCCGAGCCACGCGACGTGCATCGAGAGATCGCCCGCCGGTCGGTACGCACCGCCGCGCAGGGTGAAGGTCCCGGACGCGAGCAGGTTCTCCGGGCTCGGGATGCCGCGACGCAGCGGGAGCGGCCACCGATCGACACGTCGCGGCGGCAGGCGCACCGCGAGACGCCAGGGCGCGACGTCGAGCAGGCTCGGCAGGATCGACGGATCTTCGAGCACCGATTGCAGATCGAGGAGCACCGAGGTCTCGGCCTCCGCGAGCTGACCGCCTTCGTCGCGCAGGCTGCCGCGCAGCGTGAGACCACCGTCCGCGTAGCCGACGCGCCCGCGGAAGCCGAGCGGCGGCGAGAGGGGATCGTCGCCCTCGACGCGCAAGGACTCGGGGAGCGCGACGCGGAGCGCGGGCACGTCGACGTCGGCTTCGAAGTCGAAGGCGTCGAGGCCACCTTCGGCGTGGCCGCTGCCGGTCGCGCGGCCCTGAAGCTCGGGCAGCTCGAAGGGGAGATGACGCAAGAGCGCGAGATCGAGGTCGCGGCCGTTCCCTTCGACGCGGAAGGCGGCGTAGGGGAGCGCGTCGCGTAGACGCATCGTGCGATCGACGGTGCCCGTGACGTCGAGCGCGAGCTCGCCGGAGTCGCGCGCGAGCACGCCGAGATCGGCGACCAACGCGCCGTCTTCGTATTGGACGAGCACGGAGCCGTCGATGCCTTCGAGGGTGCCGACGCGACCGTCCGCGAGGTTGGCGTCGACGCGCACGCTGGGTTGGCGCTCGAGGTCGCCGCCGATCGTCGCGCTGCCCGAGAGGATGCCATCGACGTCGGGGAGCTCGCCGACGAAACCGTCGAGCAGGCGACGCAAGCGGGCGAGATCGAGCGAGGTCGCGGAGAGCTGCAGCGCGTCGTCGCCCACGCGTCGCAGCCAACGGCCGGAGCCTTCGAGGCGTTGGTCGCCGCTCTGGAAGCGCGCGCGCTCGACGGAGAAGAGCGCGCCGCGCGAGAGCAAGCCGTCGACGCGACCGCTCCAGCGCTGGCGACCCTCCGCGAGCTCGACGCGCGTGAGGTCCACGCGGGTTCCGTCGCTGACGTCGACGCGGCCTTCGAGGAGCAGCTCGCGTGTGCCACCGCGCCGCGGGCTCCCGTCGCGTGCGAGGCGTTCGTCGCGCACGGGCTCCTCGGTGGCTTCGTCGG
>CALJLK010000271.1 GCA_937982655.1 uncultured Sandaracinus sp.
GGCGCCGCCGCCGGCGACAACCTCGGTCGCTCCGCTTCCGGCGGCGACGTGAACGGCGACGGCTTCGCCGACCTCGCGATCGGCGCTTACCTCGCGGGTACGGGCGGCGTCGTCACGGTGCATCTCGGAGGCGCAGGCGGCGCGTCGACGACCCCCGACGTCGAGCTCGCGACCGCCGCGACGGACGCGCGTTTCGGACGCAGCCTCGCCTGCGGAGATTTCGATCGCGACGGCTTCGCAGACCTCGCGGTCGGCAGCTACCTCGCGGCACCCGGAGGTCGCGTCGGCGCGGGCACGACGTTCGTCTACCGCGGCTCGGCGACGGGGCTCGCGAGCACGGCGTCGCAGTCGCTCGCAGGTCCGGTCGCGGGCGGCCACTTCGGTCGCGCCCTCGCGCTGCGAAGCGCGCCGCGGGTCGTGGTCCCCGCGATCCTCGCACCCTTCTTCTGACGCCGCTCGTCGAACCTCGGCGCTCGCAGCGAAAGCTCAATCGCAGGCGTGCTCGGCGCGATCCGCTTCCAAACAGAAGTCGCGACCCGCTGCCGCATCACCGTCGACGCAGCCACGAATCTGGCAACGATCGACGTCGAGCGAGAACGCGGGATCGACGCTCATGGGAAGCCGCGAGCCTTCCGTCAGCGGTCCGCAGGCCTCGTCGCCCAGCACCCACTCGGTGCGTTCGCCCGCGTAGAGCGGTCGTTCCAACGTGATGCGCCACACGGGCGCGCCCGAGTCCTCGCTGCACGTCGGCGCATCGGCCGTGCAGAACCAGATCTTGATCCGAAGCTCCTCGAGCTGCGCGCGATCGCTGCGCGCGGTGGGCGCCTCGACGCTGAACGAGACGTTGCACGAGTCCGACTCCGTCACGTCGAGGTCGAAGACGATCGGTTCGGTGCCCCAGAGCTCGTCGAAGCGATCCGCGGCGGTGCCGACCTGCACGTGCGCGATCGTGCGACCTTCGACCGCGGGCAGCCGCATGCGTACGTCGAGCACGGCGTTGGGCTCCGCGCACGCGGTCAGCACGCTTCCGAGGACGAGCGACACGAGCGCGCGACTCATGGCACCTCGAAGACACGCTCGGGGTACTGCGGCGTGATCCGGTCGGGCGAACGCGCCAGGCTCAGGCCCAGCGGCACCGCGACGCCGACGAGCACCACGCTGACCAAGGTCGCGACGATCGCGCGGCGACGACGACGCGACGGCGCTTCCGCGATGGGCCGCTGCACGACGTCCACCGTGGTCCGCGCACCCGGCGCCGCGTCGCCGGACCAGACGAAGGTGTCGTGCCCTTCGCGCTCGACCACGACCGAACGTGTCCCTGGATCGACCTCGATCTCCACACGCTCGTTCGCCGCGCGATGTACCCGCCCGTCGACGCGGAGGATCACGTCGGGCGGCAGCGGACCGATGTCGAGGCGGGCGATGCGCGCCTCGGACTGCTCCGCGAGCGCGCGAGCTTCCGCGAGGATGTCGGCGTTCTCGGTGGCGCCGTCGCGTTCGAGCAGCGCGACCACGCGGCGCAGCGTGTCCCGCGCCTCGACCGGACGATCGAGCGCGCGCAACGCGACCCCCTGCATGTAGAGCGCTTGGGGGAGCCCCGAGAGCTCGAATGCGCGCGCGAAGGCCCGCTCCGCGTCGCGCCAACGCAGGTCGTCGGCCGCGACCGATCCTTCGCGGAACGCCTCCGCAGCGGCGCGCGCGGGATCGACGTCTTGCGCCCGACCGACGCTCTCGAACGGGCCGCTCCACGGGCCGCCGAGGAGCACGCCGACCACACCGACCACGCCGATCAGGAGGCCGGCGAGCCGCGGCCGCGTCCGCCTTCGCATGCGGCGATCGTACACGGGCCGGGCCCGACTCGCTTCGAAAACGCGGAGCTCGTGCATCGGCGCCATGCTCACCCCGACGGATTCGCGCAACCGGGGTGACGCGACGCGTGCTCGTCGCGATGGATGCGCCGCGTCTGCGTGATAGAACGAAGGTCGGCACCGATCGGGCGCGAACGAACGTGAGCAAGGACGAGTCCGAGATCCCCACCGCGCTCGAGAACGCGGGCGACGCCCGAGCGCGCGCGTGCCTGCTCGTGATCGGCGACGGCGGCGTCACCACGATCCCGCTTCCTGCGAGCGGCGCGCTGATCATCGGCCGATCGGCGGACGCCGACGTCACCGTCGACGGAAGCAACCTCTCGCGGCGCCACGCGTGCCTCCACCTCGGCCCGGAGCTCCGCGTCGAAGATCTCGGCAGCACCAACGGCACCTTCGTCCACGGCGAGCGGCTCGCGCCGGGCGGCATCGCGTACCTCGCGCCCGGCGGCATGTTCGAGCTCGGCACGACGATGTTCTTGGTGCAAGGGCGTGCACACGCGCCGCGACGCGTGTGGAGCGCGGAGCAGCTCGTCGCGCGCGTCGAAGAGGCGTGGGAGCGCGGCGAAGCGTTCTCGGTCGTGCGCATGCGGGTGCTCGAAAAGACGGATCCGAAGGCCCCCCTTCGCGACGTGCTCCTCGGCTGTCTGCGCGGAGGCGACGTGCTCGGCGCATTCGGCCCGAACGAGCTCGTGGCGTTCGTGCTCGGCTCCGCGCACGACGAAGCGGATCGGCTCGCCGAGCGCGTGACGTCGCGGGCGAAGACGCTCGGCGTGACGTTGCGAGCGACGGTGGACGCCGCGCCGCCGCAGGCGGACGCCGAAGCGTGGTTGCGCGGGGAGACGAGCGCACCGGCTGCCGCCCCGATCGTCCTCGCGTCGGAGGTGATGCGTCGCCTCCACGCGCTCGTCGATCGTGTCGCGGCGAGCGAGGTCAACGTGCTGCTCCTCGGCGAGACCGGCGTCGGCAAAGAGATCTTCGCCGAACGCGTACACGCCGGATCGCCACGCGCGAGCGGGCCGCTCGTCCGAATCAACTGCGCCGCATTGCCGGGGACGCTCCTCGAGAGCGAGCTCTTCGGACACGAGCGCGGCGCCTTCACCGGCGCGACCGCGGCCAAGCCGGGCCTACTGGAGATCGCGCGCGGCGGGACGCTCTTCCTCGACGAGGTCGGCGACATGGCGGCGCCGCTGCAAGCGAAGCTCCTGCGTGTCCTCGAGGAGCGCGCGGTGCGGCGGCTCGGCGCGGTCGAGAGCCGACCGATCGACGTCCGAGTCGTGGCCGCGACGTGCAAGGACCTCGACGCCGAGGTCCAGCACGGCCGCTTCCGCCAAGATCTCTTCTTCCGCCTGAACGGCGTGGCGATCGTGGTGCCGCCGCTCCGCGAGCGACGTGAAGAGATCGAGCCGCTCACCCGCGCGTTCGTGCGCGCCGCGTGTCGACGACAAGATCGCGCGCCGCTCGCGATCGCGCAGGACGTGTTTCGCGTGCTCCTCCAGCACGACTGGCCGGGGAACCTCCGCGAGCTACGCAACGTGGCCGAGCGCGCGGTGGCGCTCTGCGACGGGACGAGCGTCGAGGTCGCGCACCTGCCGCCCGAGCTGACGCACGCGGCGCCGCAGGACGCCACACACCTGAAGTCGAACATCAAGGAGCACGAGCGGCAGCTCATCCTCGACGCGCTCCTGCAGGCCGACGGAAACCAGACCCGCGCGGCGAAGCTGCTCGGCGTCTCGCGCCGCACGCTCATCTCGCGGATCGAAGAGCACGGCCTGCCGCGACCTCGGAAGAAGACCTGAAGCCGAGCTGAGCCGCGCGAGCTCGCGTCGAACGCGCGTGAGCCTCGAGGACGCGCGCCGCAGTCGCGATCGAGCGTCGCGGTCGAGCGTCACG
>CALJLK010000272.1 GCA_937982655.1 uncultured Sandaracinus sp.
GTCCGAGACCGAGACGGAGTCCGAGACCGAGACGGAGTCCGAGACCGAGACGGAGTCCGAGACCGAGACGGAGACGGAGACGGAGTCCGAGACGGAGACCGAGACCGAGGCGGATACCGCGACCGCGCCGGGCTCCGACACCGACACCGACACCGACGCGGACTACGGCTTCGGGGCGAGCGCGGTGGTCTCCGCGCCCCTCGTGACCGAGGACGCCGACGCCACCGCGGCGTCGACGACGGTGAGCGCGCGGAACGCGTCGCGGGCGGATCTCTCGCTCCAGGAGCTGCTCTTCGAGGTGCCGGGTGCGCACGTGGTGCAATCCGGGGGTCAGGGGAGCTACTCCACCGTATCTCTTCGCGGGGGCGAGCTCGGTCATACGAGCTTCTTACTCGGTGAGATGCCGGTCAGTGGTCCGGATTCCGGACCGCTGGATCTGAGCCTTCTACCGCTCGAAGTGTTCGACCGACTCGAGGTCTATCGCGGAGGTGCACCCGCGTTCTTCGACAGCGGCGCGATCGGCGGCGTGGTGCGCCTCGTGCCGCGCGAGGATCGCGAGAGCCGGCTCTTCGCGAGCGCAACGGGGGGAAGCTTCGGCGCCTGGCGCGCGGACGTCACGAGCACGCTGCGGCGCGGGCGCTTCTTCGTCGCCACGAACGCGGGCGCGGACGGCGCGCGCAACGACTACCCCTACCGCTACGACAACGCGACGGTCTTCGATCCCACCGACGACGAGACGCGCGCGCGCGCGAACGCGGAGACGCTCGGGGCGCACGGGATGCTGCACGTGCGCGGAACGGTGGGCGAGCACGGGCGGATATCCGCGTTGCTCCTCGGCGTCTCGCGGCAGGGCGGGATGCCGGGGCTCGGCGCGTCGCCCGCGTACGAGGCGCGCCGCGAGGACGCGCGCGTGCTCGGCGCGCTCGAGTACCAGCACTGCGGCGAGCACGGGCGGCTGCAGCTCGTGGTGGGTGGAAGCCTGCGTCGCCAGCGCTTCACGGATCTTCTCGGCGAGGTCGGGCTCGGGCGCGAGGCGACCGACGACCAGTTCCGGCACGCGTTCACGCGGCTCGCGGGCGTGGTGCAGCCGACGCCGTGGCTGGAGCTCACGTCCGTCGGCTCTGCGCGATTCGACACGTACGATCCGGAGAACCGCCTTTCGCCCGCGGAGTCGAGCTCGTCGCGCACCACGCTCTCGTTCACGCAGGAGCTCCGGCTCCACGGGACCATCGGGCGCGTCAGCTTCGAGCTGCGGCCTTCCGCGCGTGTCGAGCACGCGCGCACGGAGGCGTTCGGGCTTCGGCTCGGCCAAGAGGTGCGGCACGCGAGCGAGCTGACGCGCGCGACCTTCCGCGTGGGCGCGTCGATCCAGCCGCTGCCGTGGATGGCGGTGGTCGGCTCGATCGCGAGCGGCGCGCGGATGCCGAGCGTGCTCGAGCTCTTCGGCGATCGCGGCGCGCTCCTACCGAACGCCGAGCTGCGGCCGGAAGAGGGACGCAGCGCGGACGCGGGGGTGCTCGTGCGGCTCGAGCGCGAGCGTGGGCGCGTGCTCGCGGAGGCGCGCTACTTCCACCTCGCGATCGACGAGCTCATCCGCTACGCGCCGACCTCGCAGTACACCGCGATCGCGCAGAACGTCGCGCGCGGCGAGGTGAACGGCGTCGAGGCGGGCACGCGCTTCGAGCTCCCGCTGACGCACGCGGGAGGTACCGGCCCGAGCCTCGCGGGACAGCTCTCGTTCACGTACCTGAAGACACGCGCGCCGCGCGGGGCGGAGCTGCCGTGGCGGCCGGACGTCGAAGCGCGCGCGGGGCTCGAGGTGCGCAGCGGCCGACTCGGTCCGATCGAGGACGTCGTGCTCCTCGGCACGTGGAACCACCGCGGCGAGTTCTTCCACGACCCCGCGAACCTCGTGCGAATGCCCTCGCGGCATTGGATCGGCGCGGGCGTGCGCGTCGATCTCCCACGCGGCTTCGACGTGCTCTTCATGGCGCGCGACCTCGCGAACGAAGCCGGCCAGGACTTCCTCGGCCAACCCCTGCCCGGACGTCGCTACGCGCTGACCGTCCGCTACGAGATGGAGCTCTGAGATGCGTTGGATGGCTTGGATGTGCGCGCTCGCGATGGCGGGCTGCGGTGACGACGACGGAACCACGATCGACGGTGGCGTCGACGCGGCGATGACGGACGGCGGGGACTTCGACGGGGGCGTCGAAGGCGACGCGGGCGACGAGGACGCGGGCACGCCGAGCGCGCTGTGTCCCGCGGGCGACGCGATCCTGGATCCCGTCTCGGGCGCGCCCGCCTTCGTGGTGGTCGGCGGCGACTACACGAGCAGCGCGGTGTCGCTGCTGGCGGCGGACGGCACGGTGCTGGTGGACTCGTGGATCGACTCGGGCACCACCGCGCCCGGCTTGGTGACGACGTTGAGCGGCGACGTCGTGGTCCCGACGCGCACGCTCGACGGCACGGTGGCGCTCGTCGACCGTTTCATGACGGATGTGGTGAGCCTCTGGTGTCTCGACGGAAGCCTCGTCGGTCAGCTCCGCGTGCGCGGCGCGGACGGCAGCTTCTCGTCGAACCCCACCGACGTCGTCGTGCTCGACGAGAACGAAGGGTGGATCTCGCGCTACGAGCAGAACCTCGCCGCGGGCGCGCCCGAGCTCGATCGCGGCAGCGATCTCGTCGGCTTCGATCCGAGCACGATGACCACCGACGGGCGCCGCGTGGATCTGACCGCGTTCGGCGGCACCGTTCGTGGGCTCGACGGTGAGGGCGAGGAGGTCGACGTCGCGGTGTGGCCTCGTCCTTCGTCGATCGTTCCGGTGGGCGACCTGCTCGTGGTCGGCCTCGATCGCATCCCGGCGGACCTCTTCGGCACCGCGCGCGGCGCGGGCGAAGGCACGGTGGTCGTGGTCGATCTCGCGGACCTCTCGGTGTCGAGCCTCGAGCTCGAGGGGCTGCGGAACTGCGGGCGCGTGCAGGCGATCCCGGGCGCGGAGGACGAGGTGCTCGTGTCGTGCGCGGGCTACTCGAACGTGGGCTTCGCGGACGCGGCGGGTGTGCGCGCGACGGCGGGGCTCGTGCGGCTCCGCGCGGTCGACGGCGAGCTCGAGGTCGTGACGCGTTGGGACACGCGTGAGGATGACGCGGCGCTGCTCGCGACCTCGGGCGCGGTCGCGCTCGGGGGCGATCGTGTGGTGGGCGTCGCGGCGGGCGACTTCGCGACGGTCGGCGATCGGCTGGTGCTCACGAACCTCGCCACCGGCGATCAGTCCACGTTGCTGACGGTCGACGAGAGCTTCGTGCTCGGCTCCGGCGCGGTGCTCGGGAGCCTCCTGCTCTGGCCGGACGCGACATCCACCGATCCTGTGATGCGTCGCTTCACGGTCGGCGAGACGCTCACCGAAGGCGAGTCCTTCGAGGTCGGCCCCGCGACGCTCCCGCCGCGTGGCGTGAGCACGCTCTGATCGTACGAAGCGCGGGATGAACGTCGCGACGCACGACCGAGCCGGAAGGAGCACGGCGCTCTACGTCGTGCTCTTCGTGCTCGCGGCGCTCGTCGCGCTCTCGTCGATGACGGTCGGCGCGGGTTCGCTCGCGGACGAGGGCCTGCGCGAGACGCTGCTCTCGCTTCGCGGGGCGCGGCTCGCGGCGTCGTTCTTGGCAGGTGCGGCGCTCGCGGTCGGTGGGGTCGTGGTGCAGGGGCTGCTTCGCAACCCGCTCGCGAGCCCGTCGATCCTCGGGACCACCGCGGGAGCGGCGCTCGGGGGGCAGCTCGTGCTGCTCGCGCTGCCCTTCGTTGCGCTTCCGGTTCGGAGTGAGATGGCGGTGCCGATCGGGTGCCTGCTCGGCGCGTTGCTCTCGCTGCTCACGTTGCTCGCGCTGCTGCGCCACACGAACGACGCGGTGACGCTCTTGCTCACCGGCTTCGTGCTCTCGTCGCTCTTCCTCGCGCTCGGATCGTTCGTGACGAGCCTCGCGCAGAACGATTGGGAGCTCGGGCGCGCGGTGGTGGCGTTCTCGCTCGGTGGCGTGTCGAGCGCGGGCACCGATCACGTGCTCTTCGCGTTGCCGCTCGTCGTCGCCGGCATCGGCGCGGCGTTCGGCTGGGGCAAGGCGCTCGATCTCTTGTTGAGCGGCGAAGAAGAGGCGCGCTCGCTCGGGGTCGACGTGCCGCGGCTACGGTGGTGGAGCGCGGTCTGGGTCGCGACGCTCGTGGCGGCGGCGGTGAGCCTCGGCGGCAACGTGTCGTTCGTGGGGCTCGTGGTGCCGCACGTGCTGCGGCCCTTCGCGGGTTGGTCGCATCGTCGGCTCGTGCCGGCGGCCGCGTTGGGCGGCGGGATCTTCCTCGCCGCGTGCGACGTGATCACGCGCGCGATTCCGTCGCACGGCGAGATCCCGCTCGGCGTGGTGACGGGGCTCGTGGGCGCGCCGCTCTTCTTGTTCTTGTTGTTGCGGCAGCGCCGCGCGGAGCTGCTCCGTGGCTGAGCGTGACGCCGTGACTCGACGCGCCGCCGCGGTGGAGCCTGGCTCCGCGACCGAGCGCGCGGCCTCCGCGAAGGACGTCGCACGCGGCGACGACGTCGCGCTCGTCGCGCGTGGTCTCGAGGTGAAGCGTGAGGGCCGCGTGGTGCTCTCGAACGTCGACGTGCAGGTGCGACGCGGTGAGCTGCTCGCGGTGCTCGGCCCGAACGGCGCGGGGAAGAGCACGCTGCTCCGCGCGCTCGCGGGGCTCTTGCCGTCGACGGGAGTGCTCGTGCTGGACGGGCGCGCGCTGCGGACGCTGACGGATGTCGAGCGCGCGCGGTCGATCGCGTTCGTGCCGCAACGCTCGGGGCTCGTGTCGCCGTTCTCGGCCGCGGAGGTCGTCGCACAAGGGCGTTACGCGCGTGGTGGGGCGAGCCCGCGTTCAGCGGAAGTTCGCGCGGCGCTCGCACGGGTCGGGGCGAGCGCGTTCGCGGAGCGCGCGTTCACGACGCTCTCGGTGGGGGAGCAGCAGCGGGTGCTCCTCGCGCGCGCGCTCGCGACCGACGCGACGGTGCTCGTGCTCGACGAGCCGACCGCGCCGCTCGACGTGGGGCAGGCGCTCGCGACGTTCGCGCTCCTGCGATCGCTCGCGGCGGAGGGGCGTGCGTTGGTCGCCGCGGTGCACGGGCTCGACGACGCGCGGCGCTTCGCCGATCGCGTGCTGGTGCTGGAAGACGGGCGCACGCGCGCGGAGGGCGTGCCGCGCGAAGTGGTCGCCGATCCGCTGCTGCGGCCGCTCTACGGTGTCTCGCTGCGCGAGGACGCGGCGCCGCGCTTCGATCGGGTGAGCGACGACGCGAGCGAGGCCGCGGGTGACGTCGCGGCGAGCGAACCGGCCGATCGAGTCGCGCGTGACGAAACGGAGGGCTCGGCGTGACGCGCCTCGGGCTCCTCAACGCGCTCGCGTTCTTCGTCGCGCTCGGGCTCGCGCTCGCGGTGGTCGGGCTCGGCTCGTCGCGCTCGGTGCGCGAGCAGGACGCCGGCGCGCGGGTGTTGCGCGACGCGACGGGGCACGAGGTCGCTGCGCGTCGCTACGAGCGCGTGGTGAGCGCGTCGACGATCGCCGATCAGGTGCTCGGCGAGATCCTCGAGCCGGATCGCATCGCTGCGGTGTCCGAGTACGGGCTGCGCGCGACGCGGGCGCCTTGGCGCTTTGCGGGCACCCCGACCATCGCGCGGGTGGAGGACGTCGAGGCGATCCTCGCGTTGCGTCCGGATCTCGTGCTCGTCTCGAACGTCGGCGATCCGCGTGCGGTCACGCGGCTGCGCGAGGCGGGCGCGCGGGTCTTCGATCTCGGACCGATGCAGGGGCTCGACTCGCTGCTCGAGGACATCCGAACGATCGGCGCGATCGTCGGCGAGCCCGCGCGCGCGGAGCATCTCGCGACGACGTACGCGCGGCGAATGCGTCGGGTGTCGGCGGGAACGACGCGTCGCGTGCGCGGCATGTACCTCGGCCCCGTGAGCAACGTGCTCTACGGCGGCGCGCGGGGGACGAGCTACTTCGACGTGCTCGATGCGGCGGGCGTCGACGACGTGGCGACCGAAGCGGGGTACGTCGGTTGGCCGGCGTACTCGCCCGAAGAGGTGCTCACGCTCGAGCCGGAGTGGATCGTGGCGCCGGCGAGCCGCGTCGAGGAGCTGTGCGGACACGCGGCGCTGCGGACGCTCGCCGCGTGTCGGGAAGGACGCGTGATCGGCGTCGACGACGACGTGATCGGCGATCCGGGCCTCGCGATGCTCGACGCGGCGGAGGCGGTCTTCGAGGCCGTTCGCCGCTGAACGCTCGATCTCTTCGAGCTTGGGAGGCCGCGCTCGGTTGCGGGCTCTGACACCGTCTCGGGCTCTGACACCGTCTCGGACTCGGACATCGTCTCGGACTCGGACACCGTCTCGGGCTGAAACGACGAAAGGCCCGCACGCAGCGGACCTCTCGTCGAACGATCGCGGCCGATCAGGGGTTCGAGGTGACCACCACGCCGAGGGTGGTCGCGAACCAGGTCTTCGACTCCGCGGGGCCGTCGCCGTTGGTGAAGATGCGCGTGTCGGCGACCTCGACGCGGTTGTCGAGGCGAAGGATCACGTTGGGGACGGGGCGGTAGTCGAGGGTGAGGGTGCCGGTGCCGAGGAACTCGGTGTTGCCGATGAACACGTCCGGATCCTGCAAGAGCTCGCCGCGCACCGCGACGCCGAACTGTTCGATCGGGCGAATGCCGAGGGCCGCGCTCGCGCCCCAGTAGACGCTTCGGCCTTCGTTGACGCCGCTGTCGGGGCCGCTCACGTAGGCGTCGACGTTGCCGACGAAGCTCAAGATGCCGGCGTTCGCGGTGAAGACGACGTCGAAGAACTGCTCCCAGTCGTCGCTGCTCGTCGGGTCGGTGTCGTCGCCGAAGCCTTGGCTGCCGGGACCGCCGTACCAGCCGATCGCGAGGAAGGTCGCGTCGGAGAGCGCGAGCGAGGCCTGCAGGCCGAGGTGCGGAGCGAGCGCGCCGTTCACGGGATTGTTCGTGCCGTTCACGAGCATACCGGTGAGGCCGATGCGGTCGCTGAGGGTGACCTTCGCGCGAAGACCCGTGTGGTAGAACGGCTGCATCAAGTAGTAGAGAGCGCCGCGCGTGTAGTTGAGGTTGCGCCAACTGTCGGCGACCTCGGCGCCGTAGATGGTATCGAACTGACCGAGGTCGAAGCTCACGGTCTCGTTCGGGGTCCACGAGACGAACGCCTGCTTGAGGACCGAGAACACCGGGTCGGAGTTTCCGAGCAGGCGGCTCGCGCCGGGGCCGAAGCGGAGATCCAGGGTGACGCCGAACTGGTCACCGGCGTAGCGGAAGTCCGCGCCGCCGAACGCGAGCCCGAAGCCGGCCTGCGAGTCGAACGCGCGGTGCCCCACGTCCTGCGGTGCGGTGCGCGAGTCCGGTCGATTCCAGTCGACCATGTAGTAGGCGTCGCCGAAGACGTTCAGGCTCATTCGGTCCCAGAAGCTGGGCTCCGGATCGGCAGGCGCCTCGGCCGCCGCCTCTTCGACCGGCGCTTCCTCGACCGGAGCCGCGGGTGGCGGCGGCGGTGCTTCGAGGACGACCTCCGCGGGTGCAGGCTCCGCCACCGGTTCCGCCGTTTCGAAGGCTTCCTCCGAAGTGCTCTCGGTCGGTTCTTCCGTCTGTGCTCGCGAAACCAAGCTCGTCGAACCGAGGCACAAACCGAGGATCACGTACGTCCACTTCCAAGTCTCACGCATACACGCCTCCCATCTCGGCTCCACGGGCCGAGCACGGTCTCGTTCGGCGGTCTTTCTCGCCGTTCGAGCCGATGTTCTTTCGAGAAACTCCTGCGCTTCGGGCAAAGCCCACCCCTCGCGCGCGTGTCGTGCGTGCACGTCGGGGCTCGAGACGCGGCTCGCGGGAGCGCTTCTCGAAAGAGCAGGTGTCGGGGGAGCGAGCCCGACCATCGAGCTCGGCTCCGAGCGCCGAAACGAGTGAGGCCCTCCGAAGAGGGCCTCACGATCACTCGGCGGGGGCGGGCGAGAGCTCGCCCATCGAGGCGTCGTCCTCGTGGTAGGCGGCCGCGCCACACTCCGTGACGTCGAGCCCTTCGAGCTCGTGCGCTTCGCTCACGCGGATGCCGCCCGGGAGCAGCTTGAGCGCGTACCAGACCGCACCGCCCGTCGCGAACGCGAAGCCGAAGCCCGCGAGCGTGCCGATGGCCTGCGTGCCGAGCTGCGCGGCGCCACCGCCCGTGAAGAGGCCGATGTCGGTGCCGAAGAGGCCGACCGCGAGCGTGCCGAAGATGCCGCACGCGCCGTGCACCGCGACCGCGCCGACGGGATCGTCGATCTTGCGCTTGTCGAGGAAGAGCACGGTCTCGATGCAGAGGATCGCCGCGATCGAGCCGACGATCACCGACCAGCCGGGCCCGATGACGTCGCAGCCGGCGGTGATGCCGACGAGGCCCGCGAGCGCGCCGTTGAGCGCCATCGAGAGGTCGAGCGTCTTGAAGCGGAGCTTCGCCCACGCGAGGCCCACGAGGAAGCCCGCCGAGGCGGCGAGGTTCGTGACGAGCACGATGCGACCGATCGCGCTGGGATCGGCGGCGCTGACGGTGCTGCCGCCGTTGAAGCCGAACCAGCCGAGCCAGAGCACGAGCACGCCGAGCGCGGCGAGCGGGAAGTTGTGCGCGGGCATCGGGCGGCTCTGACCCTTCTCGTCGTACTTGCCGAGGCGCGGACCAACCGCGATGGCGCCCGCGAGGGCCATGCCACCACCGACCGCGTGCACGACCGTGCTGCCGGCGAAGTCCTTGAAGCCCATCGTGGAGAGCCACCCGCCGCCCCACACCCAGTGGCCGACCACGGGGTAGATGAACGCGACCGCAGCGGCGCAGAACGCGAAGAACGTCCCGAGGCGCGCGCGCTCCGCGATGGCGCCGCTGACGATGGTGCAGGCGGTCGCGGCGAAGACGAGCTGGAAGAAGAGGAAGACGAAGACCGGCAGGGTGCCGACGTTCTCCTCGCTGCCGTTCGGCATGAAGCCGCTCGTGCCCATGAACGGGTTGCCGCTCCCGAACATCACGCCGTAGCCGATCGCGTAGAAGACGATCGAGCCGATGCCGACCACGGCGACGTTCTTGAGGAGCACCATCACCGCGTTCTTCTTTCGGCAGAACCCGCTCTCAACGAGCGCGAACCCTGCGTGCATGAAGAAGACGAGAAACGAGCTCAGCAGTACCCAGACCGAATCGAGAAGCCCCTGTTCCATGAGTCCTCCACGTCGCCCACCTGACGACGCGTGAACTCTCCCAGGCGAAGATTTCGGTTCGATGTCCACAAAGCAAAATGACGCCTCGCGTCAATGGTTCCGTTGTGTTTCGCGGGCATGAAACCTAACGAAGTGATGCCAACGCGAGGTTGATGATGTGTTTGGCATGGGGTTTCGAAGGTCTCGGTGCGCGCCTGCGTCATCGGCGTCGCGGATGTCGCGCGCTTTTCGTGGCGGTGGCGGACGCGAGGCGAGCGCGAAACGAGGGGTTTCCCTCGGCGTACGCGACGAAACGTCGGAGAACGGAATGAAATGCGGGTGAAATGCGTGAAAACGATTCGTGAGGCATCGCGTCGTGATGTCGGAAACGTGTTTGAAATGTGTGCGAGATCGAAACGAACCGAGTGAGAAGCGGCGACGACACGAACCTCCGCGAGCGCGGACGGAGCGCGAGGAGCGGAACCGTCGCCCGACGAGCGTGCGTCGCGTGCACGGAGGCGATCACGCGCGGAGGCGATCACGCGCGGAGGCGATCACGCGCGCGGAGGCAGGCGAGGCAGAGGCCGCGGTCCGTGCGCTCAGAACCAGCCGATGCTGAGCTGAAGGCCGGCGTCGAGGACGTTGCCGCCGAAGGAGTAGACGTCGAGCGGGCCCGCCTCGGTGCGCGCGACGTCACGCGACTTCATGTGTTGGACCCGCACGAAGACGTCGATGCTGCCGTTGGCGCCGCGGATGTGGGGCCCGGTCGCGGGCTCGGTCATCTCGTCCGGGCGGTCGCCGAAGAAGTAGCCGCCGCCGAGGCTGACCGAGTGCACGTCGGAGTCGAGGAGGTTCGACGTCTGCGACGGGACGGGCGCGATCGCGGCGCGGTAGTGGTAGCCGGCGCGCAGCGCGAGGTCGTCGTCGAGGATGCGGTACTCGGCGCCGAGGCGCGGCACGACCACGTCGCGGAAGCCGTAGTCCTCGCGCTCCGGGTAACGCAGGCCGGCCGCGATGCCGTCGTCTCCGACGGGCGTGACGATGAGGAAGGGGCCCGGGTGCGACGACCAGTCGAACCACGTCACGTCGAACGCGAGGGTGAGCGCGTCGATCGGATCCCACGTCACGCCGATCGCGAACTGCTGCGGCGAGTACCACGCGGCGGACTCGATGAAGAGCTGCACGTCGAGGAAGACACCCGCCGCTTCGACCTCGACGTTGGTCGGCGTATTGAGGTCGTGAAAGAGCGCGGAGCGGTAGTTCGCCGCGAGGTGCAGGCCCGGGATCGGCTCCGCGTGCACGCCGGCGACCACGGCCGCGCGCGGCTTGAGGTCCCAGCGGATCTCGGCCTCCACGGTGCCGTCGGTGACGATCGGGATCGACGCGTTCACGCCGAGGAAGCTGTTGACGAGGATCGACACCCCGAGCCCGATCGAGAGCTGGGGGACGATCTTGTAGGCGACGCCGAGCTGAATCGAGAGCTGCTCGAGCGGCTCGCCGTAGAGGAGGAACTGCGGCGTCGAGCTCAGCGTCGTCTGGTCGAGCGTCATCGGGTTCTGCAGACCCATCGCGAAGACCAGACCGAACGCGAAGTTGTACGGGAGCTGGTTGCAGAAGCCGACGCTCACGCGTGTCTGATCGCGGAGCTCTTTGGCTTCGGGATCGTCGGGGTCGCCTTCGAGCTCGAGCTCGTAGAGCGTGTGGCGCAGCTCCAGGCTCAGCGAGCTGTTCTCGCAGAACGCGAGGTTCGCGGGCGAGTAGTAGGTGGCGGCGAAGTCGGTCGCGAGCGCGGTTCCGGCTCCGCCCATCGCGTTCACGCGGCTGCCGAGCCCTTGGATGTCCTCGACGGTGTTGGCGCGCGCCGGGGAAGCGAAGAGCGCGGAGCAGACGAACGCGACGACGAGGAGCGGCAGCGAGCGGAGGGAGCGCGAGAGGTTCATCGGTGACGCGTTCGCGGGTGAAGGGAGGTTCGTGGGGTTCGCTGGGGAGGGAGCGGCTCGAGCACGAGCACGAAGCGAGTGCTGGGGTGACGTCGCGGCAGACGGATGCGCGGGAGCAGCGACCACGCGCGGACGGGAGGCTCTCACGCGGCGCGCTCGTCGCGGCCCCACGACGCGCGCGCGCTCCCACGTCGTCACGGACGAGGCGGTGCGTCGCGGCGGCGACCGATGAGCCCGTACACCGCGCCGAGGCCCTGCGCGTCGTCCTGCATGAACTCGACGATGCCGGACACCGTGGTGTGCGCCTCTTCCACCGTGAAGCGCACGTCGGGGCTCGCCACGCACATGCGTTCGCTCGTCACGTCGGTGACGGAGTCGAAGATGTCCGCGTAGACCTCGACGCCCGTCTCGGAGGGATCGAGCGGCGCGGGCGAGAGGAAGTTCTGCGCGATGCCGAGCATGGCGCCGCGCTCGTCGCTCGCGAGGATGCGATCGACGAGGGAGACGATCTCCGCCCCATCGCCGCGGCGTTGGTCGGCGACCTGCCCGAGCCAGCGCAGCATCGGCGCCGCACGCTCGCCCGTGAGGTCGCTGCCGAGCACGCCGCCCACGACCTGCAAGGTCGGACCGTAGAGCTCGTCGTCCGGCGCGTCGGGCCGCGGCTGAAGGAAGGTGCGAAGCCAAGCCTGCACGTGCTCTCCGTCGTCGTTGCCGTCGAGCGCCTGCGCGAGCCGCACCACGTCCGCGAGGTCGCGGCCGGTGAGGAAGTCGTCGACGCCGCTCTGCAGCTCGCCGAGCCAACACTGGTACTCCGCGCGCGGGCGGTCCGTCGCGTCGCGCGCGACCTGCGTGAGGATCTGCGCGAGCGGAACGAGGTCGCGGTTCGCGAGCACCTCGCGGCCGCCCACGGTGGTGCGGCGCACGAGGTAGCCCGTGAGGTGGTCGACCATGCGATCGAAGGCGGGGCGCCCAGTCGGGCTCGTGCGCAGGCGATCGACGAGCGTGCGCAGCGAGAGGAGCAGCTCGCGGGCGTGGCTCGTGTCGGTCACCATGCCGCCGCGCGTGCGCACGGTGCGGCTGCCGTCCACGACGAACGCGAGTGAGTCCATCATCACGTCGGCGAGCGTGTCGCCGTCGCGACCCTCCGCGCGGATCGAGACCATCAGATCCAGAAGATCGAAGAGCACGTCCGCCGCGCCGCTCGCGAGCACCTCGGAGAGCGCGGGCAGCAGGCGACGCACCACGCTGCGACGGCCAGGATCGCCGCCCTCGTCGATGCGCAGATCCGTCGCGACGAAGCGGAGGATCTCGATCAGCAGATCGAGCTGGCCGCGCTCCTTGAACACACGCGCGACCGGCAAGAGGAAGTCGAGCGCGCCGCTCTCCGCGAGCGTCTCGAGCGAGCGCAGCGCAGCGAATACGCGGTCGCCGTCGCAGCCGATCGCGTCGAGCGCGTTCGTGACCACGAAGTCGCTGGCACCGGGGAGCACGTCGATGGCGCCGATGGCCGCGTCGATCACCCCGCACACGGTGGTCGGGCTTCGATCCGCGAGCAGATCGAGCGCGACGTAGGCGACCGTGCGGTCGTCAGTGAAGGGCACGTCGCCGCAATCGGCCACGTCGAGCAGCTCGATGACCTGCTCGAGCGCGCTGCGGTTGTCGACCTGTCGACCTGCCACCGTGTAGTAGCGCGGTTGCGCGTAGTCGACGGGCACCGAGGCGGCGAGGTTCGGCGCGTCGGCCGAGCACTGCCGCGTCTTGTCGAGCTCGCGGTAGTCGACCATCCAGCCGAGCTGCTCGGGGAACGCGCGCGCGGTGTCGCCGAGCTCGCTGACCACGCCGAGGAGCACGCGGGGGGTGGACTCGCCGGCGGCGTCGGCCTCGAAGGTGCGATCGAGGAGCGGGAGCAGATCGATGCCGGTGGTGAGGAGCTGACGATCGGTGAGCGAGAGGTCCGTGCGCTCGAGCGCTTCGATCAGCTTGCCCATCGCGACGAGCAGCTCTTCGGCGAGCTCCGGGTCTTCTTCGACGAGGGTCGCGACGGTGTCCACGAGCGCGCGCGCGTGGTCGTCCTTCAGGAGCTCGAGCGCGAGGTACGCGGTGTCGGCGACGGGATGATCTTCGGTGCCGTAGGTGCGGCAGTCGGGCTCGTCGGGGCAGACCTCGGGGCGACCGAGCGCGGCCTCCGCGACGTCGACGAGGTCGAGGTGCACGCGGGCCTGCAGCGCGTCGTCGCCGAGCTGCAGCACGCGCGCGAGCACCGTCTGCTTCACGTCGACGTACTCGAAGAGCAGCGCGCCGTCGTCCGCGAGCGCGCGGCCCTCTCCGTCGTAGCCCTCGCCCGCGCCGAAGGCGTCGAGCTCGACGATCGCGCCGTCCGCGTCGATCGGGCGACCGAGCTCGTCGACGTCGGCCGCGCCGTCGCTGTCCGCGTCGACGAAGGGCGCGTAGAGTCGGCCGGTCAGCGAGCTCGTGCGCACGCGTGGGTTGCCGTTTTCGTCCGCGCGCGCGACCCACGCGGGAGCGCCGCGACCCGAGAGCGGCACGAAGCCTTCCGTGCGCAGCAAGGTGTCCGAGAGGCTCGGCAGCGTGAGCTCGCCGCACGCGCTCGGCTCGCCGACGTCTTCGAGGTTTCGCGCCGCGAGCCCGAGCAAGAGGCCCACCACGTCGTCGTCGCCGCTGGTGCGCGTTCCGAGGCTCGCGAGCGCGTGCACGTGATCGGGGAGCTCGGGATCGGCGAGCACGCGGCGCATGAGCTCGAGCGCGTGGCTGGTCTCGAGCACGGAGCGTGTCTGCGCGATCTCGAGCGCGGAGCGCAGCGCGGTGCGATCGGGATCGAGCTCTGCGTCGACGAGGAGCGCGAGTGCTTCGGCGACCGCTTCGGTGAGCTCGGGGAGCGAGCCGTCGTCGACCACGGGGAGGATCGACTCGCCGAGCAGCTCCGGCAGCGAACCGATCTCGTCTTCGCCGATCGCGGTGTCGAAGGTGACGACGAAACGTTCGCGATCGAGCTCGAGCGTGGAGGTGTACTCGACCCCGCACGCGTCGGCGCGGCCGAGGTTCTGGTGGAGGATCTGGTAGACGAGCTCGCCGAGCGTCAACGGGTCGCCATCCGGAGGCGGCATGAACTCGGGTGTGTTGTTGCAGGCGATCGCCCCGCAACAGACCCAGGCAAGCAGCGCCACGCGCACGCCGCGCTCGGTTCGACCGACTCCCATCGCACCCCCGCTCCGCGCACGAACGCGCGCGGCGACACACACACCCGACACGTACGCCGATCGATTTGTGATCGTTCGGCGTCGACGACCGCACCCAGGTCGTCCGCTCCGACAGCCTCGACAGCTTGCCGGAGCGTTCTCCCGCGAGCCACCGGCACACCGAGCCGGCGGAGCGTGAGTTGCGACACGTTCTATCGGGGCCCGTCCGTCCGTTCAAGGGGTGTCTGACGCGGTGCGTCGTTTTTGCGGGGACTCCTGACGCGTGGCGTCACCACGATCGTGGCCGCTCGGTCGTCGTGGCTCGCGTCCACGACCGCGCGATCAGCCCGCGAAGCGCCGTGTCATGTACCGAGCCAACCCACGCGGAGCCCGGTGACGCGATCAGCCCTCCGCGGTCGCTTCGCCTTCGGGCGCGTCGAGCTGGCGCTCGAGGAACGCGCGCAGGCGGTACATCTGCTCGGACCCGAGACCTTGGCCGACGTAGGCGGCGCCGAAGACGAGCCCGGCGAGCACGGCGGCGAGCGGCGTGAGCCAGAGCGCCCACGGCGTCACGCCCATCGTGAGCTGCGCGGCGCCGTAGATCAGGCACGCGAGCGCGACCATCGAGGCCACACCGTAGAGGATCACGTAGAGGGTCCAGACGTGCGGGTGGGGGCCGAAGCGCGCGTGTACCACGCAGCCCTCGCCGTCCTCTTCGACGTCCGCCACGAGCTGCGGCGACCACGCACGCTGCTCGTTCGGTGCGACCGTGATCTCCACGCGGCCGTAGGGGAGCACCATGCCGCGCAGCGACTTGTCGGCGCGCAGACCCATGCGGATGCGGTGCAGGAACGCGGGCCGAGCGGACGTGGTGCGCAGCTCGAAGCGCGGGCGAGGACGCGGAAGCGCGACGCCACGTGCAGCCGCGCTCGCGGCGTCGGCGGCGCGCATCTCGTCGTTCGCGCTCGCGTCGGCGCGGGGCGTGTCCATCCGATCACGATACGGGAGGCCGCCGGGTGGATCGTGATCAACCGAGCGGTCGCGTGCCCGCGCTCACCCCGAGCTGCCGCTGCGTCACCCACACCCGCAACCGTCAGTCGGCCCGCTCGTCACTCGCCCGCTTCGGTCGCCGCCGGATCCACCGCACCCGGAGGCGCGACGGCCTCCATCTTCCCGACTGTTCGCGACACCAGCCGCGTGAGATCCTCGACGATCAGGTACGTCGAGGGAACCAGGAACACGAGGATGAAGGTCGCGAACATCACGCCGAAACCGAGCGAGACCGCCATCGGCACGAGGAAGCGCGCCTGAACGGAGGGCTCGAGGATCATCGGCGCGAGACCCATGAAGGTCGTGAGCGACGTGAGCAGGATCGGTCGGAAGCGCCGGGTTCCCGCGGCGATGACGGACTCCCAGGGCGGCATTCCGTCTTCACGGCGGAAGCGGTTGATCGCGTCGATGAGCACGAGCGAGTCGTTCACCACCACGCCCGAGAGCGCGACGATGCCCATCATCGAGATCATCGAGAGATCGAAGCCCATGATCAGATGTCCGAGGAACGCGCCCGTCACACCGAAGGGGATCGCGCCGAACATCACGATGAGCGGCTGCGCGTAGCTCTTGAAGACCACTGCGAGCAAACCGAACATGATGAAGAGCGCGAGGAGCTGGTTGTTGCGCAGGCTCTTGAGCGACTCCGCCTGCTCCTTCTGCTCGCCGCCCATCACGTAGGTGAGCCCGGGGACGTCCGCCATCAATCGCGGAATCTCCGTCTCGCGTAGGCTCGCCACGATCTCGTTCGCGTTGCCCACGCCCGCGACGACGTCCGCGGTCACGCTCACGTTTCGTCGCCCATCGGTACGCCGAATCGTGGTGTACGCGCGGCCCCGTCGGATCTCGGCCGCTTGCACGAGCGGCATCTCGCCGCCGTCCGGCGTGCGCACGATCATGCGCTCGATGTCGGCCTCCGACGCGCGCTCCGCGAGCGGACGGCGCACGTAGACGCGCAGCTCTTGGCGACCACGCTGCTGACGCACGGCCTCTGCTCCGTAGAAGGCGTCGCGCACTTGGCGCGCGAGCTCCGTCTCGGTCAGCCCACGTGCGCGACCCTCCGGACGCAGCGTGAGATCGAGCTGCTCCTTGCCGGGCGAGACACCGCTGTCGATGTCGCGCAGGCCGGGGTAGGCGCGCATCTCCACTGCGAGTCGCTCCGCCGCTTCTTCGAGCACCTCCGGATCGGGGTGGCTCAAGCGGATGTCGACCGGCGAGCCCGCGCTCGCGCCGATGCTGTAGTTGAAGGTCAGCGTCTCCGCGCCGGGGATCTCGCCGATGCGCTCGCGCCACTTCTCCGCGAAGTCGGCCGTCGTGACTTCGCGCTGATCCATCGCGACGAGGTAGACCATCGCGCTCGCCAGGTGCGCGCCCGAGCTCCCGCTCGCTTCGACCGGACCGCCGCCGCCGCCCATCGACGCGCCGATCTGGCTGTAGAGCCCGCGCAGGATGGGGTCGCCGCCGTTCTCCGCGATCACCTCCTGGGCCGCTTCGACGATGCGTGCTTCGAGCTCGGTGGTGACGGACGCCGGCGTACCGACCGGCATGCGCAGGTTCGCGGTGATGGTGTCGCCCTCGACCTTCGGGAGGAAGGTGAACTGGAGCCGGCCGCTCGCGGGGAGCCCACAGGTTCCGAGGCCGATCGCGACGGCCACCGCGAAGGTCAGGTAGCGCCAGCGCAGCACGGTCTCGAGCGCGGGCTGGTAGAGCTTGTGGACGAACCAGATCAGGCCGCGCTCGGTCTTCAGCTTCGCGAGGAGCTGGAGCGGCAGGAGGATCGGCGAGAGGATCAGCCGCAGGTACCACGGCATCGGGTGCGCGAGGTGCGCGGGGAGCACGAAGAGGCTCTCGATGAGCGAGATGATCAGCACCGAGATGACGACGATCGGGATGTTGCGGAAGAACTTGCCCGAGACGCCCGGCACGAAGAGCAAGGGCGCGAACGCGACGCAGGTCGTGAGGATCGAGAAGACGACCGGCACCGCGACCTCGCGGACACCGCCGATGGCCGCCGCCGCGAAGCCTTCGCCGCGGGTGCGTCGTTCGTGGATCGCCTCGCCCACCACGATCGCGTCGTCGACCACCATGCCGAGCACCACGATGAACGCGAAGAGCGAGATCATGTTGATGCTCACGTCCGCCGCGGGGAGGAAGAGCATCGCACCCGCGAAGCTGACGGGGATGCCGAGGGTCACCCAGAACGCGAGGCGCGGCTCGAGGAAGAGCCCGAGCACGATCAGCACGAGCACGAGGCCGAGCTGCGCGTTGCGCGAGAGCAAGTCGATGCGGTCGGCGTAGACCTCGCTGCTATCGGCCCAGATGACCGCCGAGACGCCGGGAGGGAGGATCGCGGGGAGCTCGTACTCGACGTACTCGCGCGCGGCGGCGGAGACGTCGAGGGGGCCTTCTTCACCGACGCGGTAGACGTCGACGCTGACCGCGCGTTGCCCGCCGAAGCGCGCCACGCGGTCTTCTTCGCGGAAACCGTCCTCGATCGTCGCGACGTCGCCGAGGCGCAGGCGGCTGCCGTCGGGGCGCGAGCGGATCGTGATCTCGCGGAACTCGCTGCCGACGTCGCGGCGTTCGGTGGTGCGCAGCAGGACCTCGCCGCTGCGTGTCTTCACGAGGCCGGCGGGCACTTCGATCGAGGCCGCGCGCACCGCGTTCGCGACCTCGCCGATCGTGAGCGAGTGTCGGCGGAGCTGCTCCTGCGGGACCTCGACCGCGATCTCGAGCGGGCGTGTGCCCGTGATGTCGACGTAGGTGATGTCGTCCTTCGCGAGCAGGTCGAAGCGCACCCGCTCCGCGAGCTCGTGCAGCACGCGCTCGGCGTCCGGCACGTCACCGTGCAGCACCACCGAGACGACCTGACGACGGTTCGTCGCGAGCGCGATGACGGGCCGCTCGATGTCTTGCGGGAAGCTCGTGACGCGATCGACCGCGCTCTTCACGTCGTTGAGCGCGCGGTCGCGGTTCGTGCCGAGGAGCAGCTCGACCGCGACGACCGCGACGCCCTCGGCGGCGGTGGAGCGCACCTCTTTGACACCGTCGAGCCCGAGCACGGCCTGCTCGACCGCGAGGATCACGCCCTCTTCGACCTCGGCGGGCGACGCGCCGGGGTAGGGCACGTTGATGAGGACCTGGTCGATCTCGACCTCGGGGAAGACCTCTTGTTTGACGCTGGTCAGCGCGAGCACGACGCCGCCCACGAAGAGCACCGTCATGATCACGTTCGACGCGACGGTGTTGTGGGCGAACCACGCGAGCACGCCGCGGCGGTCGTCCCCGCTGGCGCCGTCTCCGCTCGGGAGCTGCTCGCTCATCGGGTCGCCTCTTCGCGCATGGCGGCGGGAGCCTGTGCGGTGGTCGGCAGCTCGGGTCGATCGTCCGCGGTGCGCAGCGGCATGCCGTCCACGGGGGTCGGCACGCGGCTCGTCACGATGCGCTCGCCGTGCTCGAGGCCCGTCGTGACGAGCACGCTCTCGTCGCGCGACCACGCGACCTCGACCGCGCGGACCGACAGCGTGTCTTCGCCCGTCATCACGAAGACGCGGTTGCCTTCGCGGAGCGCGACACGCGGCACCTCGACCGCCGACTCGAGCGGCGCGGCGTCGATCTCGACGTCCACGTAGCTGCCGAGGAGGATCGGCAACGAGCCGCGGTTCGCTTCGGTGAGCGCGAGCGGATCTTCGATGGCGACGAGCAGGCGCGCCATCGCGCCGACCGAATCCAGATCGGGGAGCAGCCGGAGCACGCGGCCGGTTCGCTCGACGCGGCGACCGCCGACCTGCTGCGAGACACGAACGACCGGGCCCGGGGTTTCGCCGTCGGGGAGCTGGAGGTTCGCGAGGCTCGCGAGGGGCACCGAGACCCGAACCCAGAACGCGTCGGTGCCGACGAGGGTCGCGGTCTGCGTCGCGGGGCCGACGAGCTGACCCACGTCGACGTTCTCGTTGAGCACCATCGCGTTGAAGGGCGCGGTGAGGCTCGCCTTCGAGAGCGCGAAACGGGCGCGTTCGGCTGCGCTGCGGGCGGACCGAAGGGTCACCTCCGCGGTCTCGCGTTGGGGGCGACGCAACGCGAGGTCGTCACTCGGCGCAGGCGCGGTGGTGCCCGTGGACCCGTTCTCGGCGGTCGGGGTGCGCGTCGACTCGAAGAGGTTCCACTCACGCTCCGCCACGCGCTGGCGGCCTTCTTCGAGCTGCACTTCGAGCTGCGCGCGTTGCACCTCCGCGCTCTGCGCGTCGACGGCGAGGCGGTAGTCGCGTGGATCGATGCGGAACACCGTCTCACCGCGGCGAAAACGGCCGCCCGGCACGAGCTGGTCGTTCGTCCAGACCACACGTCCGTTGATCTCGGGTGCGAGCACCACTTGCTCCGCCGCGATCACGGTGCCGTTCGCGCGCACGCTCACCTCGTGTCGCGCGCGCGTCACGGGCTGCACGTCGACGAGGAGCGCGCGGGTGTCGGCGGCCACGCGCGGGGCGTCCGGCTTGGACAGGATCAACGCGCGGAGCCCGAGCACGCCGAGCACGATCACGACGACGGGGAGGACGGCCTTGAGGACCTTCGTGGTGTTCATGGATCAACGCTCTTCGGCTTCGTCGACGGCTTCGACTTCGTCTTGGCGAACGTCGCCTTCGCGGATGGGCGTCGAGGGCGGCGTCTCGAGCTCCGAGGGCCAGGTGCCGCCGAGCGCGCGGTGGAGGGCGATGCGCTGCGCGACGAGCTGGCGTCGCGCGGTGAGCAGGTCGAGCTGCGCGGCTTGTTCGGCCTGCAGCGCGGTCAGCACGGGGAGGAAGTCGGACAGACCCGCGCGGTAACGATCGCGCGCGCTCTCGAGCGTGTCGTTCGCGATCTGCGCGCGCTCTTCGAGGAGCACGACGTTGCGGCGCTGTTGGGCCTCGCGGACGATCGCGCCCTCGACCTCGACGAGCGCGGTGAGCACCGCCTGGGAGAGCTGCTCGACTTGGATCTGCAACGTGGCCTCTTGCTGCGCGACCTGCGCGCGGCCGACGAAGCCGTCGAAAAGCGGCACGTTCAACGTGGCGCCCGCGTTGAAGGTGAAGCCGTCGACGCTCGACGGGCGACCCATGCCGAGCGCGCTGCCCTGGATCTCGTTGCGCTGCCACGAGTAGCCCGGCGTCACGTTGAGGCGAATCGAAGGCAGACGCGCCGCGATGGCGGAGCCGATGCGCCAATCGGCGGCGCGCACGCGCGCTTGAGCTGCGCGCACGTCGGGGCGACCCCACACGACCGAGGCGGGCACGCCGGGCGCGGGCGCGGGACCGAGGTCCGGGAGCGTCGAGGTCTCCGGGAGACCGCCGAGCTCGGCGGGCGGCAGGCCGAGGAGCACCGAGAGCTGCTGACGGAGCAGCTCCACCTCGCCGTCGAGCAGCTCGAGGCGCGAACGCGAGAGAGCCACCTGTTGGCGCTGCTGGTGCACGTCGACCGCGCTCGAGAGCCCTTGCTCGAAGCGCAGGCGCACCAGCTCGAGGTACGTCTCGTTGATGCGGTGCTGCTCGGCGAGGAGCGTGCGGCGCGCCTGGGCTTCGACGATGCCGTACCAGGCGTCGGCGACCTGAGCGCTCGTGGCGAGCGCGAGCGCTTCCGCGTCCAGGCGCGAAGCTTCGACTTCGACGTTCGCGGCTTCGGCCTGTCCGCGCCAACGCGCGAAGAGATCGATCTCCCATTGAATCGGGAGCTGAGCCTGCGCTTGATACGAGTTGTTCGTGCCGAAGAAGCCGACGCTTCGGTTGTAACCGATGGAGCCGTTGGCGGAGATGGTCGGGTAGCGCTGCGCGGCGGCGGAGAGCGCGATGGCCTGCGCCTGCTCGATGGCGGCGTAGCGCGCGCGGACCGAGACGTTGGCGGTCAGCGAGCGTTCGACCAGCGAGTGCAGGGTCGGGTCGTCGTAATGGAGCCACCAGCGGCCGTCGACGGTCGCGTTCGAGCGAGAGCCCTCGGGGGTCTCGGGCTCGGAGAAACGCTCGGGGAGCGCGTAGTCGGGGGTGGGCTGCTCGGTGCGGGCGTGCGGCAGACAGCCGGCGAGCGCGAGCAGGATCGACAGACGAACGATCACGGGGCGTCTCCTCGGGGAGCGGGCGGAAGGGAGGGCGCGAGGGCGCGCCGGAGATCGGCCTCGTGGAGGCCGGGGAGCTTGGCGAAGTCGACCGGCTGCGCGAGGCGGCGGACGATCGAGCTGGCGTTGTGCTGCATGAGGAAGACGCCGAGCGAGGTGGACCAGAGGTGCATCGCCTGGTGCAGCGGGTCGACGTCGGTGCGGATGGAGCCGTCACGGCGTCCTTCCTGAAGGGCTTCGATGAGCATCCCGAAGGCCTCGTCGACTCGCGCTCGGTAGGCGGCGAAGTCGTCCGAGCGGTCGTCGAGCTCGGGCTGGAGCAGCCACTCGATCATCATCCGGAAGACCTCGGGCTCCTCTCGAAAGCGCGCTTGGTGGGCGCGGACGATCGTGACGACGCGGTCGAGACCGGTGCGGGCGCGGCGGAGGGCGGCCCTCACGCGCGGCAGGTGCGAGGCCATACGCCGCTCGGCGACTGCGGCCAAGAGCGCGTCTTTGCTCGGGAAATAGAGATAGAGGGCCCCCTTGGAGAGCTCCGCGAGCTGGGCGACCTCGTCCATGGTGAGCACGCGTGGGCCGACCTCGCGCAGGCGCGCCTCCGCCGCCTCGAGGATGGCCTCGCGGCGGGCTTCCTTCTCGCGCTGTCGGCGGGCGGCGGCGGTCATCGCGGGTTCGCGTGTCGGGCTTCGCGGCGTGGGAGAGGCGGGGAGGTCGAACCGACCCGTGATGGCGGTGGTCGCACGAGCCGGCCGAGCGTTTCCTGAACCTCGGTCGATCGCTGACTCTCGGTCAGCGCGCGGAGCCTGGGGCAGTCGCCCGGGGGCGGCAAGCGAGAACCCCGGAGCGGGCTTGCTCGCATGCGCGCGCGGGAGCATACGCTTCGCCGCCATGACCGAAACGCTCGCGACCATCGCCGCCCTCGTGAAGGAAAACGAAGTGGTGCTCTTCATGAAGGGCACCCGCCACGCGCCTCAATGCGGGTTCTCCGCGCGGGTGGTCGACGTTCTGGACGAGTATCTGCCCGAGTACGTGACGGTGAACGTGCTCGCAGATCCCGCGCTTCGCGACGGAATCAAAGAATTCTCGAGCTGGCCGACCATCCCGCAGCTCTACGTGCGCGGCGAGTTCGTGGGCGGCTGCGACATCGTGCTGGAGATGAACCAGAACGGTGAGCTCGAGGGCGCGCTCGGGGTCAAGCGCGGCGAGATCGCGGTGCCCGAGATCTTCGTGACCCCTAGCGCGCGCAACGCGCTGCGCGAGTTCGCGGAGGGCGGCGAGCCCTGCGTGCGCCTCGAGATCGGCGCGGGCTGGCAGTACGGGCTCGACTTCGACGAGCCGGGCCCGCGCGACGTGGTCGTGAAGGGCGAGGGCTGGACGGTGCTCCTCTCGCCGAGCGCGGCGCGGAAGGTCGACGGCCTGACGATCGACTTCGTGGAAGGCCCCGAGGGGAGCGGCTTCAAGCTCGACAACCCGAACGAGCCCGCGAAGGTGAAGCAGATCCCGGCCGAGCAGCTCGCGGCGTGGATGAAGGACGGAAAGCCCATGGTGGTCTTCGACGTGCGCACGCCGCACGAGCGATCGATCGCGCACATCCCGGGCAGCGTCCTGCTCGAGGATCGCGCGCAGCTCGAGGACGTCGATCGCGGAGCCACGGTGGTGTTCACGTGTCACCACGGCACGCGCAGCCACGCCGCCGCGCAAGAGGCCCTGCAGATGGGCTTCTCCCAGGTTTTCAACCTGATCGGCGGCATCGACGCGTGGTCGACGAAGGTCGACCCGAGCGTGCCGCGGTACTGACGCGCTCGTCGCGCTCGCCTTCCCGCGCATCGACGTCTCGCGCTCGCGTCCCGTCGCGCTCGCGATGTTCGTGGTGAGCGACTCGGCTCGTCGAGGTCTCCTTCACGTTCGTCGCGATCGCGCGTCACGTCGTTCGGCTTCTACCTCGTTTGGGGGAGGCGAGGCCGCGAGCGATCGTGGTAGTCGCGTCGGATGAACCAATCGCGTTGGAAGTGGGTCGCCGTGCTCGCGCTCGGCATGGTCGCGGGTCTGGCGATGGCGCAGGTGCTCAGCACTCGGACGGCGAGCGCGCAGCCGCGGCAGTGGCAGGAGTGTTTCGGGGCCTCGCTCTACGAGGTGTCAGGCCGGAACCTGAACTCGGGTGAGCTTCCCGAGCGCGTGCGCGTGGCCGGCTGGGTTCCGGTCGGTGGCACGACCATCCGTGGCAGCGCCGCCGTCGTCCTCTGCCGCTGACCTTCAGCGCGCGTCCAGCGAGTCGCGGAGCAGCACGTCGCAGTAGTAGCGCACGCGCCGCACGAGCTGGACGCCGCGCGGGTCGACGTGCACGCCCTTGCGCAGCGCGAGCATGACGCGGCGCTGGAAGGTGTAGTCGTTGCGCACGGGCACCGGCGCCTTCTTGCCGCTCGCCTCTTCGAGCGCCTCGAAGATCGTCTCGCGCGGCCAGCGCCACGTCTCGAGGTCCTCGTCCGAGAGCCGCGCGATCATGTCGCGCGCGAGCTTCAGCTTCCGCTCGTCGTGCACGAGCTCGGCCGCCCACTTGTGGAGCGACTTCGTGGTCGGGCGCTTGTGTTTCTCGACGTTGATCGGGTCGCCCATGCCCGCCTTCATCTCCTTGTCGCCGTAGTCGACCGCCTCCGGCTCGTTCTCGAGCCCGAGGAACGCGAAGATGCGCTCGAGCTCGCCTTCCGGATTCGAGACGAGCTCCTCGTAGCCGACGTGGCAGATCGGGACCGGCCGCTCACGCAGGAACGCCGCCATCGCGGGCACGTAGCGCTCGACCACCGGGTTGTAGCGGTGCGCCTCGATCCAATCGCCGTCGAAGAAGCTCTGCGCGTACGAGCTGAACACCGCGAGCGGATGACGCGTGAGCACGACGTACTTCGCGTGCGGGTAGAGCTTCGCGAGGAAGGGCAGCACCAGCGCGTACGCGGGCGTCTTGTCGAGGAAACGTGTCTTGCCCGGCGCCGTCGCGAGCATGCGTCCGTACATCGTGTCGGCGTACGCACGCAGCGCGTCGAGGTAGTCCGCTTCGCCGTTCGGCAGCGCGTCGACGTAGCTGCGGATCGCCTCGGCCGCGTTCACGTGGTCGTAGGGCGCGGCGTCGACGGTGTCGTGGTAGCCGAGGAACGCGAGCGGCGTGATCAGGTGCGGCTCGGGGTGCGTGAACACCTGCGAGTGCGCGCCGAGCATGCGCTGCAACAAGGTCGAACCGGCGCGCGGAGGCGAGACCACGAAGAGGAGCTGATCCTGCACGAGAGGTTCGTGGCTTTCGGAGGATCTGCGGTCAAGTTTCCGGGCGTGCGCGCGTCGGGCACGGGCGTCACTCGCAGGTCGCGGTCGAGCAGCGGCTGTCGATGCACGTGAGCCCCGCGGGACACCACGCGGCCGACGCGCAGAACGCGCCCTCGGTGAGCGGCTCGGTGCAGCGCCCCACGACGCATTGGCCCTCGCACTCGCGCCCGAACGACGGAACGACGTGGCGACACGCGTCGCCGGTGCGTTTGGCGCGACACCGGCCCGCCTCGCACACGCCGGCCGCGCACTCGTCACGACAGGCTTCCCCTTCGATGGGCAGCGCGACGCAGCGACGCTCGGCGCACTCGAATCCCCACGGGCACACCGTCTCGTCCGCTCATTCGCACGTCGCGGGCACGCAGATCGCGCCGTCGGGGCGTCGCGCGCAGACCGCGCCTTCGACACACGATCGGCAGAGTGCTCCCAGCGGGGAAGGCTCGCCGCAGGTGAAGCCCTCGCAGCCGTGCTCGCATTCTTCGAGCGAGTCGTTCGGCGTGAAGAACCCGTGCGAACAAGCGTCGCCGGCGACGCCGACCACGCACGTTCCGTCGCGACACGTCCCCGTTGCGCAGCGGTCGGTGCAGGGCTCGCCGATCGTGGGGAGCGCCACGCAGCGCGATTCCTCGCACGCGAAGCCGTGTGGGCAGACCACTTCGGCGCTGCACGTTCCGTCGGGCGGTACCTGCAAACGACACACTCCGTCGTCACAGCGTGCGTTCAATGGACAGAGTTCGAAGGGAGCGCACGCGTCGCCGATCGCGAGGAGAGGCGCGCAGGTTCCGAAGCGGCAGCGCGCCCCTTGGCCACACTCCGAGTCCAGCAGACAGTTCGCGCCCCGGAAGTCGTCCGAGCACCGACCGCTGACGCAGAAGGCTGCGGGCGCTGCGCAGTGTGCGTTTCGCTCACAGGCGCTGCCCAGCTCGCGCTCGGGGACCGAGCAGGTCCCGCCGATGCAGAGCAGGTCGTCGTCGCAGGGGCAGGCGTCGCCCTCGTCGCCGAGGACGAGGCAGGTGCCTCCGACGCAGCCGAGCCCCGTCGCGCAGCGTCCGACGAGCGGCCCACACGACTCTCCTTCGACGGCTTCGCGGCACGTTCCGTCGCAGATCCACCGAAGATCCATCACCGGGACGGCGCAGAGGTCTCCCTCACCGCACGTCTCGCCCAGTTCACGAAGGCGCACGCACCGACTCTCGCCGTCCGCGAGGCCCATGCAAGCGAGGTCGTCCGCACAATCGGTGAAGCTGACGCACGACTCACCCAGAGAGCGACGCGATGTGCACGTGGGACACCCAGACGGTGGACAGTAAAGGCCGTCCGCACAAAGGTTGGAGCTCGCTAGACCGTTCGGATCGCAGGGCTCGCCGACCGGGAGCGAGCCCTGGACCGCGGCGGTGCACGGACCGGAGGTGAACAGCTCGATCGGGCGCCCATCGCAAGGCGCCGAGAGCTCGTCCAAACACTGCTCCGCGAGCTCGGGATTCAAGGTCACGTCGGGAGGCAGCTCGTCGAGCCAGTCCTCGACACGATCCGGGTGACACACGGGACCGGAGGCGAATCCGTACCCTCCCTCGCAACGGACGGCGCGGTCACACTCGGCTTGGCGGCGCGCCTCCAAGAACTCGCGGACCTCTTCGGGGATCTCTTCGGTGTCTCCGGCGTCTCCTCCATCGCCGACGATCTCGCCGTCACCGGTTGCGTCGGCCGGTGGTGCTCCGTCGATTCGCCCGCCATCGTCCGGGGTCGACGAGCCGGAGCACGAACATCCAACCAAGAAGAGAAGGGCGAGAGTAGGCGCGGCGCGGTGCATGAAGTCGTGTATCACGGCGCCGAACCGGATGCGATGAGGGCGCGCCGATCGGTCCGAGAAGAGCACGAACGAGGTCCTGTCGATCTCGATTGGCGTGGAAGATCCTCCGTAGGGGAGTGCATGGGCACCCGAACGCAGAATGGACGATCTCGCACTCTAGAGTACGCAATCAATCTCTCCGTGACGTGCGCCGCCGATTCGCGGGGCGTCGCGTGCACCAGCTCGAGGATTCGGTCGCCTGACGGCGACGCTCACTCGACGTCGGGTCGATCGGCCTGGCGGCCAGCATGAAGAACGTCGATTGTCCCGTCGGATCACGGGTCGCAAAGAGCCGCGCTCGTTCCGCGTGCGGGGCTCGATCACACGGCGCGCCGAGACCGCGACAGGACGCGTGGGTGCGGTCATGCTCGGCCTCGTGCAGCCGGGGACCGTCGTGGCGGGGCGTTACCGTGTCGAAGCGCATCTCGCGTCGGGCGGGATGGGCGCGGTCTACCGTGCGCGGCACACGCTCGCGGACCGTGTCGTCGCGCTGAAGATCCTGCGGCCGACCTCGATGGGGCTCGACGTGGCGGACGTGCGGCGCTTTCGACGCGAGGCGACGGCCGCGGCGCACATCGGCCATCCGGGGATCGTGGAAGTGCTCGACGCCGGCGTGGAGGAGGGCTTCCTCTTTCTCGTGATGGAGTTGCTCGAAGGCGAGAGCCTGCGCGCGCGGCGACGTCACGCGACGCGCGCGGAGCTGCTCGGATGGATTCGCGTGCTCCTCGATCCGCTCGCGGCCGCGCACGAGAAGGGCTTCGTTCACCGCGACCTCAAGCCGGAGAACGTCTTCCTCGCGCGCACTCCGGAGGGTGAGCGCCTCAAGCTGCTCGACTTCGGCATCGCACGATCGATCGGCGGACCGAGCGACACGCGCACCGGAACCGGGCTCGGCACGCCCGGCTACATGGCGCCGGAGCAGGCGCTCGAAGCGCGTGGTGCGTCCCCCGCCGCCGACGTGTGGAGCGTGGGCGTGATGCTCTACGAGACGATCACGGGGCGTCGTCCGTTCGAGGGCGAGACGCCGCACGCGACCATCCTGCGCGCGGTGTCGGAGCCGCACGCCCCGCTCGTCGAGGTCGCGCCGGAGCTCGCGGCTTTGGTCGACGCGTGCCTCGCGAAGCGACCGGTCGATCGGCCTCGCGACGCGAGCGAGCTGCGCGCGCGTCTCGATGCGCTCGCGCCCGAGTCGCTCGCGCTCGACGGAACGCGGCTCGGACCCGACGAGCTGGCGACGGATCCGGATCGTGCGCCGACCACACCTGCGATCGAGCTCGACGCCGTGGGCTTCCCGATCACCCGACAGATCACCGCATCGCAGTCGCCGTCGGGTTCGCAGTCGATCCGCGCGGAGTCGGATCGCTCGTCCGTCGTGACGCCCACGACCGCCGATCCGCTCTCGGACACGCGCCCGTCGCGATCGAGCACGCCGGTCTCCGCTCCCTCCGTCTCCGACACGCCGGTCGCTCGGCTCACGACGCAGACGCAGCGCTCCCTCTCCGGCTTTCGCCTCGGCGTCGCGGCGGTCGGCGTGCTCGGGCTGACGACCTTGGGCTGGCTCGTGGTGCGCGCGACCGAGCACGTCGATGCGCCGCGCGCGGTCGGTGCGGCCGCCCTTCTCGATGCCGGAGTCGAGCTCGACGCGGAGGCGAGCGAACGATCGAGCGACGCGACGGAGGACTCGTCTTCGAACGACGTCGCGCTCGACGTGCGCGTCGAGGGAGACGTCGCGGTCGGCGCGCGTGAGGTCCACTTCACGCTCGGGCTCCCGCACGGCTGGTCTCGCGTCGAATCTCCCGTGCCCACGGTGGCGGCGTCGCTCCGGGCGTCCGAGCCGGTCGGGGCGATCGTTCCGAGCGCAAACTTGGTGATCGAGCCCTTCGATGGAGACACCCGCGCCTACGTCGCGCTCGGTCTGCAGAATGCGGCGCCCGTCTCGACCACCCACGGCCAACACGCGGTGGCCCTGCGCGGGGCGCCCGCGGTCCGCGTCGAGCAGACCTTCCACCACGGCGAGCGTCCCTACCGCGCGCGCACTTACGTCAACGTCGTCGACGGAGTGGGGGTGGTGCTGAGCTGCTATGCCGATCCGGAGCACGCCCGTGACGTCGCGCCGAGCTGCGACGCCATCGCGGGCTCGCTCGTGGTGGAGTGACTCACTGAAAGCAGCTCGGCC
>CALJLK010000273.1 GCA_937982655.1 uncultured Sandaracinus sp.
CGGAAGCCCGAAAGCGATTGAGCGTGGCCGAGCGCTGCGCGAGCGAGACGCTCGGGAGCGCGAGGAGGGCCAGCAGCGACGCCAACCACCAGGTTGCGCGATTCGTTCTCATGGGGTCCTTTCGAAGTGGGCGGCCGCCCACGGCGTGGAGGCGAGGCTACGCCTCGAGGCCCGGTTCGCGCGACGGGCTTCTCCCCACGAGACCGCCTGCGTCCGGGACCCGGACGGCACGATTCGTCGGTGCAACGTGTTCGAGCGCCGCTCATCCGCTCCTCGGCGCTCGTCGTCCGCTCGTCCGCTGAAACGTGTTCGAGTGCGCTCCTGTCGTCCGTGCTCGTCGTCTGCTCGCTCACTCCAGCGCCGCGTGGCATCAGCGCGCGATGACGTCGCTCCTCGTTCCTGCCCTCCCGTCCAAGGGCCGCCTCCTCGCCAAGCGTCGCCGCACGCTCGTGCAGAGCCGCGAGCTGACCCGCGACCTCACGCGCTGGATGCAAGCGCTGCGTCGGGGCGGGGCGGAGCGTTGGCAACCGCTCGCGGATCTCGCGGGGCTTCCTCTCGGCGAGGTCGTCGCGTCACCGTTCGGCCTTCGCGCCGTAGCGCTCGGGGTTCTGTCCGGTGCGACCACCGCCCACGTCGAGACCCGCGCGCTGTTGCCGTGGCCCGAACGCTTCGGCGAGCTCGCGACCACCGACCTCGCGCACGGCGTGTGGGACGCGGGCAAGCTCCACGTCGGCAAGTACCAGTCGTTCCAAGCCGACGCGCCGCACGCGACCTACGATCCCTTGCACGTCGCGAAGTGGGGGCCTCACGAGCTCTTGCATCGCGCGGTCGGCTTCTTCTTCGCGAAGTACGCGACGCGCTTCGAGCACTACCTGGGCGCGCGCCTGAACGAGCTGCTGCCGGTGGCGCTCTGGTACGGCCACGATCAGGTCGCGCGGCTCGACGAGGACGAGTTCGTGCGTGCGCATGCGAAGCACGCCGCGCCGGTCGAGGACGCGCGTTGGCTGGTCGAACCGGAGGACGCGCTCCTCGCCCGCGCCGAGCGGACCGCGCAGGCGCTCGTACGGGGCGTCGCGCATTTGGAGCGGGAGCTCGACGCGATCGATCGCGAGCGGTCGACCGGTCGCTGCGTCGCCACGCCCGTCGAGACGGGGGGCGCGCGCCTCGA
Organism: uncultured Sandaracinus sp.; assembly: GCA_937982655.1. Lineage (GTDB taxonomy): Bacteria > Myxococcota_A > Polyangia > Polyangiales > Houyiibacteriaceae > JACKEH01. The sequence continues at coordinate 1,169 of CALJLK010000273.1, forward strand.
CGCGTCGAGCGACGCGCTCGCGTACGTGGTCGGGCACGTGGCGCGGCTGCGCGATCCCAGCGTGGCCGCGGTGCTCGACGCGATCCCGGCCGAGCTCGGTCGCTTCGACACGCTCGAGTCGTATCGCGCGCAGGTGGAGGCCGTGCACGACGCGCTGCTCTTCGCGCGTCTGTCGATCGACGAGGACACGATCGCGGGGCTTCGGTCGCGACGTACGGTCTGGGATTGGTTGCATCGCGCGGCGCACGCGGGCGCGGACGTGCGCAAGCTCGCGAGCGTCGCGGGGCCGGAGCTGCGAGGCGAGCGCGAGGTCGACGAGGCGCGCTGGCTCGAGAAGCTCACGCGGCTGCTCGGCGAAGAAGGGGCGGGCGCGGTGCTCGCCGACGGCATCGGGGGTGTCGCGCTCGGGCAGCTCCGCGAAGGCGTGCGCAGCGTGATGCCGCGCGTCGAGAGCTACCTCGACGACGAAGCGCTCGCGAGCTTCGCGACCAGCGCGGAGCTGCTCACGCGCGCGCCGCTCGGCGAGCGCGTCCAGGCGCTGCTCGAGGTCGCGGAGGCGCCCATCGCGCTGCGCGAGCTCGCGACGCTCGAGCGCGCGATCGCCGAGGCGCGTCCGAGCGACGAAGCGGCGCACCTGTCGGAGCCGCTGCCCGCACGAGCACGCGACGGGGTGTGGGTGGGCAACGATCGGTTCGTCGTCGTCGAAGCGACGCACGACGTCGTCGCGCTGCACGCGGGAGACGCGGCGACGCCCGGAGCCTACGTGTGGCTCGTGGGCGCGTACGACGGAGGCGTGTCGATCCTGCCGTGCAGCGGAGAGGAGCGACGCTTCTTCGAGCGCGCGTGCACGACGGCGCAGCCGGTGAAGGACGCGAAGGTCGACGCGGGGTGGCTGAAGGAGGCGTTCGCGGCGGGTGTCCTCGCGTGGCGTCCGCGCTGAATCGTCGCGCCGTCTTCACGCGGAGTCTTCGCGGTTCGGCTCCTGAGTCTCGTGTGGCGGCCGCGCGTTCCCCTCCACTCCACCGACCTGCTACACCGCGGATCCGCGCGGGGTGGGTTTCGGTTCGAGAGAAGAGGCACGCGTGAGCGACGAGTGGATCGACGAGCGAGAAGCAGCGGGCGGTGCTCCGGGAGTTCGCTTCGATGCCAAAGGGCTCGTCGCCACGA
>CALJLK010000274.1 GCA_937982655.1 uncultured Sandaracinus sp.
CGAGCGCGCGCAGATCGGCGAGCGCGGGCATGGCGTCGTCCAGCGTGTCGAGGCCGAATCGATCGTGGCGCGCGAGCAGCTCGATCACGCGCCCTTCGAGCGCGTCGTCGCGGGCCATCCGGGGCGCGCGCGGCTCGTCCTCTTCCACCGCGAGCCCGTCGAAGCGTGCGAGCGCCTCGAGGTCGGCGTCGCACGTCTGCGTCGCCAAGCGACGAAAACGTTCGCGCAACACCGAGAGCGTCGGCGGGATGCCGTAGTTGTCGAGGTCGCCGTCCACCGCGGCGCGTGCGCCCAGCGTGGTGTCCGGCCATTCGTGCCGCGCGAGCGCGACGTAGGTCTCGCGAAAGAAGCTCGGCCGCGGGCTCCCATCGAACGCCGCGCCGTCGTCGAGCAAGGGCGGGACCCACGCCTCCCCGAGGTCCACGACCCACGCGTCTTCCGTCATGGGCACGAGCACGCGCGAGCCGTCGCGCCAGCGCAGCGTGGTCGAGCTCGGCAGCGAGAGCGCGAGCGCTTCGGTGTCGACCTCGCGCAGCGCGCGCACCTCGGACGCGAGAGCCGACCCCTCGACGACCCGAAGGCTCGTCGGAGGATCGGCTCCTGCGGGGACCGCGGCGACGAGCGCCGCGATCATCCAGAAAGGACGGGCTCGTCCCATCACTCCGTGACCGGCGCGTACTCCTCTTCCGCGACGGGCTCCTCGGCCATCGGCGCGGGCGCGGGCTCTTCAGCCGGCGCGGGCGCGGGAGCCGGCTCCTCGGCGCCCGTCGTGGTCTCTTCCGCCGGCGTCTCTTCCTCGGGGGCGTCCGAGCTGCAGGCGGTGGCGCCGAGCCCGAGTGCGACGATCGCGGCCAAGAAAGCGTCCTTACGAATGTCCATTTGATCCACTCCCGTCGCCTCGCGGGCGACTCATGCGTGCACGCCGAGCTTCGGCGCGGCGCGACGGTACCACCGGCGAACGGGCGAGCAAGGTCACGCAGCGGAACGTGCTCGTGTGCCGATGCCGTCGCCACGATCGCGTCCACGTGATCGCGTGCACGTGATCGCGTCCACGTCCACGTCCACGTCCACGTCCACGTCCACGTCCACGTCCACGCGATCACGATCGCACCACGCAAAAGAGCCGAGACCTCCTCGGAGATCTCGGCTCTGCGAGTCGGCTCGCCCCGCGAATCAGCGGTGGTGCTGCTTCTTCTCGCGCTCCATCTGCTCCTTGTACTCGACGCTGTAGCGAGTCCACGGACGCAGCTCGAGGCGCTTGTGCGCGATCGGCTCGCCGGTCCCCTCGCAGAGGCCGTACTCGCCGTTCTCCATCTTCTCCAGCGCGTTCGCGATCTCACCGAGGAGCTTTCGCTCCTTGTCCGCGAAGCGCATCAGATAGGCCTGCTCGGTGTGCCGCTGCGCGATGTCCATCTCGTCGCTGAGCGGATCGATGTTCGAGATCGCGTCGCCGAGGTGCTCACCGATGCCCTTGAGCAGGCGCTCGCGCTCCGAGATCAAGAGATCGAAGAGCTGCTTGGTCTGTTTCTTCGAGAGCTTCGCGTCGGGATGCGACTGCGGCTCGAAGTCGGGGCTGCTGCTGCTCTGCGTGGGCGCCTTCGGAGCCACCGCTACCGCAGTCATCTCGTCGGACTTCGTGGTCGACTTCTTGGCCGTCGTCGTCGAGGTCGTCGCGCTCGCCGTGGTCTTCTTCTTCGTCGTCGCCATCGCTGCTCCAGGATTGCTGCCGCGGCTCGCTTGAACGCCTCGGCAGGCCCCTCCCAACCCAAAGGGCGGGATGGAATTGCACCTTCCGACTCGGATGGCAATACCCCCCCGAGCGAAGCGCGTGGCTTTCCGGACGCGAGGCTCTCCGGGGGAAACCCTGGAAGTCGATTCGACCCGTGCTCGCGCCGGGATTCGCACCGCGCCTCGTGGTAACAAACGCGCATGCGCTTCGACCTCCTCCTCCGCGGCGGCACGCTCGTGACTCCGGCCGGCATCGTGACCGGCGACGTCGGGATCCTGCACGGACGCATCGCCGACGTCGGCGCCCTCCACGGCTCGGACGCCGAACAGGTCGTCGATTGCCGCGGGCTCCACGTGTTGCCCGGGCTCGTCGACTCGCAGGTCCACTTTCGCGAGCCGGGCCTCGAGCACAAAGAAGATCTCGGCACCGGCACCGCGGCGGCCGCGCTCGGCGGCATCACGGCGATCTTCGAGATGCCGAACACCAAGCCGAACACCGACACCGCGGAGCGCCTCGCGGAGAAGGTGCGGCGCGGCGAAGAGAAGGCCTGGGTCGACTTCGCGTTCTTCGTCGGCGCGACCGGTGAAAACGCGGCGCACCTCGCCGAGCTCGAGCGCCTGCCGGGCTGCGCGGGCGTGAAGGTCTTCATGGGCAGCTCCACCGGCAGCTTGCTCGTGGAGGACGACGCGATGCTCGCGGAGGTGCTCGCGCACGGCACGCGTCGCGTCGCGATCCACGCGGAGGACGAGATGCGGCTGCGCGAGCGCAAACACCTCGTCGAAGGCGAGAGCGCGAGCGCGCACCTGCACCCCGTCTGGCGCGACGAGGAGACCGCGATCCGCGCGACCCAGCGCGTGCTGCGCCTCGCGCGCCGCACCGGTCGACGCATCCACGTGCTGCACGTGACGACCGCGGAAGAGGCCGAGCTGCTCGCGCGCCACAAGGACGTCGCGACGATGGAGGTGCTCCCGCAGCACCTCGTGCTCCACGCGCCCGAGTGTTACGACCGCCTCGGCACCTACGCACAGATGAACCCGCCCATTCGCGGCGAGCGTCACCAGCGCGCGCTCTGGGACGCGATCCGTCGCGGTGTCGTCGACGTGCTCGGCTCCGATCACGCGCCCCACACGCGCGAAGAGAAAGACGCGCCCTACCCGAAGAGCCCCAGCGGGCTGCCGGGCGTGCAGACGATGGTGCCGCTGATGCTCAACGCGGTGAACGAGGGGCGTCTCTCGCTCGAGCGCCTCGTGGATCTGCTCGCCCACGGTCCGCAGCGCATCTACGGCATCGCACGCAAAGGACGCCTGACCGTCGGCTACGACGCGGATCTGACGATCGTCGATCTTGGTCGCGAGCACGTCATCACGAACGAAGAGCAGGCGAGCCGCGTGGGCTGGACGCCCTTCGCGGGGTGGAAGCTCAAGGGTTGGCCGGTGCGCACGATCGTGCGTGGGCGCAGCGTGATGATCGACGGCCAGCTCCAAGGCGCGCCGTCGGGCCGCGCGGTGCGCTTCGTGGAGACGCTCGCGCCGCAGGACGAAACGCTCTGAGAGACCCGAAGGCTCGCGTTCGAATCCGACCCGACCACGCCGCACGTCCACCGATTCCGCGGGCACCGCGGATGGAGAGCTCCCGATGTCGATCGACACCAGCCGCCCCTTTCGTCCGCTCCGTCTCGCGCTCCTGACCGTGAGCGACACGCGCACCCTCGCCGAAGATCAGAGCGGTGACATCCTCGAAGCGCGCATCCGCGAAGCCGGCCACGAGCTGGTCGCGCGCGAGCTGCTGCGTGACGACGTCGCGGCGATCGAAGCGAAGCTGCGCGCGTGGATCGCCGAGCCGGTGGTCGAGGTCGTGATCGTCACGGGCGGCACCGGCGTCACCGGACGCGACGTCACGCCGGAAGCGATGAAGGCGGTCTGGGAGAAAGAGATCCCCGGCTTCGGCGAGCTCTTCCGCTGGATCAGCTTTCCGAAGATCGGCACGAGCACGATCCAGTCGCGCGCGTGCGCGGGCGTCGCCAACGGCACCTACCTCTTCGCGGTGCCGGGCTCGCGCAACGCGGTGAAGGACGCGTGGGACGAGATCCTCGTGCTGCAGCTCGACAACCGACACCGCCCCTGCAACTTCGCCGAGCTGATCCCGCGGCTGCGCGAGAGCTGAAAAGAAGCTCGGCCGATTTCCGCAAGCCGCCCTACTGGACGGCGCGCAGCGAACGCAGTGAGCGAAGGCTCGTGGGTGGGGGCCCCATCGGGGCTTCATGCCCCGTGGGGGAGGGTCTGGCGACAGACCCTCAAGGAAGCTGACCGCTGATCGAACGCGTGTGAGCACTGTCGTCACGTGCCCGCTCGGCGTCTTGCGCGCCCCGCTTGCGTTCTCGCGCACGACGGCCCTATGACGGCGGCCATGACGAGCACGGTCTTGGTGGTTGGAGCGAACCGCGGCATCGGCCTCGAGCTGGCCCGCGATCTGAAGAAGCGTGGCTACGACGTGATCGCGACCTGCCGCGACACGAGCGACGCGCTCGAAGCCCTCGACGTGGAGGTCCACCGCGGCGTGGACGTGACGGACGACACCTCGGTGATCGCGTTCCGCAAGGCGATGGCCGGCCGCGTGCTCGACGGCGTGATCGTCAACGCGGGCATCCTGCGCCGCACGCCGCTCGATCCGCTCGATCTCGCGACCGTGCGCGAGCAGCTCGAGGTCAACGCGATCGGGCCGCTCCGCGTGCTCGGCGCGGTGAACGACCTCGTGAAGGACGGCGGCAAGATCGCGATCCTCACGAGCCGCATGGGCTCCATCGCCGACAACACGAGCGGCGGCATGTACGGCTACCGCATGAGCAAGGCCGCGGTGAACGCGATGGGTGTCTCGCTCGCGCGCGACCTCGCGCCGCGGAAGATCGCGGTCGCGCTGCTGCACCCGGGCTACGTGCGCACCGACATGACGGCCAAGAACGGCAACGTCGATCCCGACGAAGCCGCGCGTCAGCTCGTGGATCGTTTCGAGCAGCTCTCGATGGAGACGACCGCGAGCTTCTGGCACGCGAACGGCGAAGTCCTGCCCTGGTGAGAGCGGGTGCTGGGCTGGGGAGATCACTCCCCACTAGTCGGCGGCTGACCCCGCCGACCCGATCGAGAAGTCGGCGCAGCCGACCAGCAACACCGTCAGCGAGCGGCACCTTCCGCGCGCACGAAGACCGCGAAGTCGGTGTCGCGCTCGAACGCGACCAGCTCGCGCGTGTCTCCGTCGACCTCGATCCGCGCGCCCCGACCGAGCTGCCGATCGAGCGGCGTCCACCAGGTCAGCGGCTCGGACGGCAACATGCCGTGGTGGTCGAAGCCTTCGACCAGCGCCGCGCGATCGAAGCCGCAGCTCGCGACGTAGGCGTCGATCGCGGGCTTCGGGATCACGACCTTGGCGTGCATCACGAAGCGCGTCGCGTCGCCGCCGAGGTGCTCGTGCACCCGCACCGCGCCGCCCGGCACGACGCAGCCGGTGAAGCGCTGGATGCGCGCTTGTGGCCCCGTCGCGTCGGAGCCGCACGCGCCGAGCGTCGCGACGAGCGCGAGCACGCCGAGCGCCACACGAAGAGCCGGAGCGGAGCCCATGCGCCGCTCACGCGCCTTCGTACGCTTCGAGCTCGTCGCCGCCGAGGATGAAGAACGCGCGGCCGAAGGTCTCGAGGAGCTCGAGCACCTGGTTCATGTCCTCGTACGAGTGCCCACGCGTGACGTTGAGCCGCAGCCGCTCCTCGCCCTTCTTCACGCCGGGGTATGTGATCGGCACCATCATCACGCCGCTCTCGAGCATCGCGACGTGCGTGAAGAGCGCCTTGCGCTCCTCGCGGCACATCACCGGCATGATGTGCGTGTTCGAGAGCCCGAGATCGAAGCCGATCTGCGTGAGCGACTTGCGCATGTACGCCGCCTTCTCGTGCAGCTCCGCGACGAGCGCCGGGCCGTCGGCCTCGAGCATGTCGAGGATGGTGCTCGCCGCCGCGATCACTGGGACCGGCAAGCTCGCGCTGAACACGAACGAGCGCGCCGCGTGTTTGACGTGATCGACCACGTCCGCGTCGGCGAGCAGCAAGCCGCCGATGCCGCCGAAGCTCTTCGAGAAGGTGCTGACGATCATCGGCACCCGGCTCTCGATGCCGTACTTCTCGTGGATGCCCTTGCCGTGCGTACCGAGCGTCCCGGTGCCGTGCGCGTCGTCGACCAGCAGCACCGCCTTCGGATCTTCTTCGACCGCCTCGAGCAGCTCGAGGATCGTCGCTTCGTCGCCGTCGAGGCTGTAGATGCCCTCGATGCACACGAGCGCGTTCTCGCGCTCACGCGTCGACAGACAACGGCGCAACGAGCGCGCGCTGTTGTGGTTGAAGAACCGAATCTCCGCACCGTTGCGGGGCACGCCCGCGGCGAGGAAGGTGCCGTCGAGGATGCAGGCGTGGCTCAGGTTGTCGAGGACGATCGTGGTGTCCTTGTCGGCGAGCGACATGATCGTGCCGACCATCGCTTGGTAGCCGGTCGTGAAGATCAAGCACTTCTCGTAGCCGAACCACGCCGCGAGCCGCTCTTCGAGCTCCACGTGCGCGGTGGTGGTCGCCTGAACGCGCGAGCTCGAGAGCCCACACGAGAACTTGTCGACCGCGGCCTTCGCGGCCTCCTTCACCTTCGGGTGCGTGGTGAGCCCGAGGTAGTCGTTGGAGCTGAAGTTGACGATCGGCTTGCCGTCGATGGTCGTGTGCAGACCGCCGCTCTCGAAGGGCCGGAAGTAGGGATAGACCTGGTTGGCCTGCGCCTCGCGGATGCGGGTGAGTGCTTCCTGTGCCTTCTTCTTCGCCCAGCTCATGGACCCTCGACAGGTGCGGGAGGGCGCGCCTCCCTGCAGATTCTTGAGGAGATTCTCGTGTTCTTCTCGTGAGCGAGACTTCGCTCGACGACGTGTTCTTCGGGACCGAGACGTCTCGGACATCCGGTCGAAGGACCGAAGCTCCGGTCGCGACGATCGGAGCGCAGTGATGACCCGGCTTCAGGCCGCGCGCACGACGATCGCGCTCGCGTTGCCGTAGAAGCCGACGCTCGTGATCACCGCGGTGCCGACCTTCGCAGGTGGAGTCACGCCGTTCGCGGGACTCGGTGCGACCGGCGCACCGCCGAACCACGCGAGCACGTGCGCGAGCGCGAACGCCCCCGAGACGCCGAAGGTCTCGCCGGTGAGGCGCTTCACCGGCACCTGCGGCACGCCGCCGAGCACCTCACGCAGCCCGGCCGCCTCCGCGCCGTCGACCTCGACGAGCCCACCCGCCGAGCTCGCCACCACGTCGACCTCGCCCGGGTCCACCTTCGCCTCCGCGAGCGCCTCGCGCACCGCGCGCGCCACCGCGTCCGCCGACGCGTGCACCAAGAGCGCCTCCGAGCGCGGCGGCTCGAACGCGGTCCCGTAGCCGATCACCTCCGCGAGCACCCGGGCGCCGCGAGCCTTCGCGTCCTCCACGCGCTCCATCGCGAAGTAGCAGGCGCCCTCGCCCATCTCGACGCCGAAGCCATCGTTGCGCCCGTCTGCCAGCACGCCGAGCCGACGCAGCGCGAGGTAGAGCGGCTCGCTCACGATCTCACCGCCGCCGACCAGGAACGCCTTCGCGCGACGGTGCGCGAGGTGCGTGGCCGCCGCGAGCACCGCGTCGAGGGCGCTGCAGTTTCCGTCCACCACCGTCACGTTCGGCGCGCGCAGGTCTTCCCAGATGCTCACGTACCCGGCCGCCGCGTTGATCACGGTGTTCGGGAAACGTTGCGGGTTGATGTAACGGGGATCTTCGAGCTCCGCGACGCGGTTCAGCTCCGTGATCGCGTCGAGCGACCCGTACGCGGTCGCGCTGCAGATGCCGATCGACGACGCGTCTGGCCCGCCTTCGACGAAGGCGCCGTCGCGCTTGAGCCCGCTGTCTGCGAGCGCCGGCTTCGCGGCCGCGATGAGCAGCTTGGTCAGCCGATCGAACGCGCGGTGTCCCTTGTCGCCGAGGTACTGGTTGGGATCGAAGCCCCAGACCTCCGCGGTGCGCGCGTGCTCGCCGAGCTCCCCTTCCAGCGCCTCGGATCGCCCACGAAACGCGAGCTCTCGCGCGGCCTCCCCCTTCGCGAGCGCGGCCTCCCACGACGCGCGGCCGACCCCGAAGGGGCTCGCGACGCCGTACCCGGTGATCGCGAGGCGCATCAGGCCGTGGCCCCTTCGGCTTGGACCGCCCAAGGGTCGCGCGGGGGCGGGAGCACGCCCTCACGCGCGAGGGTGAGCACCGCGTCGTAGCCGCCGAACGCGGCCGAGTTGTTCACGACCACGTCGATCTTCGCCGAGCGCGCCTCGTTCGCGACGAGGTTCACCGCGCACTCCGGATCAGGGTGCTCGTAGTGGATGGTCGGCGGCACGATGCCGGTCTGCAGGCTGAGCACGCAGCTCACGGCCTCGATCGCGCTCGCCGCGCCCATGCAGTGCCCGAGGATGCTCTTGTTGCTCGTGAGGATCGGCTGCCGCGCGCCGAAGATCTCCGCCAGCACGAGCGACTCGATCTTGTCGTTCGCCGAGGTGCCGGTGCCGTGCGCGTTGACGAAGTCGACGTCCTCCGGCCGCAGCCCCGACGACGCGATCGCCATCCGCATCGCGGTCGTGCTGCCTTCGCCTTCGGGGTGCGGGCGCGTGATGTGGTGCGCGTCGCACGCGAGCCCGTAGCCACCGATCTCCGCCAGCACCGTCGCGCCGCGGCGCACCACCGACTCCTCGCTCTCGAGGATCAGGATGCCCGCGCCTTCGCCGACCATCAGCCCGCGCCGCTGCTGATCGAAGGGGCGGCACACGTCGGGCGTGATCGCGCCGAGCCGCGCGAAGCCCGCGAACTGCAGCTTCTCGATCACCTCGCTCGCGCCGGCCACCGCGACGTCCGCGCGCCCCGCGCGGATCTGATCGGCCGCGTAGCCGATCGCGTAGTTCCCCGCCGCGCACGCCGCGGGCATCGTCTGCACCATGCCCGTCGCGCCAAGCGCGCGCGCGAGGTGGATCGGCAACAGCGTGGTGCCGTAACGCGGCAGCGCGGCGGGCTCGACGCTCTGCTCGCCGCGGTGGATCCACGCGGCCTCGAGCTGACCGAGCACGTTCGCTTCGCCCATCGTGGTGCCGAGCACCACCGCGGTGCGCGGGCCTGCGAGGTGCTCCGTCTTGAGCTTCGCGTCCTCCACCGCCATGCGCGCGGCCGCGATCGCCATCGCGGAGCAACGACCCGCGCGGCGCGCCTCGGCCGCGGTGAGAAAGTCGCGCGGCCGGAAGCCCTTCACCTCGCACGCGACCTGACGGTCGAGACCGCTCGCGTCGAAGTTCTCGATCGGTGCGGCGCCGCTGCGGCCGGCGACGAGCGCTTCCCAGAAGTCTCGTCGACCGAAGCCGACTGGGCTCACCACCCCTACGCCGGTCACGAAAACTCGTCGCATCGCACCCTTCTCTTTCCGCTCCGCCGCGCGAGCGCGACGCGCGTGGTTCTACGCGCCGCACCCGAATGACGCAAGTATTGGAAATCGCTTAGATTTAGGCCGGGCGGCCGTTTTCTGTCGCGCGCCGCTGCCGAACGGTGCGCCGAACGGAGCGCGCGCGGAGCACGCCGCGTGCGCTCAGCAAGTCGCGCACCCGTCGTTCGAACCGCGCGAGCGTTGCGTCCGTCACAGCAGCGAGCGCGCCCGGCGACCCCCTTCGGACCCACGGGATCGTCCGCGAAACTCGACGAATCCGAGCCAGAATCGCGCGTGGTGACGCCGTCGTGACCCGCGACGCTACCCGAGGCCGCGAGACGAGGGAGCCTCGAGCACCGTGAACGTGGCGCACGGTCGGCGTGCGCGCGGTTCACGTTTCGCGCGCACCTTCACGTCCTCGTTCTTCCGAAGAAAACTGGCCGCTCGGCTCACATTCTCCCGCTCTTCGCGCCGTTCCTTGACCGCTCGGGGTCGCTCACGTACCCCACGCCGCCATGAGCGAGAACCTCACGCTCGTCTCCGCGATGGCCCGGCTCCGCCGCGGCCCCGGACGCGGTTTCACCTTCGTCGGTCGCGACCGAGAAGAACGTTTCTTCGCCTACGAAGCCCTCGAGTCCGAGGCGTGGCGACGCGCGGCGTTCCTCCAAGAACGCGGATTGAAAAAGGGCGACCGCGCCGCGCTCGTCATCGCAGAGCCGGAAGACTTCGTCCTGAGCTTCCTCGGTTGTGCGGTGGCCGGCGTGGTCCCCGTACCCGTCTACCCCCGCGCGTCCTTCAAGAACGCCGACGGCTACGTCGAGATCCTCGCGCACGTGGTGCGCACGAGCGGCGCGCGCGCGGTCCTCTGCATGGAGGGCAACCGCGACGTGGTGGAGCGCATCGGCGAGCACGGCGCCACCCCCGAGCACGTGCTCGCGGTGGAGTCCGCGTTCACCGGGACCGCGCCGAGCTTCGCCACGCCGACGATCGACGAGCGCGACCTCTGCTTCCTGCAGTTCACCAGCGGCTCCACCAACAAGCCGAAGGGCGTGACGGTCACGCACCGCAACCTCGTCGCGAACGCGAGCGCGTTCCTCGGCCCCCACGGCCTCGACCGCAACGACGACGACAAGGGCGTGAGCTGGCTGCCGCTCTTCCACGACATGGGCCTCATCGGCTTCGTGCTCGGCACGCTGGTGAAGGACATCCCGGTCGTGCTCCTGCCGACCGAGACCTTCGCGCGCAGCCCCGGCCTCTGGCTCGAGACGATCACCAAACACCGCGGCACCATCACGTACGCGCCGAACTTCGCGTACCAGCTCGTCACCAAACGCGTGAAGGACAAGCAGCTCGAAGAGCTCGAGCTCTCGAGCGTTCGCGTCGCCGGCTGCGGCGCCGAGCCGATCCGCGCCGCGACCCTGAAGGAGTTCGCGCAGAAGTTCGCGCCCGCGGGCTTCCGGAGCACCGCGTTCCTCCCGAGCTACGGCATGGCGGAGTCGACCCTCGCGATCACGTTCCACCCGGTCGGCACCGAGATGGTGGTCGACGTGGTCGACGCGGAGGCCATGAAGGACGGCGTGGCGCGCCCGGCGGACGGGTCGACGAAGACCCCGCTCGAGGTCGTGAGCTGCGGCGTCGGCTTCCCCGAGCACGAGGTGCGCGTGGTCGACGAGCAAGGTCAGCCGCTCCCGGAGCGCCGGGTCGGTCAGGTGATTGCGCGCGGCCCGAGCGTCACCGAGGGTTACTTCGAGAACGCCGAAGCGACCGCGGAGGCCCTGAAGGACGGCTGGCTTCAAACGGGAGACCTCGGCTACCTCGCCGACGGCAACCTCTACATCTGCGGCCGCCTCAAGGACCTCATCATCATCCGCGGCGCGAACCACTACCCGCAGGATCTCGAGTGGTCGGTGGGCGATCTCGAAGGCGTGCGCCGCGGCAACGTGGTCGCGTTCTCCGTGATGCGCGACGGCACCGAAGAGCTCGTGATCGCGGCGGAAGCCAACCGCGCGGACGCCGAGCGCCTGCGCACCGAGATCGCGCGGAAGATCCAGCAAGAGTTCGGGCTCAGCCCCGCGCACGTCGCGATTTGCGCCGTCGGCGCGTTGCCCAAAACGAGCAGCGGCAAAGCCCAGCGCCGCAAGACCAAGGCGCTCTTCGAGGCGGGAGACCTCGGCGAGCACGCCTGAACGCACACCCGCTGAACGCAATCACCGCTCCCGAAGAGCCGGAGGAACCATGGCCGACGAACTGAGAGAGAAGCTCCGCGCGATCATCGCGGAAGTGGCAGAGATCGACGAAGTCCCGGACGCGACGCCGTTCAAGGATCTCGGCATCGACAGTATGATGGCGATCGAGATCGTCGCGGACGTCGAGCGCCAGTTCCAGCTCTCGATCCCGGAAGACGAGCTCAAGGATCTGACGAACCTCGAAGCCGTCTACACGAAGGTGAAGGCGAAGCTGGCCGCAAAGGGCTGATCGGCGTCTGGAGCGGATCCAAGCACGTGCACGAATCCTGCAAGGGTTCGTGTCCATGTCCCGCACCATGCCGATCCGTGCCAACGCCGCGTCCGTCCTCGGCCTCTTTGCCGCTTTGAACGTCGTCGGGTGCGGCGACGGATCGGCCGGCCCCCCGCTGCCGAACGGTGTCTACGTGGTGGAGGGCTCGGCCACGTTGGCCACGCACCGCGAGACGACCCGCGAGGCCTACGCGCGTTTCGTCCTCTACGTGGAGGGTGACCAACCGAGCTACTTCCGCGACGAGAGCTTCGGCGATCGCTTCGGGCGCCTCTACGACCTGAGCTTCGCGGAAGGGGCGGAGAGCAGCGACCCCGTGCAGCTCTGGGCCGCCACCGGAAGCTGCACCGTGCAGATTCGGCGCGACGGTTGCGCGGACTTCGACTTCGACGGCTGCGTCCGTCTCGACCTGCGCAGCGACACCGGATTCCCACTCACTGGCGTCTGGAGCGCCTGTCCGACCGAAGAAGTGGCTGTCCGTCGGCTCTCCGTGGTGGGGGCCATCGAACCAACCGCGATCACGCCGGACGGCGCTGCGCGGCTGACCGCCAACTACCGCCTCGACCCGAGCGCGGACGCGATCGAAGTGCGTGTGAACGGCGCGTTGCGGGAGGTGTCGTGGACCCCCGACCCGGGCGCTGAAGCGGACTCCGCCAACCTCGACCTCGGACCGGTCCCGCCGAACGCCGAGCTGACGATCACGCACGTCGGCACCCGCGCCGAGGTGGACTTCGACCACGCGACGCCCTTCGCAACCACGGCCGACGCCGACCTCTCGCTCTCGACCCTCGTCGAGGGTTCGCTCGATGCGCGCGGAGCGCAGGCGGTCACGCTCGTCGATGGCACGCTCGACGTCCGCCGCGCTACGAGCCCTCCCCACCCGTCGTTCGCCTATGCACTCTCGCTCGGAACGATCCCCGAGGGCTCCGCCTCGTTGGTGCTGACCGTGACGATGAGCACGTTCGGCTCTGTCCCCTTCGACCTCTTCTTGGTGAGGGCCGACGGCGCAATCGAGCGGCCAACGTCGAGCGACGCCATCTCGGTACCCGACGGTTCGGGCGCTGCGTGGTTGGTCGTCGCGCACCCGGGCACCTACGCGCCGGACGGGGCGTTTGGAGGTCGGCTCACGATCGGCGACCTCGCTTGGGAATGAGCCGAGACGAGCCTCGCCAGCACCCGAACGTCAGCGGCGTAGATGCGCGGGCACACCGCGCTCGACCACGGTGTCGGCCGCGAACGCTTCCGAGGTCTCCGGGTAGTCGAGCGTGTAGTGCAGGCCGCGGCTCTCTTTTCGGACCAGCGCGCACTGCACGATCAGATCCGCGACATCCGCGATGTTGCGCAGCTCGAGCAGGTCGCGCGTGACGAGGTGCGCCCAGTAGTACTCGCGGATCTCTTCCTTGAGCAGCGCGATGCGCCGCGCCGCGCGTGTGAGGCGCTTGTCGCCGCGCACGATGCCCACGTAGTTCCACATGAAGCGGCGCAGCTCGTCCCAGTTCTGGCTGACCACCACCGCCTCGTCGCTCGGCACCGCGGAGCCCACGTCCCACGCCGGCACGTCGCCGGGCGACATGTGCTCGCGTGCATCCGCCAGCGCGCGCGCCACGCGGTGGCCGTAGACGAGCCCTTCGAGGAGCGAGTTGCTCGCGAGCCGGTTCGCGCCGTGCAAGCCCGAGCACGTGACCTCGCCGATCGCCCACAGCCCCGGCAGGCTCGTGCGCCCCTCGAGATCCACCACCACGCCGCCGCACATGTAGTGCGCAGCCGGCACCACCGGGATCGGCTGCTGCGTCATGTCGATCCCGAACTTCAGGCACTCGCCGTGGATGTTCGGGAACCGCTCCGCGACGAAGCTCGCGGAGAGGTGCGTCATGTCGAGGTACACGCAGTCGTCGCCGCTGCGCTTCATCTCGTAGTCGATCGCGCGCGCCACCACGTCGCGCGGCGCCAGATCCTTCATCGCGTGGTGCTTCTCCATGAAGGCCGTGCCGTCCGCGCGACGGAGGATCCCGCCTTCGCCGCGGAGCGCTTCGCTGATGAGGAAGCTCTTGGCTTTCGGATGAAACAAGCTCGTCGGATGGAACTGGAAGAACTCCATGTTCCCGATTTGAGCGCCCGCGCGGTACGCCATCGCGACGCCGTCACCGCTCGCGATGTCCGGGTTCGACGTGTAGAGGTAGACCTTCCCCGCGCCGCCCGCCGCGAGCACCGTCGCCTTCGCGGTGTACGTGTGGACCTCGCCCGTCGACTCGTCGAGCACGTACGCGCCCACGACCTGACGACGCGGCGCCCCGAAGCGGCTCTGCTCGATGAGGTCCACCGCCATGTGGTCCTCGACGATGCGGATGCGCGGGTTCTCTTCGACCGCCGCGAGCAACGCGCGCTGCACCTCGCGGCCCGTGATGTCGCCCGCGTGCACCACGCGCCGCGCGCTGTGCCCGCCTTCCATCGTGAGGTCGAGCTCGTCCTTGCCTTCGCGGTGCGAGAAGCGCGCGCCGATCTCCATCAGCTCGCGGATGCGCGCCGGACCGTCGCGGACGACCATCTCGACCGCCGCCGGATGTGAGAGCCCACCGCCCGTTCCGAGCGTGTCCTTCACGTGCGCTTCGAAGCTGTCGTCCGGATGCAGCACCGCCGCGATGCCGCCCTGCGCCCAGTTGGTCGCCGAGTCGGTGCGCGAGCGCTTGGTGAGGATCGTGACCTCGGCGTGCTTGGATGCCTCGAGGGCGAAGGTCAGCCCGGCCACGCCGGTCCCGATCACGAGGAAGTCGCAGTCGACTCGCATCGGCGCACCTTACTCCTCGGCACCGCGGGCGCACCAGGAGTCACGGCGTACGAAGCGCCGAAACGCGCGCTCGCGAACGCGCTCTCACACCGCACACTTCGCAGCGCTCTCGAGCGGCGTCTCCAACGTCAACGCGGCTGGGTGCCGTCCGCGCCCTGGAGAAACGCGTAGTAGTGCCCGAGCACGCGGCGCACGTAGCGCTGCGTCTCGGCATACGGAGGCACGCCGCGGTGTCGCATCACCGCGCCCTCGCCCGCGTTGTAGGCCGCGACCGTGAGCACCAGGTCACCCTGGAAGAGGTTCGCGAGGATGCGGAGGTAGCGCGCGCCGCCGAGCACGTTCTGTCGAGGGTCGAACGCATCGCGGACGCCCATCGACGCCGCCGTGCGGGGCATGAGCTGCATGAGCCCCATCGCGCCCGCGTGGCTCACCACGTCGGGCACGAAGTCGCTCTCCACCTTCATCACCGCGCGAAGGAACGCCTCGGGGAGCTGGTAGAGCGCCGCCGCCTCGCGGATGTACGCGTCCCAGCGACGGTAACGATCGGGCGACGCGGTGCCGCGTCGACGCTGCGGGAGGCTCGCGCCTTGCGCACGCGCACGGGTGTCGCTCTCCCGCACGACGAGCCGGCAGCCACGTCCGCGCGAGACGTTCGTGAACTCGATCGAGCCGTCGGCGCCCCGACACTCGTAGATGTCGGCCGCCGCGGGGGCCGCGAACGAGAGGACGAAGAAGACGGACAGGAACGAGCGCACCGAGGCAGAGGGTACCGGGTGGGACGCGAAGGCGCCAAAAGACGAGCCGCCGCGCGGTCGCGTCGCTTGCGCCAGGGCGCTCGGAGCGCATCCTTCGCCGCCAGATGCAGCAGCCGACGTTCTTCGAAGGTCCGGAGAAGAAGATCGAGCTCGTCGTCGGGCCCGGCGGTCCGAAGCTGCGCGCGCTGGGCGACGACGTCTGGAACCGGGTGGTCGAGCTCGCGCGCGCGCAGATCCTCTCCGTGCTCAGTGACGCGCACTGCGACGCGTACCTGCTCAGCGAGTCGAGCCTCTTCGTCTACGACGATCACCTCACCATGATCACGTGCGGGCGGACGCGGCTCGTCGACGCGGCGCTGCACCTGGTCGAGCTCGTCGGGGCCCAGAACGTGACGCTGCTCGTCTACCAGCGGAAGAACGAACACTTCCCCGAGCAGCAGCCTTCGACCTTCTACGAGGACGCCGAGCGCTTGAACGCGGTGGTGCCCGGACGCGCCCTCCGCTTCGGCGACGAGCACGACCACCACGTGCACGTCTTCCACAGCGCACGCCCCTACGTCGCGGAGCCGAACGACGCCACGCTCGAGATCCTCATGCACGGGCTCCTTCCGGAGGCCGCCGCGCAGTTCATCGGCGTCGAGCGTCCGAAGGACTCCACGATCGCCGAGCGCACCGGCATCACGAAGATCCTGCCCGGCTTCGCGATCGACGAGCACCCCTTCACGCCGGCCGGCTACTCCATGAACGCGCTGCGCGACGGCACCTACTACACGATCCACGTCACGCCCGAGGAGCTCGGCAGCTACGTCTCGTTCGAGACCAACGCGGACTTCCGAGGAGAAATCGACGGGATCGTCGCGCGCGTGCTCGAGGTCTTCCGCCCGACGAGCTTCGACGTCGTCACCTTCGCGCCGACCGACACACCGCCGGAGGACGTGCGCCCTTCGGGCTTCGTGGTGCGCGACCGCGTCGCGGCGAGCTTCGGCGGCTACGACGTCGCCTTCTGGCATCTCTCCGCGCCGCGCGAAGGCGCCCGCGCCCCGATCGAGCTCGCGCTCTGATGTCCGCCGCGATCCACGTCCCGAGCTCGTCGAGGTACGCGTCGTGAGCGAGACGCCGCCGACGACTCGCGCGCCGCGCTTTCCGTTCGCGCCCGCGACCTTGCTCGCGCCGATGGAGGGCGTGACGCACCCCACGTTTCGGCGATTGATCGCCGCGCACGGAGGGCTCGGCCTGCTCTGCACGGAGTTCGTGCGGGTGTCGCGCGCGCCGCTTTCGCCGAGCGCGCTCGCGGCCTCGGTGGTGAAGGCCCCCGGCCTGCCGCTCTCGGTTCAAGTGATGGGCAACGACGCGGACAAGATGGCGGAGGCCGCCGAGCACGTGAGCCGCGCGGGCGCCGACGTCGTCGACGTGAACCTCGGCTGCCCCATGCCGCGCGTGGTCCGCAAGGGCGTGGGCGCGGCGATGCTCAAGGATCCCGCGCTGCTCTTCGACGTGCTCTCCGCGATGCGCGCGCGCACGCCGGGCCTCTTCTCCGCGAAGATCCGCGCGGGCTTCGACACCGCCGACGAGGTCGTCTCCATCGCGAAGCTGGTGGAGCGCGCGGGCGTCGACTTCCTCACCGTGCATCCGCGGCGACGCTGCGACCTCTACGAAGGCGTCGCGGACTGGCGCATCGTGCGTGTGCTGCGCGAGGAGCTTCGCGTGCCGGTCGTGGGCAACGGCGACGTCTGGTACGCACACGACGCGCTCCGCATGCGCGAAGAGACGGGCTGCGATGCCGTCATGATCGGACGCCCGGCGCTGCGCAACCCCTGGATCTTCCGTCAGATCGCGGAGCTGGAAGCCGGCGTGACGCCCTTCTCACCGACCGGCGACGACGTGCTCGCGTGGATGATCGCGGTGCGCGACGCGATCGCAGCGGACGGCTTCTCGCCGCTCGGAAAGCTCAAGGAGCTCGTGAGCTGGCTCGGTCGCGCGAAAGACGACGACGGCGTCTGGAAAAAGGAGACGCTGCGCGCGCCCGACGTGGACGCGATGCTGCGCGTGAGCGAGACGCACCTCGCGGGCTTGCCGCCAGACGCGCTCGATCTGGACGCGTACGGCAGCCTCGCCCTCGAGCGCTCCGGGAACGCGCGGAGCGACGCCCACGCGGCCTGAAAAGAAGCTGGGCCGATTTCGCAAGCCGCCCTACTGGACGGCGCGCAGCTCGCGAAGCGAGCGAAGGCTCGTGGGTGGGGGCCCCATCGGGGCTTCATGCCCCGTGGGGGAGGGTCTGGGCGACAGACCCTCGGAGAAGCTGCCGCGAGCGTGAGAGCGCCGTCAGCGCGACGCGCGGACCGCGACCAACGTCCCGCAGCCGCCGTTCGCCTCGACCCGCGCGCGCGAGCTCATGCGCACGCGAAGACCCCGCGCGACGAGGCGCTCGTAGGCCGCCTCGTACGCTTCACGCGTGACGGGTCGTGCGCTCGAGGTGTCGACCGGGTTGTAGGCGTAGAGGTGCACCGCGATCGGGACGAACGCGTTCCCGTCGGGCGTGGTCGCGCGCTCCAGCTCCGACACCCGCTTCGCGAACGCGTCGAGCTCGTCGTCGCCGTCGTTGTCCCCCGCGAGCATGAGGTACGCGAGGGCGAGCTTCTTGCGACGCGCGCGGGTGAGCGTGGGCAGCTCTTCGCGCAGCACGTCGAAGAGCGAGTGTAGCGGCGGCCCCTTCGGGACCAGGCGCGCGCGGGTCGGCTCGGTGCCCGCGTGCACGCTGATCGTGAGACCACGATGGGGCACCTCGCGCAGGAACGTGCGCAGACGCCCCAGCGGTCCGCCGCTCGTGGTGAGGCTCACTCCGAGCCCGAGCTCTCGCGCCCACGCGACGAAGCGCGGCACGTCGGGCGCGTGGAGCGGCTCGCCCACGCCGCTCACCGTCACGCGCGCGAGCGACGGTGCGAGCTCACGCACCAGCTCGACCTGCGCGCGCAGCTCGTCCAGCCCGAGCGGTCGCTGCAGCCCGCCCGCGCCGCTCGCACAGAACGGGCACCCCACCGCGCAGCCGACCTGCGAGGAGACGCAGAGGGTGTCGCCCCGGTAGAGCACCGCTTCGACCGCGGCCCCGTCCCCGAGGCGCACGACGAAACGTCGATTGAAGACGCCGACCTCTTCGCGCTCCAGGCGCGCGACGATCGACGGGGCGGTCACGGCGTCCACGAGCCGTTCATAGCAGGCTTCTTGGTCGGGTCGGCGGGGTCAGCCGCCGACTCGTTCCGAGGGGTTGTCGTCGCCCCGGACGCGAGCGGCGGCCCCCTCCCGCGGGTGTGCTAGGCTCGCGCGCCGCGTGCGCCACGGGTGGGTGCACGACGACGCTTCGCGGGCGCCGAGGGGCCCCGCACCACCGGGATCGGCAGCGTTCGCGGCCCCGTCGAGGGTCGCCGACGAAGGCGCCGTGAGGGACCAAGGGGTTAGCCATGAGCACGTTCGAGCCGAAGTTCGGAACCCTCGTCGAGGTCTACGAGCACAGCATCGGATCCTTCGGGAGCCGCCCGCTCTTCGGGACCAAGCAGAACGGCGCGTGGGTCTGGATGACCTACGCGGAGTTCGGCAAGCAGGTCGACGCGATGCGCGGCGCGCTCGCGGCGCTGGGGATCGAGAAGGGTCAGAGCGTCGCGGTGATCGCCGACAACCGCCCCGAGTGGGCGGTCGGCGCCTACGCGACCTACGGCCTCTGCGCGTCGTACGCGCCGATGTACGAGAGCCAGCTCCCCAAGGAGTGGGCGTACATCCTGAAGGACTGCGGCGCGCGGGTGCTCCTCGTCGCGAACGAACGCATCGCCGCGGAGATCGCGAAGGTTCGGAGCGAGCTGCCGGATCTCCAGAAGGTCATCACCTTCGAGTCGACCCCCGGCTCGGCGGACGCGACGTTCGCGTCGTTGCTCTCGCACGCGCCCGCGCCGCTCGCGAAGGTGGTCCCGAGCGACATCGCCGGCTTCATCTACACCTCCGGCACCACGGGCAACCCCAAGGGCGTGCTCCTGAGCCACCAGAACCTCGCGTGGAACGTCTCGGCCGTGCACGAGATCTTCCCGATGTCGCCGGACGACCGTTCGCTCTCCTTCCTGCCGTGGGCGCACAGCTTCGGTCAGACCTGCGAGCTGCACGCCCTCTTCTCGATGGGCGCCTCGATGGGCATCGCGGAGGCGGTCGACAAGATCGTCGCGAACCTCGCGGAGGTGAAGCCCACCCTGCTCTTCAGCGTCCCGCGCATCTTCAACCGCATCTACGACGGTCTTCACAAGAAGATGGCCGAAGAAGGCGGCCTGAAACAAAAGATGTTCGAGGCCGCGATGGGCAACGCGGAGTACCGCAAGAAGCTCGCCGAGCAGCGCAAGCGCAGCGGCTGGGCGGACTTCAAGAACGGCATGTTCGACAAGCTCGTCTTCTCGAAGGTCCGTGAGCGCTTCGGCGGCCGTCTCAAGTACGCGTTCTCCGGCGGCGCCGCGCTGAGCCGTGAGGTCGCGGAGTTCGTCGACAACCTCGGCATCATGGTCTACGAGGGATACGGCCTCACCGAGACCTCGCCGATCGCGACCGCGAACTGCCCGAGCGGCCGCAAGATCGGCAGCGTCGGTCGCCCGATCCCCGGAACCTCGGTGGAGATCGACACCGTCGTGACCGGCGACCCGAAGCAAGGCGAGATCATCGTCTTCGGACACAACGTCATGCAGGGTTATCACGGCCTGCCGGAAGAGAACGAGAAGGTCCTCCTCGAGAAGGACGGCGTGCGCGGCTTCCGCACCGGCGACATGGGCTACGTCGACGGCGACGGCTTCCTCTACATCACGGGCCGCATCAAGGAGCAGTACAAGCTCCTCAACGGCAAGTACGTCGTCCCGACCCCGCTCGAGGATCGCCTCAAGCTCTCGCCC
Organism: uncultured Sandaracinus sp.; assembly: GCA_937982655.1. Lineage (GTDB taxonomy): Bacteria > Myxococcota_A > Polyangia > Polyangiales > Houyiibacteriaceae > JACKEH01. The sequence goes on from CALJLK010000274.1 coordinate 20,190, forward strand.
TACATCACGAACGTGATGGTCCACGGCGCGAACTACAACTTCAACGCCGCCATCGTGATCCCGGACTTCGACACGCTGATCCCGTGGGCCGAGCAGCACGGCCTCGGCAACGACAAGAAGAAGCTCTGCGAGGATCCGAAAGTGAAGGAGCTCATCGCGCGCGAGCTCGACCACTGGTCCACCGAGTTCAAGCAGTACGAGAAGATCAAGAAATTCGCGCTGATCGCGGACGACTTCTCGACCGCGAACGGAATGCTCACGCCGAAGATGAGCCTCAAGCGCCGCGTCGTGCTCGAGAAGTACGACTCGGTCTGGAAGTCGCTCTTCGTCGAGTGATCCTGCGCCGGTCCTCTCTCTCGCCGCGCGTCGTCTCTTCGACGTGCGGCGTTCTCTTTCGCCCGCTTCGACACGTCCGCTGCGACGTCCGCTTCGATTCTCCTCCTCCGCCGAGACCCACCCATGAGCGAGCCCCGCTACCCCTACGTCCACGTCACCGTGCCCGCCGACGATGCCGAGCTCGTCTCCGACCAGCTCTGGACGCTCGGCGCCCAAGGCGTCGAGGAGCGCGACGCGACCACGATGCTCCGCAGCGAGCACGACGAGCAGGTGCTGCTGGTCGCTTCGTTCGCGACCGACGAGGACGCCCACCGCGCGCTCGCCCAGCTCGCCCACCCCGCGAAGATCGAGCACGTGGTCGGCGACGAGTGGCGTGACGCGTGGCGCGAGTATTTCCATCCGACCAAGGTCGGGCCGCGTCTCTTGCTCCGTCCGAGCTGGCGCGAGGTCACCCCCGAGCCGGGCGACGTCGTGCTCACGATCGATCCCGGCGGCGCGTTCGGCAGCGGCATCCACGAGACGACCCGCCTCGTGCTCGCGGAGGTCGACGCGCTCGTGAAGGGCGGCGAGCGGGTGCTCGACGTCGGCTGCGGCAGCGGCATCCTCGGCGTCGCGGCCCTCCTGCTCGGCGCGAGCGAGGCCTACGGCACCGACATCGATCCGACCGCGATCCCGGTCGCGCTCGAGAACGCGCAGATCAACCACGTCGCGGATCGGTTCCGCGCCGACACCGCGGACGTGTCGGAGGTCGAAGGCGAGTGGCCGATCGTGCTCGCGAACATCCAAGCGCCGATCCTGATCGAGATGGCGCCGCACCTCGCCGCGCGCCTCGCGCCCGGCGGAGCGCTCGTGCTCAGCGGCATCCTCTCCGGACAAGACGAAGGCGTACGCGAAGCCTTCGAGGCGGTGGGGCTGCGCCACCTGCGCACCACCTCCGAGAACGAGTGGCGCGGCGTGATCGTCGCGCGGAGCTGAGCTCGGCGATGCGCCGCTTCTTCGTCCCCGAGCTCGGCGCGGTCGGCGCACACCTCGCGTTGCCCGCGTCGGTTCGCCGGCACGTGGCGGTGCTGCGGCTCGAAGCGGGTGACGAGATCGTGCTCTTCGACGGAAGCGGCCGTCAGGCGCGCGCACGGCTCGACGGCGACGTCGCGACGGTCGACGCGATCGAGACCGCGACGGACGAGCGCCCACGCGTCGTGCTCGTGCAAGCGATGCCGAAGGGCGCGAAGTCGGACGACATCGTCCGCATGGCCACCGAGCTCGGCGTGCACGCGATCCACTTCGCGCACAGCGATCACGCGGTCGCGCGGCCCGACGACGCGCGCGGCTCGAAGAAGACCTCGCGCTGGCAGCGAATCGTCGAGGAAGCCGCGCGACAATGCGAGCGCGCGACCGTGCCCGAGGTGCATGCGCCCGCGCCGCTCCTCGAGGTCTGTGCGCGCGCGCCGAACGAAGCGAGGCGCCTCGTGGCGTGGGCGCGCGGAGGTCGACCGATCGCGGAGGCGCTGCGCGACGCGCGTGTCCATGCGAACGACGCGACCCCCACGAACGACGCGAGCCCGAGCGAGCTGGGCGAGTCATCCGTTCGAGAGGTGTGGATCGCAGTGGGCCCCGAAGGTGGCTTCTCCGACGCGGAGCTCGACGCATTCGACCGTCTCGGGTTCGCGCGCGTGACGCTCGGCCCCCACGTGCTCCGGGTCGACACCGCCGCGCTCGCCGCGCTCGCTCAGCTCGCGGCGCTCGTCTGACCGCGCCTCGAAGCCACACTGGTCCGGCTCGCTCCCCGCACCTCGAAGTCGCGCTCGCTCGGATCGCTCCGACCGCACTCGAGCTCTCCTCGCACTTCCGCTTGGCGACCACCTCCCCTGTCGCTATGAGAGGCCCCGCATGGCGTCGCCCCCGACGACGAACGAGACCGAGCCGCCGTCCGCGCCCGCGATCTCCGACGTCAGCATCCCGCGACGCCTCCTCGATCTCGCGCTGCCGGTGATCGGGCTCAACGTGCTCGGCGTCCTCTCGCTCGCGGTCGACACCGCGATGTGTGGGCGCCTCCCGAACGCGCCCGCCGCGCTCGAAGCGCTGGGCTTCGCCACCCAGGTCGTCTTCCTCTTCATGGTCCTGATGATGGGCCTCGTGATGGGCGTGACCGCGATGGTCGCGCGGGCCCACGGCGCCAAAGATCCCTCGCGCGTCGATCACGTGCTGCGTCAGTCGACCTGGTTCACCGTCTTCGTCGCGCTGGTCGTCGCGGTCTCCGGCAACCTCACCGCCGAGCCCATCTTGCGGGTGCTCGGCGCGACCGACGACGCGCTCCCACTCGCACTCGACTACCTGCGCCCGAGCCTCGGCTTCGCGGTGTTCCCCTATCTCGCGATGCTCTACGCCGCGGTGCTCCGCGCGGTCGGCAACACGCGCCTGCCCTTCGTGGTCGCGCTCGGAAGCAACGCGCTCAACGTCCTCTTCAACTACGCCTTCATCCTCGGCAACCTCGGCTTTCCTGCGCTCGGCGTGGCGGGCGCGGCGTACGGCACGGTAGCGTCGCAAGCAGCGGGCGTGCTCGCGCTCGTGCTCCTGCTCCGACGCGGATCGGTCGCGGGGCTCCGTCTGCGCGTCGCGCCTGCCAAGCCCGATCTCGCGCTCGCCCGCGATTACTTCCGCATCGGCACCCCGGCCGCGCTCGACATGGTCATCATCAACGCGAGCTTCGCGAGCATCGTCGGCATGCTCGGTCGCCTCGATCCAGCCGCGGTCGCGGCGCACGGGATCGGCCTGCGCATCCAAGCGCTCGCGTTCGTGCCCGCGTTGAGCGTCGCGCAAGCGACGGGCGCGATGGTGGGCAACGCGCTCGGCGCGCGCGATCTGCCGGCCGCCCATCACGTCGTACGCGCGTCCGTCCGCTTGAACGTCGCGATCACGACCACCCTCGCGCTGCTCCTCGTGCTCGGCGCGCACCCGATCGTGGCGATCTTCGACGTGCCCGAAGGAACGGCGCTGCACGATCTCTCCGTCGAGTGGATGCGCCTGCTGGGCTACGGCATGCCGATCGTGGGCATCCACATCGCCTACGTCGGCGCGCTGCGCGGCGCGGGCGACACGCGCTCGAGCCTCTGGATCAACCTGGTGGGCACGGTCGTGCAGGTGCCGACGAGCTGGCTCCTCGGCTTCCCGCTCGGACTCGGCCCGTGGGGCGTCTGGCTCGGCTTTCCCGCGAGCTTCGTGCTCAAGGCAGCGCTCGGATACACCGCGTACCGGGCTGGTCGGTGGGCCCGCGTCGGTAGCCGCGCTTGAGCGTGCGCGAGCTGCGCGAGCTCAGGACGCGATCGCTTGCTGCAGGAGCTGCACCTCGATCACCCGGTCGGGCTCGGGGCGACGGGTCGAGACCTCGACCACCTGCACCTCACCGCCCGCTCGAATCTCGAGCCGCAGGCGCTCCGCCGTCTCCGGCCAGTGCACCATGCAGAGCCCGCTCGCGGTGAGCTGACGTTTGCGGAGCGGCCTTCGCCCCGGCTCGAACGTACCGACCAGCTCGACCTGGGGGACGAGCCCGCCCGCCGAGTCGCGGACACGAAACATCGCCGGGAAGTGCGGCACACGCCGTCCCCCGAAACGCTCCCGAAACCAACTCCAGACCTGCACGACCCACATCGGTGCGTGACGGGAGTTTTCCATTCATGGCGCTCCTCACACAAGTGGGGGAGGCGCGCGTCGGTGCGTGCCGGGCGCGGGTCGCGGGGATGCGCGCGACGATCGTGGCTCGATCGACCGCGAGTCGACCATCGAACGATGGCCGGTCGTCCGAAACCGACGAAGCAGCCGCCGTGCCGGTTGACCCTCCTGGGGGAGGGCTCGTATGCTGACCCGCCAGCCCAACGCGTGATTTGAAGCAATTCGTCCCCGCATTTCCGGACGATTCTCGAGATTGAAGGGCCGCGCCTCCGCGCGGAGGGACGACACGGGAGAGCGCTCGGGCCGGCAAGGATCCTCGCCCCGGTGGCCGTCGACCGCACCAAAGTTCTCGCCGCAGCCCAGAAGCACCTCGCCAAGGGCGCCTACGACCGCGCCATCGCCGAGTACCAGAAGCTCGTCGAAGCCGATCCGCGCGACGTGAGGACGCTGCTGAAGATCGGCGATCTGTACACGCGCAAGGGCTCGAACCGCGAAGCCACCGACACCTACTTCAAGGTGGCCGAGCACTACGCGCAGCAGGGCTTCTTCCTGAAGGCGGTCGCGGTCTACAAGCAGATCCTCAAGCTCCAGCCGACGCGTCTCGACATCACGGTTCGCCTCGCGGAGATGTACGAGAACCTGCAGCTCGTGAGCGACGCGCTGCAGACCTACGAGCAGGTCGCCGCCGCCTACGCCCGCGACGGCAACGTCGATCGCGCGCTCGCGACGCTCGGGAAGATGACCGAGCTGGATCCGGAGAACGTCCCGATCCGCATCAAGTACGCGGAGGCGCTCTCGAAGGCCTCGCGGACGTCGCAGGCGGCGGACGAGTTCGAGCAAGGCGCGCGGCTCCTCGAAGAGCAGGGCCGCATCGACGACTACCTGAAGGTCGCCGAGCGCCTCCTCTTCCACCGCCCGGAGGACGCGGACCTCGCCCGGAAGCTCGCCGGCATGTACCTCGAGCGCGACGACGCCAAGCGCGCGCTCGCGAAGCTGCAGATCTGCTTCAAGCAGGATCCACGCGACGTCCGAACCCTCGAGCTGCTCGCAGAGGCGTTCCTCGCGCTCGGACAGACGCCCAAGACCGTGAGCGTCTACCGAGAGATCGCGCGCATCCACCAGGAGTCGGATCGCCCCGAGGCGCGCGCCCAAGCGCTGAAGCGCATCCTGGAGATCGATCCCTCGGACGCCGAAGCACGCCAAGCGCTCGCGGGCTTCGCGCCTCCGTCCGTGCGTGCGCCCGCGCCGGCCGCGGTGGACGCGATGCCTCCCGGCGCGCTCGTCGGCCCCCGCTCCGCGCCGCCGGCCGCCCTCGACGACGAAGACGACCTCGAGCTGCTCGAAGGCGGCGACGACGACGACGACGTCGTGGTGATGGAAGAGGAAGTCGAGGTCGACTTCGACGAAGGCGACGAGGACGAGTCGTTCGAGTCCGTCCCCGCCCCCTCGCGCCCGAGCATCCCGCCCGACGTCGCGCGCGAAGCACAGATCGCGCGACTGCTCACCGAGTGCGACGTCTTCGAGCGCTACGGCTTGCGCGAGAAGGTGATCTCGCAGCTCGAGCAGGTGCTCCAGCTCGCCCCCGACAACGTCGAGGCCCGCGAGCGCCTCAAGGACGCGTACGTGGGCGCGGGCCGCAACGCGGACGCGGCGCGCGAGCTCGTGCGCCTCGCGAAGCTCTACGACGATCGCCCGCAGCTCGCGCAGCTCTACTTCCGCCAGGCCGCCGAGCTCGATCCGGCCGCCGCGATCGCGGCGGGGTACCGACCGAGCGACGAGCTGCGTTCCGAGCGACCGCCGGAGATGGCGCCCGAAGCAGGGAGCGGAGATCGTCCGAGCGACGAGCTGCTCTTCCTCGACGACCGTGCGTCCGAGCCGGAGGTGATGCCGGCGCCGACGCCGATTCCGCCCGCGCCGGAGCGCGAGTCCGAGCCCGACCTGCTCTTCCTCGACGAGCCGCGGATGTCGGATCCGGAGCTCATCTACGACGACTCGCCCGCTGCGCGTGCTTCGGAGCCCGAGCTCATCTTCGACGACGTCGCTTCGCGCGCGTCGGACCCGGAGCTGATCTTCGACGAGCCCGCCGCCGTCGTCACGTCGAGCGCGAACGTCGAACCGCCCACCGCGCAGCACGCGGCGCCCCCCGCAGCAGATCCGGCGGCCGCGGATCCGGACGAGCTGCTCTTCTTGGACGAGTCGGGCGTCGATCGAATCCCGGAGCTGCCGAGCGCACCCGAGC
>CALJLK010000275.1 GCA_937982655.1 uncultured Sandaracinus sp.
GAACCGCGACCAGAGGCCTACCACTGCAGGACCCCGGTCGTGGAGTAGATACAAGGCCGTCGTCGCGCGAAGCCGACGCCAGATCCAGACACGCGTGAGCGGCGGCGACGAATCCTGCTAGCGTCCCGCCGCTCATGACGACGCACGAACGTTTGGACCGCCTCCACGACGCCCTCGAATCGCAGGGCGCCGATCGCCTCCGGCTCGAGCTCGTCCGCCGCGCGCGCAACTTCAAGCGCTCGTGGGTGGAGATGGCCGAAGCCCTCACGCGGGTGCGCGCGGCGCAGGTCTACCTCGAGTGGGGCTACCCCGACTTCGAGACCTACTGCCACTCCGAGCTGATGCTCACCAAGGGCACCGTCGACAAGCTCACCGGCAGCTACGCCGTCGTGCGCGAGCACGCGCCGCAGGTCCTCGATCGCGACGGGCTCGCGCAGCCGATCCCGAACCTCGACGCGGTCGAGTACTTCGCCAAGGCCCTGCGCGGCAGCGAGCCCGCGAACGACTTCGAAGAAGAGAGCGGCCCCGGTGACGAGGTCGTGCGCGAGCTCCGCCAAGCGGTCTTCGACGATCCGAAGCCCGTCGCCGTCCTCCGCAAGACCTTCGACCCGCTCTTCTTTCCGAAGCCGGAAGGCTTCGAGCGCGTCGAGACGCTCGAGAAGACCCGCGGCGCGGTGCGACGCCTCGAGGCGTTGCTCCAAGAGATCGAAGGCGTCGACGAGGGCCGCCTCAAGAAGCTCCTGCCGCTCCTCGCCGAGCTGCGCGCGGAGCTCGACGCGGTGATCCCCGACGCGAAGGCGGAGCTCGGCGCGGCGAAGCGCAAGGCGAGCTGACGGTTCCGCCAGCGACGTCGTGCGACGCCTTTCGTGCGACGTCTTCGAGCAGCCACACCTCGATGCGTCGATGCGTCGATGCGTCGATGGTCACCGCTCCAGCCATCCCTCGTCACGGCGAAGCTCCGGACACGGTTCTTGCTCTCATCGGTCGCATGCGTTCTTCCATTCTGGGGATGAGCCGACTCGTGCCAGCGATGGCGCTCTTGGCGCTCGGGTGTTTTCGAAGCAGCGGCGGGGAGAGTGACGCGGGAGGCCGCGCCGATGCGGCGGGGCGCGACGCCGGCACCGAGCTCTGCAACTGCTGCGGCACGCTCTTCGAAGCACCCGCGTTCAGCGATTGCCGGTGCGAACGCTTCTGTCCCGGCGACGCGGGCGTCGACGCACCCCCACTCACGTGCCCCAGCGAGCGCATCGACCTCGCCTGCTACGGCTTCCTCGCCGAGGGCCGCGACAACGCCCTCGAGCTGCTCGTGGGTGGCGACGGGGGCTGCTACTGCGGCGAGAACATCGAGTGCCGCGCGACCATCGTCGCCCCCGGCCGACTCGCGATCGAGACCGCCGTCTGCCCCGGCCTCTGCGAAGCGTGCTTCCCCTTCGGAGGTCCCGCGCGATGCGAGCTCCCGCCGCTCACCGAAGGTGTCTGGAGCGTCTCGGTGAACGGCGCGCCCGCCTTCACCACGAACGTCGCGCCCGCCGGCGTCGCCCCCGAGCGCGGTGAGATCTGCCATCGCGTCGCGGACCCGGACGACTGCGCCGAGCTCCCCTCCCGCCCCTTCGAGGCCTCACGACTCTGCGTGTCCTCCGGAGGCTTCCCGGACGAGCGCGTCGCGATCCGCGTCGTCGACCCCTGCGGCGGCTGCGGCACGGTGCGTGGCGAGTGCCGCGTCGAGACCTTCGACGACGTCGTCCGCGTCCGCCCCGAGCGCCTCGGCATCTCCTGCGACGTCGACTGCCCCGCGGTCTGCATCGAACGCGAGGACGTGTGCTGGACCCCGCCGCTCCCGGCCGGAACCTACCGCGTGATGCTCGAAGGCTCGGACGAGTCGCTCACGATCTCCGTCGGCGGCGGAACCGCGGACGATCAATGTCTGGAAGTCGGCGTACACGGCTGACGGCTCTCACGCATCCGAGACGGATCGCGCGACCTCGTCAGCTCGTAATGCTTCGCGCAGCGATCGCTTCAATAGAACTGCAGTGGTGGCTCTTCCCCACATTCCACGTCGACCAGCGTATCGCCGTACGCGATCGAGAGCTCGCACAACGGGCTCGATACGACGATCTCGTCGTGCGCCTCGCCGCGCCTGGAGCCTTGGACCGTCACTTCGATCCGTGTGTCCTCGCGGGAGATCTCGGAGCGATACCGCACGTGGTCGCTCCCCGTCTCGGCGGTCGACGGCACCCCGTCCTCGCCCAGCTCGTGAGACATGTAGGAGACGCCATGACGCGTCTGAACCGCGACGAGGCAGAATCGATCGCTCGGTTCGCATCGACGAATCCCGCGCGACACGACGCGTTCGCTCGTGTCGAACGACGCCACCGGCGAGGAGGACCCTGCACACGCCGAGCTCGAGCGCGCTGAAGCCGATCGTTCCGAGCACACGAAGCATCATCTCTCGTCAGCCTCTCCGAGGGTCTGTCGCCAGACCCTCCCCCAGGAAGCCCCGAACCCCTCCCA
>CALJLK010000276.1 GCA_937982655.1 uncultured Sandaracinus sp.
CGTCGGCACCGATCCCGGTTGCGTGCGGCCCGTCGTGTCGAACGCGATCTCGCGCATCGGACGCGCTCGGACGATCGAAACGTTCCGGATCGGTGGCGGCAAGCTGCTGGTGGACTTCGTGCGCGACGGCGCCGAGGCCTACGTCGCGAACGCGAGCACCCGTGACGAAGAATCGTACGTGCTTCGCGTGACGATCATCTCTGCGCGCGGCACGGACGGCAGCCCCGTGCAATGCATCGGGCTGGCGGACGACGGTGGCTTCCGCGGACGGCACGGCGTGTCGGTGGAGGTGTACGATCGCCACGTCGCGGGCTACTCGCGCAACAGCGGAGAGCTCTCGACCTCTTTCGTCGTCCGAGATCCGTTGCCCGAGGTGGACGACCTCGGCCACCAGCTCTTCCACCAAGCAGCGGGCGTCGACATCACGTGCGCGTCGTGCCACGCGGAGGGCCGCGACGACGGCCTGGTGTGGGACTTCGGCGAAGGACCGCGTCGCACCCAATCGCTGCTCGGCGGCGTGACGGCGACGGCGCCGTTCCATTGGAAGGGCGACGTCGCGTCGATGAGGGCGATCATGGAACGCACGTTCGTGACGCAGATGGGTGGCTCGATGCGGCAGGTGAGTCACACCTTCGAGCTGGAGCGCTGGCTCGACACGCTCCCGGTGGAAGTCGCGACGGTCGATGCCGAAGCCGCCTCGCGCGGGGCCGCGGTGTTCGAGAGCGCGGGCTGCGCGTCGTGCCATCAGGGCGACTTCGGCACCCAGCCCGAGTCGGTGACGATCGAAGGCGAAGCGTGGCAGGTGCCGATGTTGCGCGGCGTCGGCCTGCGCGCCCCCTACTTCCACGACGGCTGCGCCGCGACGTTGCGCGACGCGGTCGACGGGTGCGAGGGCCACGCGCCACACCCCGGCACCGAGGCGCTCTCACCCGAGCAGCGCGACGACCTCGCCGCGTACCTCGCGCGCTGGGACTGAACCGCTCGTGAGCCTCCCCTGGCTCCCACTCTCGAGCGCCCACGCGCACGGATGGAGTCCGTGGAGCCCTCAGACCGCGGCGCGAAGCGCGGCTTCAAGCAAGGCGTGCACCGCGTCCACGCTCGCGAGGCCCTCGATTCCGAAACGGTCGCCCTCGCGCGTCCAGCCATCGGCCTCGAATCCCTCGCGCTCGGTGGGGGATCCGTCGACCTCGAAGCGCAGCGTCGCGCGCTCGCGCTCCACGCGCGACGCGATCGCGATGCCGTCGTGCACGAGGTGCGCGTCCACTTCGAGCTCGAGCGTGACGCGCGTCCCGTTCGTCGCGAGGAAGCCGAGCTTCAGCCAGCGCTGCACGTAGCGCGCGTCGAGCCGACCGCTGCCGGCCGGCGTCTTCTCGATCGGCGTCTCCACCTCGTAGTCGGCGAGCTCGAGCTCGAGCGTGACGGGCGCCTTGTCGTCGAGCGGGAGGCGCTCGAGCAGCGCGCGCACGAGGCGCACGCGCCGATCGTCGGCGAGCTCCGGATCGAGCAGCGACGCCACCCAATAGGCGCCGAGCGTGACGACGCCGACGAGGGCCATCGCTTGGAAATGACCGAGCGCGAGCAGCAACGTCGCGACGATCATGCCGCCGCTCGTGATCGCGCAGCCGAGACGTTGCGCGCGTGCGTGACGACGACCGCGCCCGAGCAGGCGATCGAGCGAAGCGACGAGCTCGTGGCGGGGCGCGACGCGCGAGAGCATCAGCCACGCTCCGCGAGAGCGTCCCCGAGGTCGACGGCGCCGCGCATCAGCCGCCTTCGTCGCAGCGCAGGAAGCTCGCGTAGACGCCGTCGCTCGCAGTGAAGACGAGCGCGTAGGTGCCGTCGGCGTGGCGCGCGATTCGCGCGAGCGACGCGGGTCCGTCGTTCGGTCCGCGCACCACCAACGGCTCGCCGAGGCGCGTGCTCTCCCCCTCCGCCCGCGCGAGCCGGACGATCACCTCGCGCGGCGCTTCCCGCTCGCGACCGCGTGGACGATCCGCCACGAACACCACGCGTGAGGTCGATTGCGTCGCGCTCACGTGCAGCGGCCCGTAGCCCTCGCCGGGCACGATCGGCAGCGGCGGCGGTTGACGGACGCCTTCGCTCCACACGAGCCCCACCGCGGTCGCCGCGGCCGTGCCCACCGCCGTGTACGCCACGAAGTCGCGCGTGCCGAGGCGCGCCGCGGCGAGCTGCGCGGGATCGTAGACGTGGCTCACCGGCCGCAGCACCTGCACGTCCGGAGGATCGGTCGCGAGGCTCGCGGTCAGCAGCGCGGAAGTGCCGGCGTGGGGATCGAGGAAGACGAGCGGTCCGTCGGCGGCATCGACGAAGGTCGGCGCGCACGCGCTCATGCCGGGCTGGGTGAGGTCGTGACGCGCGAGCTCGCGGCCCGTCGGATCGAACGCGACGTAGAACACGCGCATCGGCTCGTTCGTCCGCGATTGTGTCCACGCGACCGTGTGGCGCCCGCCACGGGTCGCGACCGCGGGCGAGAAGCGTTGATCGGCCGAGTCGCCGAGCACGATCCACTCCGTGCGTGAGCCAGCGAGCGTGAGCACGGCGAAGCGCGCGTTCGCCGCGCCGTCGGTGATCGCGAGGCCGACGCGTCCCGTGTCGAGCGCGCCGAGGCCGGGTGCGGCGCGACGACCGAAGCGCGCGGGGATCTCGAGCGGCTCGCGCAAGAGCGGGCGTGGGAGCCCGAGCGGGCGTGCGGCGACCACCCAGAGATCTTCGCTGCCCTCGGCCTCGGCGCGCGGCGCGTACCCCGTGAACACGAATCCGTCGTCGCCCACCGCGACCACGCTCGCGGGACCGGGGCTCGACCAGAGCCGCTGCGGCGCCGCGGCGAGCAACGCGCATCCGTCGGTCGGTGGCGTGACGGCGGCTCCGACCGGGAGCACCTGCGCTTCGTCGCCGAGCTCGTCGAGCCCCGCGAGCGGATCCGCTGGGTCGGCGGGGTCAGCCGCCGACGGATCCGCTGGGTCGGCGGGCGCCGACGGATCGTTCGGATCGGCCGGCGGCGCCGTGGGATCCACGCGTGGATCGACGGGCAGCGTGGGTGTCGCCGTGGGCGTCGTGCTCGGCGGAACGGACGGCTCGACGGTCGTCGGCGCTTCCACCGAAGCGTCGTCGTCGCCGCAGGCGAGGAGGAGCAAGAACGCAGAACAGAGAGAGCACCAGCGCACCGGCGGAGCGTAGCGCGGTGTCGAGCGGGCGGGAGACCACGATCGCGCGCAGGACGGTCCTACGTCGTGTCGCGGCGACGGCGCCGTGACGTCGACGTGGTGGTCATGGACGGCGACGTCGGCGACGTGATTGGTGACGACGCGCGAAACGAACCGCGACGCCACGAAGTGACGGTCCCCAAATAACACGAAACGCCCGCGCGAGGCGGGCGTTTCGTCGGGGTCGAGCCTACGGGCTCACTCGATCGGGAGGATCGTCGCGCGCACCGCTTCGAACGGGAACGCCGCGCTCCAGCCGTCCTGGAAGCGCGCGTCGGTCGCGCAGCTCTGGCCGTCGGGAAGCGGGCTGGTCACGCGCGTGCCGTTGCCGTCGATGCACGCCGTGATCACCGGCTGGCAGCCCATCGGGCCACGCGAGGTAACCTCGAAGCGCTCGAGGCCGTCGCCGTCGAGGTCGACGTCGGGCGCCGCGCCACGGAGCCGGAGGATGAAGCCGCTCGGTGTGCCGCCGACGAGGACGTCCGCGAGGCTCGTCGAGGTGATGCGCGGGTCGCAGGGCGGCGCGGGCATCATGGAGAACATGTCGATGATGTTCGGGAGGAACGCCATCACCGCGACGGGCACGCCGCCGCAGAGGAGGCCGTCGTCGAGGCCCGCGACGACGCCACCGCTCGCACGCGTGGTGCCCTCGATCTGGCTCTGCTTGACCTCGAGCTGGAAGAAGCCGAGCGGGATCTCGACGTCCTCCGGGCCGCCCGTGAGGGCGCTCGCCGCGACGCGGCTCTGGAACGCCGCCGTGGGGTTGCCCATCGCGTCGAACGCGCTCGCGTCGGGCCGGAACTCACCCATGCCCGTGAGATTGTTGCCCGGATTGTCGTCCGCGTCCTGGCCGAGGAACCACGCGAGCGAGAACGAGGGATCGTTCGCCATCTGCGGGTCGTCGAGCGCGAGCGCGTGCATGAGGAAGATGAGCTGACCGTCGGTGATCGCGTCGCCGATGAACATCTCGTTGGCGAGACCGACGAGCGCCCCGAGCGCGTCCGCGAACCCGTTGTCGGGCTCACCGTCGCCGCTGAAATCGCAGCCCACCGAGTCGTCGCCGATCTCGAACGCGCTGACGACCAAGCTGTGCTCGTCGCGGCAGTCGGGGCCACACCCGTCGAAGGACGCGACGTTTCCGTCGTCGCACTCCTCGGGCTCCATCACCGTGGAGTCACCGCACATCTCGAGCTGGCACATCGCGCTGCAGCCGTCGCCGTCCACCATGTTGCCGTCGTCGCAGCGCTCACCGCGCACCGCGTCGACGACGCCGTTGCCGCAGTCTTCTTCCGACTGGCAGTCCGAACGGCATCCGTCGCCGCTGCGGTTGTTGCCGTCGTCGCAGACCTCGCCCGCGTCGACCGTGCCGTCGCCGCAGTACGACTCGCGCACGCAGTCGGCGTCGCAGCCGTCGCCGTCCTCGGTGTTGCCGTCATCGCAACCCTCGGTGGGATCGAGGCGACCGTTGCCGCACTCGATCTCGAGCTCACACGTCGCGCTGCAGCCGTCGCCGTCGCGGGTGTTGCCGTCGTCGCACTCCTCACCCTCGTCGACCGTGCGGTCACCACAGCGGGGCGGTGGTGGGCCTCCATCGACCGGCGGTGGACCGCCATCGGGCGGAAGCTCCGCGTCGAACAGGATCGTTCCCCCGTCGTCGTCACCGGGGGTGCTGCTCTTCGAGCAGCCCACGGCGAGGGCGAGCGTCACACACAAGGCAAGCAAGATTCTCATCGGCAAATCCTCCGGAGCGGCGGGACTGTAACGGATTCGTACGCCGACCGGATAGGCCCCCGGTCGGAGAGTCCTCACGCAAAAACCTCACGAAAGGCGAGGGAGGTTCAGGCCTACGCGTCGGACGACGAGCGACCCTCCTCGCCGTTCGCGACGGCGATGCCCCCGTCCGTCGCGGTGGTAGGCGCGGGGCGCGAACGACGAAAATGTAGTGATCTCGGCCGTGTTCGGAGGATCCACAGCCTCGTTCGAAGGATCCACCACAGCCTCGTTCGAAGGATCCACCATTCTTTCCGTCGCTCGCTGCAGGCCCACTCTCGTTCGGAACGATCCACGACGAGTCTTCCACAGCGAGCCCACCGACGGTGGAAACTCTGTGGACAGTCTGCTCCAACCTCCCGGAACTTCGACGGGATCGACATCGGATCCCTGCTAGACTCTCGAACGTCACCGAATGTCCGGCTCGAAATCCGTCCAACCGCCCCCGCACGCTGCTTTCCCGGAGGAGCACCTCCGGCGCGCGCTGCAGGCGACCGGACCGAGAGCGCGGCTTCGCGAGGCGGAAGCGGGGTTGGCGTTCGAGCCCGAAGAGCTCGCCCCCGACACCCAGGTGTTGTTGCTTCGCCAGGCCTACCTCGCCCACGTCGAGCTCCATCAGCTCCGCCGGGCGGTCGAGATCGCGGACGCGATGGTGGCGATCGGCCCGCTCGAGGACTTCGCGTACACCGACAAAGCCCGCGCCCTGCACGCGCTCGGCGAGCTCCGCCCCGCGATCGACGCCCAGCGGCTCGCGGCGCGGAACGCTCCCGCCAACCGACGCAGCTTCCACCTCTGGAGCCTCGCGACCCTCCAGCACTTCGCGGGGGACGTCGACGGCGCGGAGGCCTCGCTGCTCCGTGGGCTCCGCATCGCCAAGCGCGATCGCCCGCTCCTCGAAGCACACCTCGCCTACGTGCAGCTCGACGCCGGTCGCGCGGTCGAGGACCTGCAAGCGATCCGCGACGAGCTCGCCGCCTCGCCGAACGGCGAAGGGTACGGTCAGTACTTGCTGGGCATGATCGCGTGGACCCTCGGCGATCGCCCGCGCGCGGCGGTGCATCTGCGCGCGTTCCTCCGGCGAAACGCGTCGGTCGACGAAGCCAAGCGCCTCACGATCCGCGAGGAGCTCCGCCGCGCTCGGGTGGCGCTGGCCTCGATCGAGTCGGACTGATCGGGCCGAGTCGGACGCTCTACGTCGCCTCGTGCGAGCTGGGCGCCGGCGGTCGCCTCTTCGGCGGCCGCTTCGTTCGAGCCCTGGCGCACCCGGCGTTGGTGGGGCAAACCCGTGGGGTTCCGGCGATCGGCGAGATCGAACCCACAGGCTCACAAAGAGTTTGCATCGCCAGCGATCCCGACCTACAACACGCCCCCCCTCGGCGCCAGGGACCGTCGTCCGCGCCGCTCACAGGAAGACTCTCATGGCCGTTCCGAAGCGCAGGTTGTCCCGCATGAAGCGGGATCAGCGGCGCGCCAACCACGACAAGGTCGAGGCGCCCACGCTGGTCGAGATCGAATACAACGGGCAGCTCGTCGTGGTGCCGCGTCGCATCGCGAAGGCGCTCCCCTATCTCACCGAGCGCGAGCTCGGGAAGCTCGGAGTGGAGCTGTGAAGGTCATCAACTCGTTGCGCAGCGCCAAGGAGCGCCACCCGGACTGCCGCGTCGTGCGGCGCCGCGGCAAGGTCTACGTGATCTGCAAGACCAACCCGCGCTTCAAGGCCCGTCAGGGCGGCGGCGCGAAGAAGAAGTGAGCTCGAGGGCGTTCGCGCCCTCGCTCCACTCGCCTCGAACGGCCCCGTGAGCTTCGGCTCGCGGGGTTTTCGTGTTTCCGCGTCTTCGTGGTTCTGCGTCTTCATGGTTCTGCGTCTTCGTGTTTTCGCGGCGTTGTTCGCGGCGTGCCCTCGAGCGCACGTGACGATGCGCGCGGTTGAAATCTCCATTCTTGCGGGATCGGACGCGGGGCACGTACCCTAATCGGGTGTGGTGAACAGTGGCGCGCGCCGAACCCGGCGCGAGTCGGGTGGCTCAGGTGAAGCATGGACGACCGCGTCAAACAGCTCCTCGCCCTCGGACGCGAGCACTACGAAAAACGCGAGTTCGACAAGGCGGAGCACTACCTGAAGCAGGTGGTCGACCGGGGCATCGCGTTCGCGGACGTCTTCAACATGCTCGGGGTGATCGCGCACGATCGGGGTGAGCTCGAGGCGGCGCGCGAGGCCTTCGAGAACGCGCTCGGCCTCAACCCGAAGTACACCGAAGCCGCGCTCAACCTGGCCGTCACCTACAACGACCTCGGCCTCTACGACGACGCGAAGAAGACGTACCAGCAAGCGATCGCGGGCGGCGACGAGGATCCCGGCAAGCTCGATCCCTTCGCGAAGGGCAAGATCGCGAACCTGCACGCGCAGACCGCGCAGGCCTACCAAGACGTCGGCATGCTCTCGGAGGCGCAGCACGAGCTGCGCAAAGCCGTGATCCTCTGCCCGCATTTCGCGGATCTCCGGCTGCGTCTCGCGAACCTCTACCGTCAGCAGGGCGATCTCGACGCGGCGCGCTTCGAGCTCAAGGAAGCGCTGGCCCACAAGCCGCAGTACGTCCCGGCGCGCGTCGCGCTCGGGGTGGTCTTCCTCGCGCAGGGCGACAGCGGCAAGGCACTCGCCGAGTGGCAGAAGGCGCTCGACGACGACCCCGGCAACAAGGCGGCGGAGATGTACCTGCGCATGGCGAAGGGCGCCGCGAAGGGCTGAGGGTCTTCGGGGACGGTGTCGCGCCGACCACGTCGATGACGTCGACGACGTCGGCGATCACCGCGTGGATGATCACGACCTCGCCGACGACGGTCACTCCTACGGTCGCTCGTGCGACGACTTCGCGTTTCCGTCGCCGAGCGCGGCGATCACTCGAATCGGCTCGTCGTCGTGGTCGCCGACGTCGCGAGCGAGGCGACAGCGGCCTGCGCGGCGCGGGCTTGGGCGCGCGTCAGGTGCACCTTCGGGCGGCTCTTCTTCATGAGCGCCTCGGCCGCGCGGACGTCGGGAGCGTCGCCGCGCACCACGAGCAGCACCGCGGCGAGCATCGCGGATCGCCCGTGTCCTGCGGCGCAATGCACGTACCAGGGCCCCGGCGCTTCCGACGTCTGCTTCGCCAGCGCGACGAGGTCGTCGACGGGAGGCGCGGTGCCGTCGAGCACCGGCAGGCAGAGGTAACGACAGCCGAGCCGCGTGCGGCGATCTTCGAGCATCTCGCTCGTGAGATCGACGACGGTGAGCGCGTCGTCGGGGAGCGCGCGGTGAGGGACGAGGCGGCCGACGTAGAGGCCCGGCGCGACGAGGTCCCACGCGGCCTCGCGGGTCACCGTGCGTTGGACGAAGCGCGCGAGGGCCACCGAGACGAAGTACGGACCCGCGAGCACGTAACCCGCGATCGCGCGCGAACCGTCCGCGCGCTTGAAGAACACGCCCGGTCCCGCGCCCGCGTAGCCGACCCCCGCGACGCCGAAGCCGAGCGCGAGGTAGAGCAGCAGCCCCGCGACGTCGGGCATCGTGTCGCGGATCGAGAAGGCGATCGTCGCGTAGCCCGCGCAGACGAGGGCGAGCAGGGAGGCGTAGAGCGGCGAGAGCACGTTCGCGTTCGGCCTACGCGATGCCGGCCGGCTCGTCGACCGCTCGCGAACGCGCGCTCACCCGGGGACTCGCAATCCGCTCGAACTTCCGAGCGGCTGGGCTAGGTTCCGCACCGGAGAAACTCTCGTGGCCAAGTTCATCGACGAGCTCAAGCGAACCCACACCTGCGGTCAGCTCCGCGCCGAGCACATCGGAGAGGAAGTCGTCCTCTTCGGTTGGGTGCAGAGCCGGCGCGACCACGGCGGCTGCATCTTCATCGACCTGCGCGATCGCAACGGCCTCACGCAGCTCGTCTTCGATCCGGCGACCTCGTTCCCCGACGCCGATCGTTGCCGCAGCGAGTGGGTGATCGGCGTGCGCGGCACCGTGCGCGACCGCGGCGCGAAGGACGACGGAACCTCGCTCCACAACCCGCGCCTGGCGACCGGCGCGATCGAGGTCGTGGCGAGCGAGATCCAGATCTTCAACAAGGCGCAGACGCCGCCCTTCCTCATCGAGGACAACGTCGACACGAACGAGGACAAGCGGCTCGAGTACCGCTACCTCGATCTTCGTCGCCCGAAGCTCCAGCGGAACCTCATGCTCCGCTCGCGCCTGAACCACGTGACGCGCGCGTACTTCCACGAGCACGACTTCGTGGAGGTCGAGACGCCCTTCCTCGTGAAGTACACGCCGGGCGGCGCGCGCAACTTCCTCGTGCCCTCGCGCCTCTACCCGGGCAGCTTCTACGCGCTCGCGGAGAGCCCGCAGGTCTACAAGCAGATGCTGATGATCGGCGGCTACGACCGCTACTACCAGATCGTCCGCTGCTTCCGCGACGAGGACCTCCGCATCGATCGGCAGCCGGAGTTCACGCAGATCGACGTCGAGATGTCGTTCATCAACCAGGACGACCTCTTCACGATGCTCGAAGGGCTCGTGTTCAAGCTCTGGAAGGAAGGCCTCGGGGTCGACCTCCGCGAGCGTTACCCGGACGGCACGTTCCCGCGGCTCCCCTTCGAGGAGTCGATGCGCCGCTTCGGCAACGACAAGCCGGACATGCGCTTCGGCCTCGAGCCTGTCTCTTATACACATCTGACGCTGCCGACGAAGAGG
>CALJLK010000277.1 GCA_937982655.1 uncultured Sandaracinus sp.
GTCTCGGTCTCGGTCTCCGTCTCGGTCTCGGACTCCGTCTCGGTCTCGGACTCCGTCTCGGACTCCGTCTCGGTCTCGGACTCCGTCTCGGTCTCCGTCCCGGACTCGGTCCTCGCCCCCTGCGCACGCACGTCTCCCACCAGCGCGAGCAGCGCGAGCAGGATCGTGGCGAGGGTCGGGCGATGCACGGGTCTTCCGAGGGTTCCGTCGGGCATCGCGACGGAACGGAAGACGGGCGGATCCCAGCCTGACCGCTCCGGCCACCATCCCCGAGGTGACGTGAGAGTGAGTCGTGGGCAGGTTTCCGGGCTCGTGGCCTTGTCCTCCGCCGCCTTCCCAGACGCGTGCGCGTCCAGTGGCATCCTGGCGAAGGCTCGAACCACCTACCGTGGCGGGTCCGCGCTGGTGTTCGACCAGCTTCCCTCTCGGCTCGCGGATTTCTCTCCGTCCGCCTTCGTGACGAACGCGCGTCCGCTCCACCGAGCGTGCCCACGTGCCCGTCAACCCAACGCGGCGACCCTGACCGAGCCCCCGCCCCACGTCAAGCGCCACGCGTCGATCCCTGGCTCGAGCGCGTCGAACGTGCGCCTCTCGGCTCATTCCCGTTGTCGGCTTGCACGACGGTCGACTCCGAACATTCTCTTCTCATGTCCGACACCGACGATCACCGCGAGAAGATGAAGGACCTCCAAGCCGTTCAACGCGAGGAGGTGAAGAAGCGCGAGGTCGATCGCGGCGTGCTCGTGGTCCACACCGGCGACGGCAAAGGAAAATCCACCGCGGGCTTCGGCGTCGCCATCCGCGCCGCGGGCCACGGCCAGAAGGTCGGCGTCGTGCAGTTCGTGAAAGGCACCTGGAAGACGGGCGAGCAAGCCGCCCTCGCGCGTTTCCCCGAGATCGAGCACGTGATCTCCGGCGAAGGCTTCACCTGGGACACCCAGGATCGGGAGAAGGATCTCGCGGCCGCGAAGCGGGGCCTCGACGAGGCGCGCCGCATGATCACGAGCGGCGACTACGACGTGGTCGTCCTCGACGAGCTCTCCTTCGCGCTGCACGTCGATCAGCTCGCGCTCGACGACGTGCTCGACGTCCTGCGCGCGCGCCCCGAGCACGTGAGCGTGATCGTGACCGGCCGCGGCGCGAAGCCCGAGGTGATCGCGCTCGCCGACACCGTGACCGAGCACGTGCCGATCAAGCACGCGTGGGACGCCGGCGTGCGCGCGCGCCGAGGCGTCGAGTGGTGAGCTCCGACGATCGCGAAGCCGCGACGCGCGACGAGCTCGTGCTGATCGGCGGCGGCGCGCGGTCCGGCAAGACCGCCTTCGCGGAAGAGCTCGCCCGCGCGCTCGAAGGCCCCCGCGCCTACGTCGCCACCGCCGAGCCCTTCGACGACGAGCTCCGCGCGCGCATCGATCGCCACCGCGCCGATCGCGGCGACGCCTTCGACACGATCGAAGCCCCGCTCGATCTCGCGACGCCCCTGCGCGCCCTCCCGCACGCGGTCGTGATCGTCGACTGCCTCACCGTCTGGCTCGGCAACCTCCTCCACCACGACCACGACGACGCCGCGATCGAACGCGCGATCGACGAGTTCGCCGAGACCGCCCGCAGTCGCCGAGGCACCACGCTCCTCGTGATCAACGAGGTCGGCCTCGGCATCGTCCCCGACAGCCCGCTCGTCCGCCGCTTCCGCGATCACACCGGCCGCGCCCAACGCCGTCTCGCCGCGCGCGCCGACCGCGTCGTCTTCTGCGTGATGGGCGTGCGCCTCCAGCTCGCCCCGACGCTCACCACGCTCCGCTGAAGGCAGCGCCGTTGGTGAGCGCGTCGCGCTCGACCTCCGTCGCCGAGTCTTCTCTCACCCATTTGGGTGAAGGGGACGTCTACCTCGTTTGGACCACGCGCGAAGCGGTCAGCGGTGTCATCGTGGACCCATGCGTGCGTCGACCTGCGTCCTGATCCTTTGCCTCGGCTGCTACGAATCGCACGAGCTCGGCTTCTTCGATCCTGGGACGGTCGACGCGAGCTGGCGCGACGGCGGCCGCGAGCGCGACGGCGGCCGCGAGCGCGACGCGGGTCGGCGAGACGCCTCGTCGACCGACCTCGATGCAGGTCCGCCCTCCGTCACGCCTCCGGTGGTGGACGACGACGATCTCCCGCCCCTTCCGCCCACCGAGCCCGCCCCGGATCCCGACGAACGTCCGAGCGAAGACGACGACGATTGGCTCGTCGACGAGGGCGCGCCGGGCCCCGACTTCGGGCCGTGCTGCGACGACACGCCCATCGTCGACGTGAGTGACGACCGTGTGGTCGGCGCGCCCGTCGTCGCGTGGGACGGCGCGCGCTGGCTCGTCGCGTGGCCCGAGGGCGATCCCATGAGCCCCCGCGTCGCGCTGCGCTTCCTCGACGCACGCGCGAACCCGCTCGGCGCGGTCCGACACCTCCCCGCGTTCGCAGGGATGCCGCGCGCGCTCGCGTACGGAAACGGACGCTTCGGCCTGCTCTCGGACACGAGCTTCGAAGGGCGACCTCGCGTCGTGCTCACGGTGCTCGACGCGGAGCTGCGAGTCCGCGCGAATCACCTCGTGGAAGACGAAGGCCTCGCGCTCGCGGTCGGTCGCCACCCCGCGGTGGGCGGGTGGATCGTCGCGCACGGTTTCCGCGATCGCACCCACCTCGACGCGGTCGACGACGCCATGCGCCGCACCGCGCGCTTCACGATCCCCGAACGCGCGGAGCGTGTGGGGTTGGTCGACTTCAAGGGTCGCTCCGTGGTCGTCCACGCCTCCTCGATGCACGTCGAAGTCCACTCCTTCGTCGGCCGCCTCGAGCACCGAAGCTCGTTCGTGCTCCCCTCGGTTCCCGGCGAAGCCCGGGTCAGCACCGCCTTCAGCGCCACGCGCCTCCGCGACCGCGCCATCGTCTCCGTGCGCGGCGCCCGTGTTCCCGACGGGGGCGTGCAGGTCTTCGGCTACGACCCCTTCGCAGACGAGCGCTTCACCTACCTGTCGACCTGGTCCATCGCCGGGCCGACGGACCACGGGCTCGCGAGCGTCGGCAGCGACGTCCTCGGCGCGGTCGCGTACTGCGCGCGCTTCGAAGAGGTCGGCACGCCGCCCGGCAGCACGGGCGCCCTGTTCGTCCACCACCTCTATCCGGGACACGGACCGGGTGGACGCGGAACCGCGGTCGACGACGCGCCAGGCGTGAAGGGCTGCGCGATCGCGCCCGGCCTCGACTGGGGCACCTACGCCGTCGTGTGGTGGGACGAGCAGCTCGACGGACGTTCCACGATCCGAGGGCGCTACATGCCGCTCGTCTCGGAGGAGGCGCGACGCGCCTTCGAGGACTGAGACTTCTCGACGCGCGCACGAACGCTCAGCGCCATCAGCCGCGCGGTGCCGAGCGCCTGCAACGATCCGACGATCCCGAAGATCTCGAAGTGCCACTCGGGGAAACGCCACGCGCCGGCGACCACGAGGAGCTGACCGAGCGCGAGCGGTACCCACGCGCGACCGAGGCTCAGCGTCGCGCTCGTCCAGAGCGCGGCGGCCACCAGCGAGCCCACCACCGTCGCGTGCGGCATCGACACGCCGACCGCGCCGAGCACCGGCCACAGCAGCACGCCCGTCGCGAAGACCAGGCAGCTCGTGAAGGCCACGCGGCGGTTCGCGGCGTTGCCGAGCATGTCGCGGCGCGCGACCCACGTCGCGAGCGCAGTGCCCACGAAGAAGCCGAGGTTCACGAGCGAGAAACGCGTGTGATCGATCACCAGCGCGCCCGTCCGCGTCGTGATCCCACACGCGAGCAAAGACGCGCCCCACGAGAGCGAGCCGAGGTACGTGAGCACCTCGCGCGTGCGCGCACCGAAGCGCATGTCCGCGTCGTGCTCGAGCTGCTCGAGCTGCCCCATGCGCGCCGCGAGCGCACGCTCCCGCTCGAGCGCGGCCGCGACCTCCACCTCGAGCTCCTTCGGCGGCGCGTCGTGCTCGCGCAAGAGCCCGTGCGCGCTCCCCGCCGATCCCCGCGCGAGCTCGAGCCGCACCATCGTCTCGATCAATGCGCGCCGTCCGAGCGTCGCCTCCGTGCACTGCGCCCACCCCGCGAGCGCCTGCTCGTAGGCGAAGCGCGCCTCGTGGAAGAGCGCGAAGTGCCGTGCGTGCTCTTCAGCATCCGCGTCGCTGTCGCCTCCCTTCGGCTTCGCCCGCACGCGCTCGAGGGCCGTCGCGAGCTCGTCCGCGCGTCGTCCCGCCTCCGCGCACAGCCGCGCGGAGTCCCGATGCCGCAGGAACTGCTCGACCGCGTCCGCGAAGTCCACCGCGCTCGGAAACCGGTCCTCGCGCTCGCGCGCCAACGCGCGCTGCACGATGCGCGAGAGCTCGCTCGGCGTCGCGGCTGGCAGCGGCGGCACCTCGCCCGAGAACGCCTTCACGAGCACCGCCGTGACGCTGTCCGCGGCGTGCGGAGGACGCCCCGTGAGGATCTCGAAGAGCGTCGCGCCGAGCAGGTACACGTCGGTGCGCTCGTCGAGCGCGTCCCCCTCCGCGCCTGCCATCTCGGGAGCGAGGTACACCGGCGTGCCCTCGATCGTCCGCACGTCGCCCGCGAACGGAACGCCGTCGACGCGATCGAGGCTGACCGCGATGCCCCAATCGACGAGGTAGACCTCGTCGAACGAGCCCAACATCACGTTCTCGGGCTTCACGTCGCGATGGATCACCCGACGCGCGTGGGCAAAACGCAGCGCGCGTGACACCTGCACGAGGATGCCGAGGTGCTCGCGCAACACGTCCTCGTCGAGCCGGCGCTCGTCCGGCACCCCCGCGAGCAACTCGCTCCACGCGCGCCCCTCGATGCGCTTCATCACGATCATCGGGCGGCCCGAGTCGTCGCGCTCGAGCGCGTGCACCGGCACCACGTTCGGGTGCTCCAGCGCGCCCGTGATGCGCGCTTCCAGCATCAATCGTCGTTCCGCGGCCTGCTCGTTCGACTTCAGACGCTTCACCGCGACGGTGCGCGCGAGCGAGGTCTGCGTCGCGTGGTGCACGACGCCCATGCCACCTTCGCCGAGCACTGCACCGAGCACGATCGTCTCGCTGCTCGGCGCGTTCAGTGCCGTCGACTCGCTTCGTGAGTCGGACCGCGAGTCGGACCGCGCGGAGCCCGCGTCCGGTTGACCGCCCACGTCGGCACGACGTCCGCGCACCGCGTCCGAACCCGATGTCGGAACCGGCGCGCTCCGCCACGTCGCGTCCATCGGCGCGCCCGCGAAGGTCGAGACGTCGACGCCCGCGTCCTCCCACCGCGCCGTGAGCTGCGCCCGCAGCGCCTCGAGGTCGACGTGCTCCGCCACGCGCGCACTCTACCCACAATCGCGCGACGCATGCGCCTCGGGTGTCGCGCGGACGGGAAACCGAGCCTCACGAGGACCGGCGGACTTCGCCCGGGCGAACGATCGCGCGCCTCAAGCCGACGCGCTCGGCGGCGCGGCCTCGGGCGCGCTCGCAGCCTCCGGCGGCGGCACCGGCAGCTTCGTCGTCTCGCGCTCCTCGCGGCTCTCGGTCGAGCCGACGAACGGAAACAGGAACTGCCGCACGAAACCCTCCGGCACGTAGTCGCCGATCACACCGTAGCGATGCGGCCACTGACGCTCCGCGGTCACCGCGGTCCCGAAGAGGTAGTCGAGGAACGCGAAGTGCGCGGCGTAGTTGCGGTCGATCGCCTCGGTGTCCCGCGAGTGGTGCCAATGATGGAAGTTCGGGGTCACGATCACGTAGCGCAGCGGGCCGAGCCGGGCGCTGACGTTCGCGTGATTGAAGACCGCCTGGAAGCCCACCACGATCACGTACGCGTCCACCACCCGCTGGGTGAAGCCGAGCACGAAGATCGGCCCGAGCACCAACACGCGCGTGAGGATCAGCTCGAAGATGTGCTGCCGCGATCCGGCGAGCCAATCCATCGACTTCGCGCTGTGGTGCACGGAGTGGAAGCGCCACAAGAAGCCGACCTCGTGGTACGCGCGGTGGAGCCAATACTGCGAGAGATCCGCGACCAGGATGCAGAGCAGCAGCGCCGGCACGAACGGAAGCCCCTGCACCCAGCCGCGCAGGGTGTCGCTCTCCGCCCACCCGAACGCGCCGTGCACGATGCGGTTCACCACCACCAGCACGAGCCCCACCGAGAGGTGGTTGATCACGAAGTGTTGTAGATCCGTCTGCCACTCCGGCCGGAAGATCGGCTGCTCTCTCCGAAGCGGAAAGAGCTTCTCGATCAACACGAAGACGATCGTCGATCCGAGCAGATCCAGAATGAAGAAGTCGAGCCCGATGTAGGGCGTGTCGTCCGGGAAGTCGCCGATGGGAACCGTCGCTCCCCCGAGGAGCTGCGCGATCCCGAGGAACGCGAACGACCACGCGGCGAGCCAACGCGCGCGCCCGAGCACCAGGTTCGCGACCGAGATCACGCCCGAAAGCACCATCCCACCGAAGAGCACGTAGCGGAGCGTCTGCACGTCGTACTGCGCGCGCAGCTCCGGGGTGCTTGTGTACGCGGGGAAGTGGAAGCCGATCACCCCGAGCAGCGCGAGTACCGCCAGCGTCAGCGCGAGCACGCCGCTCGCCATCCCACGGCCCGGTGTCAGCGCGCCGTGCCCCTTCGCGAGCCGCGACATCTTCTCGAGCGACGACGGTTCTTCCATCGCGCGACAGGATACGCGCTTCGTCCCGCGTCGCGCTCGTTCGTGCACGTCGCGGGTCGCGCGCGTTCGCACCCCCGAGTGCGGCACCCGCGGCCGAGCGCGTCTGCGTCACGGTGTCCGTCACGGTCGCGGTCAACCTGCACGCCACGGGGAAGACGCGCCCCGAGATGCCGTATCGTGCGACACCATGAGCGTCGAAGCGGATCTGGAACGGGGTGAGCTCGAGTCGGGACTCCAACGCCTGCGGCAGGAGGCGTCGTCCGATCCGGGCCGACTGCTGATGGCCTATCAGCTCGAGCTGCGCACCCATCGCTTCGACGATGCCGCGCGCACCCTCGCGCGCATCGTGCAACTCGATCCGCGGTTCGCGCCCGCCGCCAAGGAGCTCGAGCTCTCGGCGAACGCGGAGCGCCTTCGACTCGCGCGCGCCACCGACGCCACCGTGGCCGGCAAGCGCTCCGCCCTCGCGCCGCCGCCGCCCTTCGCGCTCGAGCTCGTGCGCGCCGCCGTCTCGCACGCGCGAGGTGACGCGGCCGGCACGAAGGACGCGCTCGCGTCGGCCGAGGCGCATCGCCCGAAGACCCCCGGCACGCTCACCTGGACCGACGGCCGCACCCGAACCTTCACGGACCTCGTCGACACCGACGACCTCACGGGCGCGACGCTGCCGTGCTTCGAAGCGGGCCAGATCCTCGACGTGCCCTTCGTCGAGATCCGCTCGATCGTCTTCAGCGAGCCGCGCACCTCCTTCGACTCGCTCTGGGCACCCGCCGAGGTCGTCACGCGCAGCGGCGAGCGCCTCCACGTCCGCGTGCCCGCGCTCTACGTCGGCGCCGGCGTCCACGCGGAGCCCTCGGTGCGCCTCGGCACCATGACCACCTGGGATCACGACCGCGGCTACGCCATCGCGTCCGGCCAACGCGACTTCAAGCTCACGACCTCCGACGGCGGCATGTCGATGGTCGGCCTGCGACAGATCGCGCGCATCGACTTCGAAGGCCCGGCGATGACCGCAGGCGGCTCGAGCGGACCGGGCGCGTTCGGCGGCGCGCCCGCGAGCGGCGGCGGTCTCTTCTCCGACGCCGCGCGTGGCCTCGCGTCGTCTCCAGCCCCAGCCGCCCACGCGGCCGGCAACCCCTTCGCACAAGCGAGCGCGGGCGCTCCGCCTCCCAGCGGCAACCCCTTCGCCCAAGCGAGCGCGGGCGCTCCGCCTCCCAGCGGCAACCCCTTCGCGCAGGCCGGCGCTCCCGCGAGCGGCAACCCCTTCGCGCAAGCCTCGAAGGGCATGGCCCCGCTCCCGCCCGCGCCCACGTTTCCGATCTGGCGCACCCTGATCGGCGGCGCGGGCGTCGCCTTCGGTCTGTGGGTCGCGTACTCCGCCGCCGACGACGGCCGCTTCTCCCAGGACGATCTGAGCATCGGCTCCGTCATCGCGTTCGTCGGCTCGCTGATCCTCGCGTGGGGCTTCTTCGCGCGCATGAAGGCCGCCGCGCTCGGCATCCCCGTACTCGTCGGGCTCCTCGCGTTCGTCTGTTACAACCGCGTGCAGAGCAACCGCGCCGCGTGGTTCGCCGAGACCGCCGCGCTCGAGGTCGCCGAGCCCGTCTGCACGGGCGCCACCCTCCCCGACGCCCCCGAGCTCGGCGCCGGCCCTCGCACCTTGCTCGCGTACGAAGGCTTCGGCTCCGGCTCCTGGTACGCGATGCGCGACCTCCCGCGCGACTGGCGCCCCGCCGCCAACGCCCCGCCCACCCTCGTCGCGTGCCTCATGCGCTCGAGCGGGTACGGCGCGAGCCCGACCATCACGGTCCACGTCGCACGCACCGGCGAGGTCCTCGCGACCCTCCCCATCGACGTCTACGGCAACTCCGACGCCGCGCTGACGGCCGCCGTGCAGCCCTTCGTGTCCGGAGCGCGCTGAACGACTGCTCGCCTCACTCCACGATCGTCGCGACGACGGCGGACGAGGTCGAAGGCGCCGCGTCGAGCGCGAGCGAGACGACGAGGTACTCGCCATCTGCGCTCGGTTGTCCGTCCGCCGCCGGATCGAGCACGAAGGGGAACGTCACGCGGCGAGTCACGTCGGCGCTGCGGTCGTTCCACACGCCGTAGCGGAGGGTTGCACCTCCCGGCCCCTCGAAGCGGACGCGGCGTCCGTTGGCACCTCCCATTGAAAGAACACGACCGGCGCGTCGGCGCCCGGATGAACGCGGGCTTCGTCGACCGTGAGGCCGTAGCCGGTCGCGGTGCCCGAGCTCTTCGCGATGAGCGAGCCGTTGCCGTTCCAGACGTGGTCTCCGACGCGAATCGGGAGCGCAGGAAGGCTCGTCGCGCTCGAGGCCGCTGCGGTGGTGGCGCGCGCGCTCACGACGCCGGGCGAGGCCCCTTCGACGGTCACCGCGATCACGTAGAACTCCCCATCGCCGGTGGGCTTTCCGTCGACCGACGGATCGAGCACGAAGGGCAACGCGACGTCGTGGAACACACGATCTTCGGCGCGGCTGCTCCAATCGCCGTAGGTGATCGTGGCGCGGGTCGCGGAGTCGCTGCCGATCTCGAGTCGGCGTCCGTCGCGGCCGTCGATCTCCCACTCGTTCGAGGCGAAGCGGACGCAATCCGCGAAGCAGAACGACGCCGCGAGACCATCGGGCCGCGCGCACGCAGAGCCCATGAGTTCCAAACGAGGTGGTGCGGAGCTCGGTGGTGGGTGGAGACGCCGCGAGCCGGCCAAAAAAGCCGCTCGGGTGGTGGTCCTCGCGCACGAGACGCGAGCGCCACGAAGCGCGAGCTCGCTTGAAGAGCACCGTCCGTGCCAGCCTGATTCGCCTTTCTTCTCGTGCGCGCGACCTGGTCACTCGTGTGGCCAGGCTGGCGACGGGCGTCACCCGTGCGTGCGGACAAACGCGTTTCCGAGGTCGACGCGAGCTTCGACGTGCAACGACTGCGTTCGGCCCGACGCGCTGGTTCCCCGCGAGCACCGGCGAGCGCGCTCGACGTCTCGGAAGCACGCGAC
>CALJLK010000278.1 GCA_937982655.1 uncultured Sandaracinus sp.
GTGTCGGTGTCGGAGTCGGTGTCGGAGTCGGTGTCGGTGTCGGTGTCGGAGTCGGTGTCTCCGACTCCGTCACCCGCCCGAGCCCGGTGTAAGTCCCCGCGCGCCCCTCCGTTCTCCCTCCATGCCGCGCACGTCCCTCTTCGCCTTCACCCTCCTCGCGCTTCCCTCGTTCGCCCACGCTTCGCCGCCTCCGCCCGTCGTCGAAGATCTCGATCCGCAGCGACCCGACCCGCAGGCCCAGGTCGTCGTCGAAGACCTCTCCCGCGCCCCGAACCAGCCGCATCCCGCGCTCGATCCTTCGCGCGGGCGCATGGTCGGCACCTTCGGCTTCTTCGGCTCCGGCTTCGATCCGCGCGCGCGGCGCTGGCGCTTGAGCGACTCCGAGATCGGCGCCCTCGACGGCGCTCCCATCCCCGACGCGATGCTCGCCGACCGCGCGCGCTACGGCGGCTTCACGTTCGGCAGCGGCTTCCGCCCACTCTCGTGGCTCCGTCTCCCCGAGCTCCGCATCGCGTTCGGCGGCGGCGATCACGCCACGCGTTGGACACCGATCGGCGAGCAAGGTCTCGAAGGCGCGATCACCCGGAGCTTCCTCCTCCGCCTCGAGCTGCTCGCGGGCGTCGAGGTCGACCTCGGCCCCATCACGCCCTTCGCGCGCGTCTACGGTGGCGTCGGCATGCACTCCGCGAAGCTGAAAGTGCGCGACACCGCGCTCGGCGCGCTCGGAAGCGAACGCATCGTCGCCTTCGCGGGCGACGTCGGCATCGAGCTCGGCTTCGACGTCTTCTTCACCGAGGACCAGGGCGAGCGCGTGGGCCTGAGGTTCGCGTACCGCCGCGGCCTGGTGGGCGCGGAAGGCCACGGCGCGTTCGTGGGCCTCGCGATCCAGGGCAAGCGTCCCTCGTGAGCCGCGGGCCGAAGTCGTGAGCCGAAGATCGTGAGCCGAACGCTGCGATCCGAATGCGCGTGCCTCACGTCGTGAGCCGAAGATCGCGCCGTACGGGTCGCACGCCGAAGATCGTGAGCCGCACCCTCACCCCGTGTTGCGCAGCCCCGCCGCGATCCCCTGCACCGCCGCGCGCGCCACGTTCGTCCACGCCTCGTCGCCGCTCTTCGCACGACGCAGCGCCACGATCTGCAAGTACGAGAGCGGATCGACGTACGGGTTGCGCAGCTCGATCGAGCTCCGAATCACCTCGTCGCCCTCGAGCACCTTCGCGGCGCCGGTCGCGCGAAGCACCTCGCGCACGGTGCGCGCGTGCTCCTCGTCCACGAGCCCGCGGATCCGCTCCCGCACCGGCGCGTCGTCGCAGAGCTCCGCGTAGCGCGCCGCGATCGCGAGGTCGCTCTTGGCGAGCGTCATCTCCACGTTGTCGAGCACGTCGCGGAAGAAGCGCGATCGCTCGACCAGCGCGCGCAGCTCGACATCCGAGAGCTCCGCCAGCGCGGTGCCCACGCCGTACCAGCCCGTGATCACCGAGCGCTGCTGGCTCCACGCGAACACCCACGGGATCGCGCGCAGCCGCGCGAGCGTGAGCTGCCCACCCCCGCGCTTGCTCGGACGCGACGCGATGTTGAGCTGCGCGATCACCGGGAAGGGCGTCGCGCTCGCGAAGTAGGGCACGAGCCCCGGATCCTCGACCAGCGCGCGGTACGCCGCGGCGCTCTTCTCCGCGAGCCGCGGCAGGAGCGCGCTCTCCTCCGGCACCTCCGGCCGCGGCGAGAAGCGCGCCTCGTAGCGCGTGAAGGTCGCGGCGCCGATCGTCTGCTCGAGGTAACGCGCCGCCAGATCCGGGCTCGCGAAGTGGAACGAGCGCACCTCGCCCTGCTCGGTGATCTTCGTGTCGCCGCTGAAGACCTCCGGCGGCAACGCGCGGATCGCCCGGTAGGTCGGTCCACCGCCGCGCGAGGTCGAGCCTCCGCGCCCGTGGAAGACCCGCAGCTTCACGCCGTGCGTCGTGCACACGCGGGTCGCCGAGCGTTGCGTCTCCAGCACCAGGATGCGGCTCGCGAGCGTCCCATTCTGCCGCATCGAGTCCGAGTACCCGACGAGCAGCTCCTGCACCTCGCCGCGCCGCCGCACCTGCTCGCGATACCCCGGATGCTTCAGGAGCGACGAGAGGATCGGCACCGTCGCTTCGAGCGCCTCGCGCGTCTCGAAGAGCGGCACCACGTCCACGTGCGCCGCGATGCCGTGCAGCTCGAGCAGACGCCACACCTCGTGCACGTCCGCTTCGGACTCCGTCATCGAGATGATGTACGTGTGCACCGCGTCGCGGCCGAAACGAGCTTGGCAACGCGCGAGCGTCTCGAAGAGCGAGAGACACCGCCGCGCGTCGGCCGAGATCTTCGCGCCGCGCGCGGGCAACCGAAGCCGCGCGAGCGCCGCGATGCGCTCGGAGGCCGGACGCTCCGGGTACGTCGGATCGTCGAGCAGCTCCGCGATCACCGCGCGATGCACCGCGCTGTCCTCGCGCACGTCGAGCGCGGCGAGGTGGAAGCCGAACACCCGCACACGCAGCACGAGATCGAGCAACGCGTCGTCCGGTAGCGAGTGCGCGCCCGCGCCGCGCAGCGCCGTGCGCATCGCGTTCAGATCGTCGACCAGATCGTCCGGGTGCGCGTAGCCCCCCGCCGCGCCGCGGCTCGTGCGATCGAGGCGCTCGCGCACCAACGCGAGCAAACGACGCAGTGGCTCGTCGGGATTGCGCCGCGCCGCGCTGCCCGCGATCTCCGGCACCGCGACCTCGCCGCGCGCGATCGCCTCGTCGAGCGCCGCGCAAGGCGGCAACCGACGCGCGGCGGTCGCGAGCGGATCGACCAGCGCGTCCACGTCCTTGCCGTAACGATCGAGGCAGATGAAGCGATGGATCTCGAGCGTGCGCTCGAGCGTTCCGTCGTCGACGAAGGGGTTGCCGTCGCGATCGCCGCCCATCCACGAACCGAAGACCACCGGGCACGGCAAGCTCGCCGGATCGACCGACTCCGCGAACGCGCTCTCGAGCGCGCGCGCGAGCGTGCGCTGCACCTCGGGCACCACGTCGAGCAAGACGTTGCGCAGGTACCAGACCCCCGTCTTCACCTCGTCGAGCACGGTCGGCTTCTCGCTGCGCTCGCTCGCGTGCTCCCAGAGCGCCTCCACCGTCGCGCGCAGATGGCGATGCAGCCGCCGCTCTTCTGCGGGCGTCGGGTGGTTGCGATCGAGCGCCTCCAGCGAGATCCGCACGTCCGCGAGCAGCCGCTCGGTGGTGCGTCGCCGCGCCTCGGTCGGATGCGCGGTGAACACGAACGAGAGCTTCACGTCGTCGAGCGCCTGCCGGACCTGCGCGAAGCTCGCGCCCTGATCGCGCAGCGCGTGCGCGACCGCGACGAGCGACTCCGCGACCGGCTCGCGTGCGCGCTCGCGCCGCCGAAGCTCGCGCGCGCGGTGTACGTCCTCCGCTTGGTTGACGAGCTGGAAGTACAACGTGAACGCGCGCACCACGTCGAGCGCGAGCGTGGGCTCGAGCGACGCCGCGACGTCCGCCAACTCGCGCCGCGCGTCGCTCACGCCTTCGCGCGCGCGTTTGGCGGCGCCGCGCATGCGCTCGACCGCGTCGAAGAGCGCCTCCCCGCCGTGCGCGCGGAGCACGTCGCCGAGGGTGTCACCGAGGAGCCGAACGTCACCAGGCAGCGTGCGAACCAGCATGGGGGTATCGTAGCGCGCTTCGAAAGCTCGCGTGACTCGTTCCAGAGTCACACGTGAAGAATCTCGATTTTTCGAGGGATTCCCCGGGGAAGACGGCTCCCTCGTCGCGGTCGTTGTGCTTGACGCCTCCGCCTCGTCACCACATGACGGCCGCCATGCGAACACTCCTCCTCCTCGCGGCGCTCGTCGCGCTCGCTTGTGGCGGCTCCTCCTCGAGCACCACCACCACGACCACCCCCGACACCACGACGCCGACGGCCACCCGCTACGACATCCCGAGCGGCGACCTCGCGGCCGCGATGGCGGGCGCACACCGCACCGACGAAGAGCGCGCACGCGACGTGTGGCGCCACCCCGCCGAGACCCTCGCGTTCTTCGAGGTCGAGCCCGGCAAGGACGTCGTCGAGCTCGCGCCCGGCGGCGGCTGGTACACGAAGCTGCTCGCGCCGCTGCTGCGCGACTCCGGCTCGCTCACCGTGGGTCTGCCGGACGGACAATACGGCGACGGCTTCCGCACGATGCAGGCCGAGCACCCGGAGCTCTACGGCCACGTGCGCGTCGGCCGTCTCGCGCCGCCGGACGCCATCGAGCTCGGCGCGCCGGAGAGCGCCGACGTCGTGCTCACCTTCCGCAACACGCACGGCTGGATCCGCAACGGCGTGGCCCCGCAGGTGATGGAGGCGGTGTTCCGCGTGCTTCGTCCGGGTGGGATCTTCGGCGTCGTGCAGCACCGCGACGCGGAGGGCGCGCCCGTCGATCCCGCGCGTGGCTACCTCCCGGAGGCCGCGGTGATCGAGCTGGCGACCGCGGCGGGCTTCGAGCTCGTCGAGCGCTCGGAGATCAACGCGAACCCGCGCGACACCCGCGATCATCCGGAGGGCGTCTGGTCGCTCCCGCCCTCGCTCCGCGGCGGCGACGTCGATCGCGCGCGCTACGAAGCGATCGGCGAGACCGATCGCATGACGCTCAAGTTCCGTCGCCCGGTCGCGCCCGCTGCGGCTCCCTGAGCCCAGCCGATCGCCACGCGTCCTCGCGACGCACGAAACGACGAAGACGCGGCGGGAGCCTCCCGTCGCGTCTTCGCGTTTGCAGCATCGCGTTCTCGTTCGAGCGTTCCCGTTCGCGCGTTCGCGTTCGCGCGTTCGCGTTCGCGCGTTCGCGTTCGCGCGTTCCCGCTCGTTCTGGTTCGAACCTTCTCGTTCGACTCTTCTCGTTCGAGTCTTCTCGTTCGAGTCTTCTCGTTCGAGCGTTCCCGTTCGCGTTCGAGCTCGCGAGCGCCGCGATCAGAGGTGGATCGACTTGCACGCCTCGAGCGCGCTCGCCTGCTGCTCGGCGGACACCGCGGTCGTCTCGCACATCACCGTCTTGTCGCCGAGGGTGCGGCGCACGACGACGAAGTAGTTCGTGCCCATGCCGCCCGTGTTCTCGTAGGTGAGCGCGAAGCCGTCCGCGAGCGTCTCCTCGCGGACGTTCGTGGGCGAGTACATCTGCGCGTCTTCCTTCGCCGCCTCGAGGCTCTCGGGCGAGAGCGAGCCGGGCGCCTGCACCGTGACCACCAGACCGGGCGCGGTGATCATGTGGCCCTCACCGACGATCGCGTCGCCGACCGTCGCGCCCGCCGGCACCGCGATCTTCAGCCCGAAGCGCGGAAGATCGACGTCGCCCGCCGGAGCCTCCGCCGCTGCGGCCGCCGCCGCACCTTCCGCGGCCGCGTTCTCCACCGCCGCACCGAGCGCCGCGGCCAGATCGTTCGCCGCCTGCTGCTGCTCCGCTTCCGACGAGCCACCACAACCAATGACCATCGCGACCATCAGGGCCACGAGAGACGAGATACGCATGAGAAGTTCCTCCGTGCTCGCGAGCCCCGCGGGTTTCGTGCGGTCGGCGCGAGCGAGCCTGGGGATGTACGTCCTTCGGCGGGGAGAATTCCTTCGAACGGAGTGGGCGCCCTCACGCGAAGCGTAGGCCCACCGAGAACGCGAGCGCGCCGAGCACGAAGAGCGCGGCGAAGCGCCTCGCGGGCGCGGCGAGGAAACGATCGTGCTCGTCGAACGCACGCGAAGCGAAGAGGAACGCCGCGCTCACCCACGCGCCGAAGCCGAGCAACGCCAGCAACGTCCAGCCCGCGTGCGGGCGCGGGACGTCACGCAAGAGCGCGAGGTGCTCGGCGCGGAGCTGATCGCGGCTCTTGCCCGCGTCGATTGCCGGCGGCGGCAGACCGGCCATCAGCTCCGCGAGGTGAGCGTCTGCCTCCGCGAGGCGCGCACGGTGCGGGACGTAGAAGCTGCGCGTCGAGAGGATCGCGCCCCGCACGCCGCGCCAGGCCGCGAGCGCCCGCTCGGTCTCGCCCTCGGCCTCAGCGGTCGCGCCGAGCTCTCGAAGCGCCTCGAGCGCGGCGGTGCTCCACGGATTGCCGGGCGCGTACCACTTGGCCGCGCGTCGGTAGTGCACGATCGCGGCGTCGACGTCGTCGTCCGCGCGAAGCGTCTCGGCGCGCCGAAGCTCGCCGTGCGCCCCGACGAGCACCCGCACGACGACGAGCGCGAGCAGCGCGCCCCCGATGCCGATCGCACGCGCGACGGTCTTGCTGGTCTGTGGACCCACGGACGCCGAGCTTGCCGCGAAGCGCGCGACGCCGCGAGCTTTTCGCGTCACAGCGCGATGCTCGAAGCGCGACTCGGGTCAGCGGCGCTCGAGGTGGTGCTCCGCGAGCGCGAGCGTCACGCGACCGATCCTCGACGCGCGACACCGGCGACGCAGGTCAGCGGCGCTTGAGGTGGTGCTCGGTGAGCGCGAGCGTCACGCGGCCGATGTCGACCGGCTTGCGCAGCAGACGATCGCCACCGTAGCGACGCACCTCTTCTTCCGGGTAGGCCTCCGCGCGCGCGGTCACGAGCAAGATCGGGACGTCGATGCGCGGCAGGTTCCGCGCGAAGGGCGGCAACGCCTGCGAGGGAACACGCTGCCGGAGGATGCGCGTGAGCAAGATCCCGTCGAGCACCGAGCCCGGCAGATCGATGTCGAGCATCACCGCCACCAGATCGGTCGCGTACGAGCGCACGAGCTCACACGCCTCGCGATCGTTCTCCGCGCGCAGCAGCCGGTACGCACGACGCAGACGATCGCTCGCGGTGCTCCAGCTCTGATCGTCGACGTCCACGTAGAGCACGAGCGCGCGCCCGTCGGCCTCGCGGCTCGGCAGGGCCGTCCATCCCGGCGCGGGCGAGCGCGACACCTCGCTCACGACGGATCCTCCGGCTTGGGGCGACCGACGCCGATCGGACGGATCGAGTGCACGACCACCGACGACGGCTTCGGCGGAGTCAGCGGAGTCAGCGGAGTCGAAGGTGTGAGCGTCGCGGGCGCGAGCACCGTCGGATCCGGATCGTCGGCGCTCTGCATCTCCGCCTCCGTGCGCGGCACGTCCGGCGGTGGCGGAGGCTGCGAGCCGAAGGGCATCGTCGGCCGAGCGCGCCCGAGCGCCCGATCCACCTGCTCACGCGGGAGCGCGGTGGTCTCGGCGTCGACTTCTTCGTCCTCCTCCACGACCTCCACCGCGGGCGCGGGAGGACGAACGCTCTCCGCGACGGCCGCGACCTCCGCCGGATCCCAAGCCCCCGCGTGGCGCGTGCTCCGAGCCCGTGAGGCCGCGGGTTTCCCGTCGAGCTCGGTCGCTGCCGGAGCCGATGCCATCGCGGGTGCAGGCGCCGACGGCCTCGCGGGCGGAGGTGTCGACGCCATCGCGGGTGGAGGCGCCGACGTCGGACGACGCGAGACCAACGGCAACGCATCGGCGGAAGGCGGTGGCTCCGAAGGCTCGTCGTCGGGAAGCGCGATCGACACCGACGTCACGGGGATCGACGCTTCCCCCGAAGGATGCACCGCCGTGGTCTCCTCGAAGACCATCAGCGGGTTCGGCACCGAGCGCGTCGGCTCGCGCGTGTCGTCGACCGACTCGTTCTCGGTGCTGTCGTCGAAGTCGATCGCGGCCGTCTTGGCCTTCGCCTCCGCGAACGCTTCGAAGCTCGCGGTCGGCCGCTTGCGGCTCTCGTCGCGCGGCTTCGCTCCCACGTCGGCTGCCTCGCGCGGTGCCCTGACCTCGTCCCGAGGAGGAGCGAAGCTCCGATCGAGCACCGGCCGCCCCTCGAGCACGCGCTGCAGCCCGCGCACCGCGTCGTGGAGCTGCGCCACCGTCGTGTCGCCCGGCTGCTTCGCGGCGAGGCTCCGGTAGATCGACGCCGCTCCGTCGAGGTTGCCCATGCGGAGCTGCATCGCCGCAGCAGGACGCCCCGCGACCGGCACCGTCTGAAACCCGGAGAGATCCATCTGCAGCAGCGTGGTCATCTCGCGCACGAGCAACCGCACCAGCGGCAAGAGCGCGCGCACGTCGAGATCGTCGGGCCGCGAGCGGCCGTACTCCTCCACCGCTTCGAGCACCCCTTCGAGGCTCCGCTGCGAGAGCGGCACCCGCACCACCGCCGCGAGCGCGCTCGGCGCCATCCCCTGCGGCGCGTGATCGTCGGGCGCGGCCTCCGCGTTGTCGAGCAGCATCCAGCGCAAGAGCGAGAGCCGCCGCTCCGCCCAGCCCGGCATCCCGCCGCGACGCTCGCAGTCCTCCAGGATCGTCAGCGCCAGCGACGCCCCGCCGCTCGTGAGCTCGCGGTGCATCTGCACGAACGCGTCCTCCGCGTGCGCGGGCACCGGCGCGAGCAGCTCCCCGAGCAGGTTCGCCCATTCTTCCGCCGGCCCGCCGAGATCGATCCCCGCGAGCAACGCGAGCGACTCCACGAGCAGCCCTTCGCGGATCCAACGATCGACGAGCTCGAGATCGAGGCGCGGCATCGGCCCCGGCGGCAACGATCCGCCCCGCTCGAGCGTCGCGAGCGCGAAGTGCGCGTCGCCGTCGTGCCCACCGCGCGCGAGCGTCCCACGAAGCACGATCTCCGCTTCGCGCCGCGCCCCTCGCGCCACCATCGCGCGCGCCACGTCGATCGGAGGAGCCACCACGCTCATCCGCGCCCCCGAACCATCCAAAACGATCGCTCGAGTCCCCCTCGTCGCATCGGCGCGAGCGTAGCCGCAGCCCGTTCGGAAGGCGACCTTCCGGCTTTCCCGAGCCTCACCGCTGCGCGCGGAACCACGCGGCGGTCTTCGCGATCCCGGTCGCGAAGTCGGTCCACGGCCCGAGCTCGCTCGACGGCAGCAGCACCGAGCGCTCCAGATCGCCCGGGCGTCGCGGGCCCGCGCCAACCTCCGCCTTCACGCCGAGCTCCTTCGCGAGCGCGTCCGCGATCTGCTTCGTCGTCGTCTCCACGCCAGTCGCCACGTTCTGCGTGCCCGAGACCTCGCCCTTCAGCGCGGCGAGGTTCGCGCGCACGACGTCGTCGACGAACACGTAGTCGCGGATGCAACCCGCGTCGCCGACCTCGCGCTTGGCGTTCACGCGGATCGGCTCTCCCGCGAGCAGCCGCTGCGCGAAGATCGCGACCACGCCCGCTTCGCCGTGCGGATCCTGCCGCGGCCCGTACACGTTCGCGTAACGCAGCACCACGCCGTCGAGCCCGTGCTCCCGCCGGTAGAAGCCGAGGTAACGCTCGACCGCGAGCTTCGAGCACGCGTAGGGGCTCAGCGGCTCTTCGCGCCAGCCGACCTCGGCGCGGGTTCCGTCCGCGACCTCTCCGTAGATCGCGCCGCCAGTCGAGGCGAAGACCACCCGCTTCACCGCGTGCTTCACGCACGCCTCGAAGAGGTGAATCGAGCCGAGCACGTTCGCTTCCGCATCCGCGATCGGCTCGCGCACGCTCACCGCGACGCTCGTCTGCGCGGCCTGATGACAGACCACGTCGGGCCGAAACTCCGCCAGCACGCGCTCGACCGCGGCGCCGTTCCGCAGATCGACCTCGTGCAGCGTCACGCCCTTCGCGACGTTCGAAGCGCGACCCGACGAGAGATCGTCGAGCACCTGCACCTCGTGTCCGTCCGCGATCAACGCGTCGACGACGTTGCTCCCGATGAACCCCGCCCCACCCGTCACCAATGCGCGCATGGCGCGTGAAGTAGTCGAAGTCGCGGGTCGACGCCACGGCGCGCCGAGGGCGTCGTCTCCTTCCGCATCGAGACCGCGGCGATCGTTCGCCCGCCGTGGCCAGTCTCGAAAACTTCGTGTTAGCCTGCGCGCCACTAGCTTGTGGTGGCCGGGTATCCAGTGATACAAGGCCCGCGCTCGGGGTGGCGCGGGTGGCTACCACGAAGGAGGCATTCGGGATGGATTGGAAGAAGTTGGCTTGGAGTGCGGTCGTCTCGACCGGCCTCGTGATGGGCGGCGCGTGCGGTGACGACGACGGTCCCGGTCTGGATGAGGACAGCGGCACGCCCATGATGGACGGCGGCGGGCCGATGCCGGAGCCGCTCGATTGCGGGGATTGTTTCTTCGTCGTGAACGCCCTCGACTTCGGCCCGGGCGCCGAAGGTCGCTACCCGGGCTTCAACGTGGACGACAACGACGCGGGTGAGTTCGGCGACGGCGAGCCGAACTGCGGCGTGCCCGACTACATCGGCTACGACGGCACGCCCGGCGTGGACAACGGCCTCGGCGGCCTCCTCGGCTCCGCCTCGTCCTTCTTGGACGTCGCGGCCGAGGTCGAGACGGCCCTCGCGGAGGGCTCCATCATCATCCTCGTCGAGCCCTCGGGCATCACGAGCACCGAGCAGACCAACGTCCCGCTTCGCCTCTACCTCGGCGAGACCGCCTCGGGCATGGCGCCGATGGTCGACGGCATGAACCGCATCAGCGCGGATCAGGTCTTCAACTACTTCCCCGAGCCCGACATCATGGTCACCGGCACCATCTCGGGCGGCATCCTGACGGCGGGTCCGCTCGACCTTCCGCTCGAGCTGAACGTCATGGGCAGCACGGTGAACCTCCTCATCGAGGACGCCCAGATTCGCGTCGACGTCGCGCAGATGACGAGCTTCACGGGCGAGAACACGCCTCACGTGCTCGGCGGCAAGATCGACCTCGTTCGCCTCTTCGAGGCGCTCGGTCCGCTCCTCGCGGGCGTGGACGTCCCGGCCTCGCTGCTGGAGATGATCCTTCCGCTCTTCCTCGACCTCGATCCGGTCACCGAAGAGACCGTCATCACGATCGTCCCGGGCAACGACGGTCCGGACGAGATGCCCGGAACCGAGGACGACGTCGCCGCGGTGACGTACACCCTCGAGCCCGGCGAGTGCGGCAGCATCTCCGCCGGCATCGGCCTCCAGTTCACGACGGCCATGAAGGGCGACGAAGTGACTCCCTCCGCGGAGTGACCGAACGCATCCGCTGAAGAAGGCCGCCGAACTGGCGGCCTTTTTCTTTTGTGGACGAGGAACCCGTTCCGCGAACGAGTCTTCACCCAAGACGCGCACGGATTGCGGTATCGTTCGTCGCGTCGCGCACTCACTCCTCGGGATGGTGCGGACGTCGACCGACCGAGTCGGTCGCTGGGGGCTTCGGACCAGAGCCCGCAGCCCCCAGAGAGTGCCAAGTCAGCCGCCGAGAACCCACGTGTGGGACGGTGAGCGACGCTCACCGACCAATCTTGCTGGAAAAAACACAACGGTCTTGATCGTTCGAGGTCAGACCCGCCACCATGAGGCATGGGGATGGGAAACCCCACTGGGGCCGCCAAACCACAAAACCGCGTGATCCCGTTCGGGAAGTACCTACTTCTCGAGCGCATCGCCGTCGGCGGCATGGCCGAGGTCTTCCTCTCGAAGTCCTTCGGCATCGAAGGCTTCGAGAAGATCATCGCGATCAAGCGAATCCTCCCGACCATGGCGGAGGACGACGACTTCATCGAGATGTTCATCGACGAAGCCAAGATCGCCGGACAGCTCAGCCACGCGAACATCGTCCCGATCTACGAGCTCGGGAAGATCGGCGACTCTCACTACATCGCGATGGAGTACGTCTGGGGCAAAGACTTGCTCCAGATCATGAACCGCTTCCGTCGTATGAGGAAGCGGATGCCGCCCGCGATGGTGGCATTCATCGCGAGCAAGATGTGTGAGGCGCTCGAGTACGCGCACACCAAGCGCGATCGCCGCGGAGCCCCGCTGAACCTCATCCACCGCGACATCAGCCCGCAGAACATCCTCGTCAGCTACGACGGCGCGGTGAAGCTGATCGACTTCGGCATCGCGAAGGCCGCCTCGCGCACGACCAAGACGCAGGCCGGCGTGCTCAAAGGCAAGTTCGGCTACATGAGCCCCGAACAAGTCCGCGGGCTCCCGATCGATCTGCGCTCCGACATCTTCGCGGTCGGCACGTGCATGTACGAGATGCTCACCGCCGACCGGCTCTTCGTCGGCGAGAGCGACTTCTCGACCCTCGAGAAGGTCCGCCACGCCGCGGTCGCGCCGCCCTCCGAGATGGTCCCCGACGTCCCGAAGGACTTCGACTCCATCGTGATGAAGGCCCTCGCGCGCGAGCCCGCCGATCGCTGGCAGACCGCGGGCGAGATGCAGGAGGCGCTGCAGGAGTTCATCGCGACCCAGCGCCCGCCCTTCACGACCTCGAAGATGGCCGCGTGGATGCGCTCGGCCTTCACGAAGGAACAAGAAGAAGAGAAGGCGCGCCTCGACAGCTACGCGAGCGTCGGCCGTCCCTCGGTGCTCGGCTCGCCGCCCAACTCGCTCGGCTCGACCACGCCGGGCCGCGTGACCCAGCGTCCGCCCAAGCCGCCTCCGCCCGCGCCGCGTCCCGCCGCTCCTGCGCCCGCAGCGCCTCCTCCGATGGACGACGACTTCGGCGGCGACGAGATGGTCGGCGAGTCGACGATGATCTCGGCCTCGCCCTTCGAGGCGCTCCAAGATCAGCTCGACGAGCTCGATGCGTCGCCGACGCAGATCTTCTTCTCCTCCGACGACGACGCGCCCGGCGCGAGCCACGATCTTCCGCCCGCGACGCGTCCTTCGCCCGGCGGACCTTCGCCGAGCGTGCAGGTCTTCGGAGCTCCCGGTGGAGCGCGTCCGATGCCCGCGCCGATCGCCGTCGGCACCCCCGCGGCAACTCCGCGTCCCGCGACGGGTCCGATGGGGCAGCCGCCGCGCCCGATGAGCCCTCCCACGGGTCCGATGCCCGCGATGGGTGGCCCGATGCAGGGCGGTCCGATGCCGGGTGGCCCGATGCAGGGCGGCCCGATGCCGGGCGGACCGAGGCCGGGCGGCCCGATGCAGGGTGGCCCGATGCAGGGCCCCGGCACCGCGCGACCCGTGGTCGGTGGTGGCTCGCCGTCCGTGCAAGTCGGCGACGACCGCCCGACGTTGGCGTTCGAGTCGGCGCCGCCTCCCGGTCCCGGCTTCGCATCGCCGGGCTTCGCACCGCCGCCTCCCGGCCCTGGTTTCGCGCCCCCTCCCGGCGGAGACGCTCAACAGCGGCACCTCGCCACCATGGAGATGCCGCGTGTCGATCCCGACGCCGTGCCCCGCAAGGGCAAGGGCGCGACGATCGCGGCCGCGGTCATCGGCGGTCTGCTCCTCGTGGGCCTGGGCATCGGCGGCGCGCTCTGGTTCGTGAACCGCACGCCGCCCGTCGGATCGCTCGAGGTGCGCACGGTGCCGGATGTCGGCGCCGAGGTCCGCATCGACGGCACCCCGAAGGGCCGCGCGCCCCTGCGCGTCGACGACGTGCCCGCCGGTCGGCACACGCTCGAGCTGGTCGCCGAGGGTTATCAGCCCGTCAGCCGCCCGATCGACGTCGGCGAAGGCACCACCGCGATGCTCGACATCGTGCTCATCAGCGCCGGAGTGGCCAGCGCGCCGACGACGCCGACCGAGGCTGCGCCCGTTCCCACCACGCCGACCGAAGCGGTGCCGACCCCGACCGAGGCCACACCAACCCCGACGGAAGCGACCCCGACCGAGGTCGCTGCCGTGACCCCGACCGAGATGGCTCCGACGCCCGAGGTCGCGCCGACGATGGCGGTGGAGCCGCCGCGGATGACGGAGACGATCGCGCGGGTCGACCCGCCCACGATGACCGCGACGACGACGATGACCGAGCCGACGACGATGATCGTCCGCGTCGAGCGCGAGCCGACGGAGACGATGGCGAGCGAGATGGCGGCGCGTGGGGGACGAGGCACGCTGGTCGTGAACTCGCTCCCGTGGTCCGAGGTCTACGTGGACGGGCGTCGTCGAGGAAACACGCCGATTCCCTCCCTCCAGCTCCCCGCAGGCGAGCACCGCATCGAGCTGCGGACGGCGGACGGTCGAACCCACCGCGAGACGGTCACGATCGAGGCGAACACGACCGCGCGCGTGGTCCATCGGTTCTGATCGATCCGATTCGTAGGCGGAGATTGAACGAAGATGCGGGCCGCGAGCCCGCGTCTTCGTTTGGGGCGGGGGGACTCCCACGGATGGGGGATCGACGCCATACGTCGACCACCACGACGAGGAGACCGCACCGCGAGAGATCACCACGGTCGACGACCACGGACGTCGTCCTCGTCGGCTACTCCTCTTCGGGGCCGATCTTCTTCGCGCGGCGTTTGCCGCCCGGGCCGGGCTCCGCGCGGGTGCCGGCGATGCCCACCTTCAGGCGCTTCATCACCGCGTGGCGCTGACGGAGCTTGTAGGCGGCGTGGCTCGCGTCGCCGCGCTCGTTCTTGGCGTCGGTCTCTTGGTCGAGGACCTGAAACTCGGTCTGAACGAAGATCACGCGGCCGAGCGCCCACGCGGCGGGCGGAGCCTCGGCGAGCATCGACTCCGGCAGCCGGATCGGCATGTCGACCACGAAGTGGACCACGCGGTAGCTCGCGGACGAGAACACGTTGTCGACGAGACCACCGCCGTCGTCTTCGAGGTCGAGATCGAGCTGCAAGTCCGGAAGATGCTGCGCGAGCGCGGGACGCTCTTCGCAATGACTCTTGAAGCGGACGAGCGTGTTCGTCGACTCACACGGGATCACGTAGTTGAACGGGAAGACCTCGCGCATCAGGTGCGAGAGCACCGGGAACACGTCTTCGCGAGTGCGGGTGACCACACGAAAGCGCAGCTTGTCGTAGATCTGCGCCGCGCTCACCTCGGATTTCGAGAGCAGCTTCGTGTAGAGAGAGTCTTTGTTCTTTCGCCCGCCGATGAACTCGACGATCGGGAAACCCTTCGCGAGCGCGTCGCCGATCACTCGGTAGACCTTCTGCTCGACGAGGTGGAAGACCTCTTCGTCGGAGGTCGGCAACATGAAGAGCAGCTCGCGCCCTTCGAGGTGATGGATGATGTGCATCACCTTCAAGATCGTGCAGGCGCAGAGCTGGCGGTGACCCTTGCCGGAGGCGAGCTCGAGGAGCTCCGCGAGGTCGAGCGCGGCGACGGGCTTGGGGATGGGGAAGTCGAACTTCCGCCGGAGGTAGCTCATCGCCGAGTGTTTGATGGCCTCGGAGCGCGCCCGGTCGATGGGGTTGCCGAGGTCGACCTCGTTGGCGCGCAGGAAGCGCGCGATCTCGTCCGGCTCGCGGAAGTTCAGGCGGTGCCAGTCGATGACCGAGCCGCCGCGGAGCAACAGGCGGATGCCCTCGAGCTCGGCCAGGGTCGGGCTCGCGAGCTGGACGAAGGGGTCGGCGAAGTCAGCGCGCGTCGCGGGCGCGGGGAGGGAGGGCTTCTTGTCGGATCGGTCCAAGGCCGCGGATCTCGCCGGACCCGGTCAGTGACGGCTCTGGGTGGTCGAGGCGTCGCCGCGCGAGCGGGCGGCCTCCTGCACGCGACCGAGCGTGAGGGTCCCGTAGAAGATGCCGACGGTGATGCCCAAGACGGCCAGGTTCCCCCAGAGCGCGCCGTTGCAGCCGGTGGCGAAGAGGGGAGCGGTGAGGGCGATCGCGGTCAGCGTCTTCGACATGGTGGGGAACCTCCTCGTACCTAACGTCTTTGCCCGACCGGCTTCGACTTGGCTTCGACTCCGGG
Source organism: uncultured Sandaracinus sp. (assembly GCA_937982655.1). GTDB lineage: Bacteria > Myxococcota_A > Polyangia > Polyangiales > Houyiibacteriaceae > JACKEH01. The sequence continues at coordinate 15,635 of CALJLK010000278.1, forward strand.
GGTGGAACATGCGGTGTGCGCATGTGCCACCATGTAGGACACCTTCGTACAGGTCCCGTCGAGAGGTCAAGCTTCTATCAGAACCGGTTTCGGGAGGCCATCGGGAATCGACTGAGTGTCCGAAGTGTGCGCAGTGGGGTTCACTTTCGGGTGGGAGCACCACCGATCGCGCCTGCTTCGGACCACGTCGTGTCGAAAGTCGACCTCGCCGCTCACGTCGCCCGTCGCCGACCACGACCACGTCGCCGACCACGTCGCCGACCACGTACGTCCACGTCGACGTACGTCGGCGTCGACATCACGGGCTGGGTGCTTGGCGCTCGCGGGCGCGGCGTTCGGCCTCGCGCCACCAACCTTCGGGCCAGCGCGGCTTCGGAGCCGTCGATCGCGCGCGCTCCCAGAGGGTGAAGCGGCCGATCTCCGCGAAGCGTTCGTAGCCCGCGGTCTCGAGCACCTCGACGTCGACCGGCAGCTCCGGTCGGGTCGCGAAGAAGCGGGGCGCGGCCGCGCCGAGGCGCGCGTAGTGGTCGCGCTTGGCGTCGTCGAGGGCGTCGAAGTCGCGCACCCACCACGAGTGCAGGTGGTTCTCGAAGAAACGTGCGGGCGAGCTCAGGCCGGTGAGCACGTAGACGGTCGGCTCGTAGCCCCGCACGTGCAGGAGATCGCCGGGTCGAGGTCCTCGCGCCGCGATCGCCGCCGCCATGCGGGTCTGCTCGTCGTAGGCGTAGAGGAAGTCCGCGTGCTCCATCTGCGCCGTCACCGACTCACCCGTCGCGAGGGCGCGGACGTGTCGACCGAAACGCGCGTCCGGGCGTACGAGCGGGATCGCGAGCAGCACGATCGCCGCGAGGTAGGCCGCCCGCAGCGGCACGACCCGCAGGCCCGCGAGCAGGAGCGCCACCAAGAAGCCGCTCGTGACGTCCCATTGGTAGGCGCTGAGCTTGCCTTGGGTGAGCACCGCGCCCGCGCTCGCGAGGAAGAGCACCAGCGGCTCGAGGATCCGTCGGCGGCTGACCCCGCCGACCTGAGGGAGATGTCGGCGGCTGACCCCGCCGACATCATGGCTCCGCGTGCGCTCGGCCGGCCGCTCGCGGATCGCCAGCGCGACCCCGGCGAACGCGACCAGGAGCCAGGCGGCGTTCTCGAGCCAAAACGTCGACAGACGCGCGATCAGCGAGGGCTTCGCGCTGGTGCCGTAGTGCGCGACGAGCTCGAGGTAGTCGCCGAGGGAGGCGAGCGCGCCGCCGGAGCCGAAGAGGTCGACCAGCCCGTAGCCGCCGACGAAGAGCGCGTACGGGATCGCGCCGCCGAGAGTGACGCGGCCGGTGCGGGCGACCCACCGAGGATCGCGGCGCACCACGATCGCGAGCACGAGCGCGGCGGGGAGGACCGCGGTGAGCTTGAAGAGCGTCGCCACGGAGAGCAGCGCTCCACCGAGCACGTCGCGGCGACGGCGGAGCGTGACGAGGCCTGCCATCAGGAAGAGCGCCTGGAAGAGCTCGGTCTGCGCCGAGTGGTAGAAGTCGAACGCGCCGTAGTGCCACCCCACCGCGAGCAGCGCGCCGAGCCCGAGCTCTCCGTCGCGTCGCCCACTCGCCGTCGGCCCAGTCGCCGTCGGCCCAGTCGCCGTCGGCCCCGTCGCGTTCGATTCGCTCGGCCCGCTCGTCGCAGTCGGCCCATCGTCCCCGAAGGCGAGCGCCGCGAGCGCCCCGACCGCGATCACCGCGACCAGCGCGGCCGCGCGGAGCACGACCTCCGACTCCCCGAAGAGCGTCAGCAGGATCGCCTCGAGCACGAAGATGCCGGGCGGCTTCACGTCGAAGACGTCGCGGTACGGCAGACGTCCGTCGAGCCACTCGCGCGCGACGTAGTGGAACATCGCTTGGTCGGGCCCGTAGCGGTACGCGAGCGAGGGCAGCCCGTACACGATCGCGGCGACGACGCCGATCGAGTCCAGGCGATGGCGGCGAGCCCAGGACACTGCGGCGCGACGCTCGCACGAGCGACCGCGGACACGCCAGCGGCGCGCACGATCCGCGTCGGTTCTCGACCGGGTCGGCGGGGTCAACCGCCGACTTGCTGGATCGACGTGGCGTTCCGCGGTACCAGCGGGCGATGCGTTCTCCTCGTCGGTCCGTCGCGGCGCTCGTCGCGCTCTTGTTCGGCTGCACGCCCGAGTCGGTCGGGTGCACGCGCAGCCCGGAGGCCGAGACGCCGACCGAGACGCCGACCACGACCACCACGGAGACGCGCCGCGAGACGCCGACGCCGTTGCCCGAGCTCGACTCGTCCGAGACGGTCTCCCACGAGCTCAGCTTCCCCACGCCCAGCACCCATTACGTCGAGGTCCGCAGCACCTTCCCCGCTTCGGGGGAGGCGCTCGAGCTCTTCATGCCGGTGTGGACCCCGGGCTCGTACCTCGTGCGCGAGTTCGCGCGGCAGGTCGAGAGCGAAGGCGCGACCACCCCCGACGGGACCCGGCTCGCGATGGAGAAGGTCGCGAAGAACCGTTGGCGCATCACGGGCGAGGGCCCGCTGCCCGAGCGCGTGGTCGTGCGCTACCGCGTCTACGCGCGCGAGGCCTCCGTCCGAACGAGCTTCGTGGATCCCGACGTGGCGTCGCTGAACGGGGCGAGCTTGTTCCTCGCGCCGGTCGGACGAACGAGCCTGCCGCAGGACGTGCGGCTCGCGCTCGCGCCGACCTGGGCCCGCTGCGTGAGCGCGCTCGACGAGGTCGCGCTCGGTGCGAGCACCACGATCACGGGGGGAGCCGCGCCGAACGAAGCCGCGCCGAACGAAGCCGCGCCGAACGAAGCCGCGCCGAACCAAGCCGCGCCGAACGAAGCCGCTCCGAACGGGCCGGCGGGTGCGGAAACGCCGAACGAAGCCCCCCCATCCGCGCCGTCGGAGGCCGAAGCACCGAACGAAGCCCCACCGAACGAAGTTTCGCCGAACGAAGCCCCACCGAGCGACGCGCCGAGCGACGCGCCGCACGACGACGCGCCGAACGCCGACGAGGCCGTCGCGGCTGCGCCCGAAGCAAACGCCGAGGCTCCGGCCGCCGACGGCACCGCACGGACCCTCCGCTACGTCGCGCGCGACTTCGACGAGCTCGTCGACTCGCCGATCGTCTGCGGCGACGTCGACGTGCGTGAGCGGACGATCGGCGGGGTGCCGCACCTCGTCGCCACGATCGGCGGCGGCGCGGTCTGGGACCCCGAACGCGCGATGGACGACGTCGAGCGCATCGTCACCGCGCAGCACGCCTTCTGGGGAGTCGTGCCCTACCCGCGCTACGTCTTCTTCAACGTGCTCCTCGGCGGCGGCGGCGGGCTCGAGCACGCGCGCTCGACGATGATGATGGGCGACCGCTGGGACGCCCGCGACGACGACGCGTACCGGAGCTGGCTCGGCCTCGCGAGCCACGAGCTCTTCCACACCTGGAACGTGAAACGCCTGCGGCCCGAGACGCTCGGCCCCTTCGACTACGAGCACGAGGTCTACCTGCGCGATCTCTGGATCGTGGAAGGCGTGACCTCCTACTACGACGACCTGCTCGTCCACCGCGCGGGGCTCTCGTCGCGCGAGCAGTACCTCGCCGCGCTCTCCAAGCAGATCCAGCGCCTCCAGGACACACCAGGTCGCTCGATCCAGTCGCTCGCGGACGCGTCGTTCGACACGTGGATCAAGTTCTACCGACCCGACGAGCACGCGCGCAGCAGCCGCGTCAGCTACTACGTGAAGGGCGCGATCGTCGCGTTCCTGCTCGACGCGGAGCTGCGTCGTCGCGGCCACTCACTCGACGACGTGATGCGCGCCGCCTACGAGCGCTTCGGCGAGTCCGGCTACACGCGCGAGAGCTTCCGCGCGCTCGTCTCCGAGATCGCGGAAGCGGATCTCTCGGGCTTCTTCGCGCGCGCGGTCGACGACACCGCAGAGCTCGACTACGCGCCCGCGCTCTCGTACTTCGGGCTTCGTTTTCGCCCGACGGCACCGAGCGAAAGCGCCGCCGCGTGGATCGGCGCCGACGTCGCGAACGAAGGCGGGCGCCTGGTGGTCCGCGAGGTCGCGAGCGGGACGCCGGCCCAAGCGGCGGGATTGCAGGTCGAGGACGAGCTGCTCGCGATCGACGACGAGCGCCTGCCCGCGCAGCTCGACGAGCGCCTCGGTCGGATGCGCGCGGGGACGCAGGTCGAGCTGACGATCGCGCGGCGCGGGCGGCTTCGTCGGATGCCGCTGACGCTCGGCGCACGCCCGGCGGACGCGTGGCAGCTCGAGGTCGATCCGAGCGCGAACGTCACGCAGCGGCGCGCGCTCGACGTCTGGTTGCCTCCGGTGCGGTGACGAGCGCACGTGGCTCGTGGCGCGCAGCGATCGGATCCTCCGCGGCCCCGCCGCTCGCACGGTCGATCGCACCGTCGATCGCACGCGCACGGTCTGCACGGTCGACTGCACGGTCGAACGCACGGTCGTTCGGGGGGTCGACTTCACCACCGGTCGCACGGT